>PMLK01000120.1:0-12394 GCA_003158875.1 Chloroflexota bacterium
GTTGAGGCTCTCCATCATGCCCTTGATCGCAGCCTGAGCCAGGGCGTCCTGACTCGGCTTGGGCAAGCCGGCATATTCGCTGTTGATCAAGCCGTAGACGTCCCAGAACGCCCCAAATCGAGCCTCCTGGTCGGCCGGAGTACCCGGTGTCGTTGCCACGTGGGCGCCCAGCGTGAATCCGCCCATGAACAGGCCGCTGCCGGCCAGGATTGCGACCAGGACGGATGCCAGGCGTACAGGGGCTACGCGGCGGCGGCCACCGCGGGCGGGCGAATCGGAATCGGAAGGCATCGGCGCGACGTCGGGCTCCGACGGGTCCGAATTGCCTGATGCGGGTGACGCGGACATCTCAACGACCTCGGGATGGGACGACAGCGGCCGGCGGCCGGTCAGCGGATGAGGTAGCTCCTTACGGAGAGGAATGAGCCGAGGACGCCGATACCGACCCCGGTTCCGAGAACCACCATGGCTATCGTCGGGCCCACGGTGGCATTGGCTTCGATAGGCAGAACCTTGAAGTAGTCGGCCAGGAATCCGGTGATCGGTCCCTGGCTGAGGAACAGCAGGACTATCGTGATCGTCGCTCCGAACAGGCCGACCATTGCTCCTTCGAAGATGAACGGCCAGCGGATGAAAGCGTCCGAGGCGCCGACCAGACGCATGATCTCGATCTCGTCGGCCCGGGCCACCACGGCGAGCCGGATGGTGTTGACGACGATGAACAGGACGATGAGCCCGACGATGATCAACACTGCGGTCCCTCCGGCCTGGAGGACGTCGATGACGGAGTTCAACTGGTCCACGGTCTGCTGGATGTTCAGGACGTGGTCGACTTGCGGCTGGGAATTCAAGAACGTCGCGACATCGACGTAGTCGCTCGGATCGTTCAGGTTGATCTGGATTGATGCCGGCAGCGGGTTAGTGGGCAGAGTCTTGAGAATGTCGGCCTCGCCCGGATGGCGGTCGAGGAAGTCCTGGTAGGCCTTGGCCTTCGAGACGAATTGAACCTGCGCAACCTGCGGCATTTGCTGAAGCGAGGTCTCGAGCGAGATGACGTCCTGCTGGGTGGCGCTGTCCTTCATGTAGGCAACGACCTGGACTTCGCTCTGGACGTAGTCGAGCGTGGCATTCAGGCCCGTGACCAGGATGATCAGCCCCGACATCAGCACGAGAACGAGCACCATCGTGGCGGTCGCGGCCAGGCTCATCAGGCCGTTGAGCCAGAATCCATGCCAGGCGCGGCGAAGGCTGAAAGCGGCGAAGCGGAGCACGTCAGTCCTCGCGGTGGTACGCGGCGCCCACCTCGTCGCGCACGATGCGGCCGTTCTCCAGGCCGACAACGCGCTTGCGGACGGCCGTGACGATCTCGGCGTTGTGGGTGGCCATCAGGACGGTCACGCCCAGTTCATTGATCCGCAGCAGGAGCTGGATGATCTCCCAGCTGATTACCGGATCGAGGTTGCCCGTCGGCTCGTCCGCGATGAAGAGGCGCGGGTTATGGACAAGGGCCCGGGCAATCGCCGTTCGCTGCTGCTCGCCGCCGGACAGCTGGTTGGGGAGCTGGTCAGCCTGGCCCGTGAGGCCGACCACTCTCAACACGCGATCGACAGCGGGGACGATCTGCTGTCTCGGCGTGCCGGTGACTTCGAGCGCGAAACCGACGTTGTCGCGGACGGTCTTGTTGGGCAGGAGCTTGAAGTCCTGGAACACGACGCCGATACGCCGGCGGATCTTCGGGACATCCCGTCGCTTGAGCCGCCCAAGATCGCGGCCGTCCAGAAGTACGAGGCCCTTGGTCGGCAGTTCGTCGCGGATCAGAAGCTTGATAAGGGTGGACTTGCCCGCGCCGGACGGTCCCACGAGGAACACGAAGTCGCCCTCGGGGACCATAAGGTCCACTCCACGAAGCGCGACGCGGCCGTTGGGGTAGGACTTCGTCACGCCCTGCATCGCCAGGACGATCCGGCTCGGGACGTCGTCGACCGAATGGCGGATGAACGGGCGATCGGCCGTACGTTCCAGCGCGGAGATGCCGGGTTGCGGGCGAGCGGCGAGCGTTCGGTCGACTACGGGCTGGCCGACTACGGGCTGGTCGACAGCGGGCGTGCCGTCGAGGCGGCTCTGGCTTGGCTTGGAATCGGGTGCCACCGGGCTCACCATGACGTTGAGGCTAGCACCGATCGGGACGCGGGGCAGGTCGCCGACATCACAACAGAGCCAGGCTGCCGATGACGTAGCGCTCGAACCCCGCGAAGGGACGGGTCCAGCACAGCAGCGCCGGGAACCCTTCGATGCGCAGACCGGCCCGGAGCAGAGCCACGACGGCTCGATCGTTGTCGCCCGGTACCCAGGCACTCGTCGCTCCGCGCGCCCGAATGGTGCTCATCAGGTGGCCAATGACGGTCGCCGTCAGGGTCTCATCCAGCAAGGCGATGGGGCCGAACCGGCCGGCTTCGGAGCTGTACCCGTAACCGAGGAGTTCGCCGCCGGCCGTCCGGAAGACGAAGCCGTCGCGGCCGGTCGTTCGCAGGAAGGCGTGGTCGGCCGGGTGAGCGTAGCCGAGGATCGCCCGGTCGATGGTTGCGATGTCGGCCGCTGGGTCCGAGCGGCCGAACGGAGTGGCTTCTACCCCGGCCGGAAGGCGGGCCAGGGCCGAGGGATTCGGCGTCCCGACCAGATTCAGGACCGGCACCCGGGGCACGATCCCGAGACGGGCGTAGAGGCCGTTCGAGACGGGCTGGGCCGAGTCCGTGCACATTGCCAGGACGCCGCTCCGTGCCGTCTGGGAGTCGTCGGCCTCGGCCGTCTCGTCGCCGCGGGCCGCGGCCGTCTGAGACGCGGGCGTCTCGACCGACGGCAGTATCTGCATCATCAGAGCGCGGCCGATCCCCTTGCCCTGCTCCGACGGCAGCACGTAGAGCTGCGAAAGGAACCACACGTCCTCTCGCTGGGCCGCGATGCCAAAACCTACGATCTGTTCCGCCGAGTGGCCGGTCGCTCCGTGAGCCGGCCGCACGGCCACGAGGAAGCGCTGCGGGTCCGTGGTCAGGAGGTGTCGCAGCAGGGCCAGGAGTGGATCCAGATAGGGCGACGGGAGCGGCCGCCCGAGCCGGGCCATATAGTCGTCCACGGCCGTATACCAGACCAGGGCGCACTCGCCCAGCTCCGACGGCAACGGTGGGCGATAGCCGACGGCCACCTTATCCCGCCTTGGGACGGGGCTCGCCGGGGACCATTACCGCCCCGGTCGCCTCGCGCTCGAGTTCGGCCTGCATGAAGGCATCCAGGTCACCGTCCAGAACCGCGGCCGTGTTGCCCGTCTCGAGTTCAGTTCGGTGGTCTTTCACCATCTGGTACGGGTGAAGCACGTAGCTGCGGATCTGGTTGCCCCAGCCGGCTTCGACATGCTCGCCGCGAAGCTTCAAGAGCTCCGCCTCGTGCTCCTCCACGGCCCGCTGCAGCAGGCGGGCCTGCAGGATCTTGGCGGCCGTCTCCTTGTTCTGGGTTTGCGACCGCTCGTTTTGGCTCTGGGCCACGATCCCAGTCGGAAGGTGAGTTAGACGCACGGCCGAGTCGGTCTTGTTGNNACGTGCTGGCCGCCGGCGCCGGTCGCCCGGAACGTGTCGAGGCGGATCTCGTCCCAGTTGAGCTCGACCTCGATGTCGCTCTCTACCTCAGGCAGCACCTCGGCCAGGGCGAAAGTCGTATGGCGCCGCTTCTGCGAGTCGAAGGGGCTGATTCGAACGAGACGGTGGACTCCCCGCTCCGCTTTGAGGAAGCCGTACGCGGCCCTGCCGTCCACGGCCACGGTGACACTCTTGATGCCGGTTTCCTCACCCTCGGTCTGGTCGAGGATCTCCGTGGCGAACTTATGGCGCTCGGCCCAGCGCAGGTACATGCGCAGCAGCATCTGGGCCCAGTCCGTGGCTTCGGTGCCGCCCGCGCCCGCGCTGATGGTCAGGAGGGCATTGCGCTGGTCGTACTCGCCGCCGAAGAGCAGTTCGCGCCGGGCGGTGCTGTACTCGCGATCCAGTTTGGCGGCCTCATTGGAGACTTCGTCCTGGAGAGCCTGGTCGTTCTCTTCCTGGGCGAGCTCGAGCAATTCGAGCGTGGACGAAGCCCCCGATTCCAGGGTCCGCCACAGTGCGAGTTCTTCGCGTAGCCCCTCGGCTTCGCGCAGGGCTTTCTTGGCGACTCGCTGATCGTCCCAGAAATCGGGCTCGCCGGCCTGGGCGTCGAGGTCGTCTAGTCGCCGCTCCTTGACCTCGAGGTCAAAGACGCCCCGAGGTCGCCTGGATCCGTGCTACCAGGTCGCGGATCTCGGCCGGCTCCACTAGGAGCGGCCTCGAGCGTCCTGTAAAAGCACCGGACGGAGCTCAATCAAGCGCAGGGCGCTCTTGCTCCGGGCGACGACGGGGTTGACGCAAGGGCAGTAGAGGTTATGGGTGCAGACACCGCAGTTGCCATCGCAATCGAGAGCGGCGGCGTAGCTGCAGTTCCGGCAATCTCGCTCACAGGCGATGAGATCGATGAATGCCTCTTCTTCTGCCTGCTTCACTACTCTCCTCAGTGTGACGGCAATCGTCCCCTCATGACAACCGCGACCTGGATGACGAGTCCCGGCCGCGGTGGACGATGAACCGAGTATACGGTTTCAATTAGGCGCAGCCAAGAGGTTATTTGGACTCCAGTTGGATAAATCCCGATCCACAGCGAAACTCGCGCCGGTTTCCCGGTGCGTAGGGGCGAATGCTCGTGGCGGAGTCTACGTCGACCGGATGCCGCGGCCGCGAGGCGACGATGAACGCTGGTTGCGGGCGCGTCTCGGGGGGAGCCATGCCGAGCGGCGAGGCGGCGAGGCGGCGAGGCGGCGAGACGGCGGCGGGAGACCGCGCCGAGGGCGGCGGGAGACCGCGTCTAGGGCGTGGCCGATGGTCCGGCGGGTTCTGCCGTCGGCGTGACCGCCGGGTCGTCGTACTCGAGGGCAAATACATAGGCCCCGAGACCGCCCAATTCGTGGACCATGGAGTTCTTGATGAGGGTGCCGTCGATGTCGTCCGGGCTGGTGTCGGTGGGCGACGACCAGCCCTCGATGCCCTGATCGGCGGCAAGCCTCAGGACGCGGAGCATGTGGCTCCGGTCGGAGACGAACAGGGCCGTGTGCAGATCATGGGCGGCGAATATGGCGCGGACATTTATGAGCGACTCGAGCGTGTCACCGCCCGTGGTCTCCATGAGGATCGCCTTTGCGGGTACGCCGTGCGCTACGGCGTAGCGATAGCCGGTCTGGGCTTCGGTATAGCGGTCGCCTTGGAGCTTGCCACCGGTCGTGATCAGATACGGCGCCAGGCCCGCCTTGTATAGCTCGATGGCATGATCGAGTCTGGCGGCGAGGACCGGCGAGGGGCGGCCGTTGTATTGGGCCGCGCCGAGAACCACGATCGCGTCCACCGGCCGGCGGCTGTCCTGCTGCCCAACCTGCCAGATTCGGAATGTCGTGTAGGCCGTTAGCGCCCCCGCGCCCACCGCAAATGCGATTGCGACGAGGAGAAGATCGCGCAGGCGCTCACGGGTGGTGAGTCGAGGCCGCGTCATCGAGCGCGGCGGGCGGCTACTGGCCGTGGCACTTCTTGTACTTCTTGCCCGACCCGCACCAGCACACGTCGTTGCGGCCCATGCGAATCCCGGCGGGTGAGTAGCCGGGCTTGATGCCACCGGCCGCTCCGTCGCTTGCGGCGCCGCTGGAACCGCCCGATTCGCGTCCCTGAGGCATGGGCTTGCGGAGCTTCGAAATGCCGCCCGCGATGCGACGGCCAGCTTCCGCGTCCGCCGGAGCGGGGCCGTCGGAGGCATTCGGTGCGGCCGTTCCTTCGACGCCCTCCGGTGGCGGCTGCTGGCGGACGAGCGAGACTCGGAAGATGGTGGTTGCCACCTGGTGCCGGATGAGCGCGCTCATCTCTTCGTAGAGGGCGAAAGCCTCCTTCTTGAAGGCGTTGAGCGGATCTTCCTGGGCGAAGCCGCGAAGGCCGATGCCCTGGCGCATCTCGTCGATCTCGGTGAGGTGCTCAACCCAGATGGAGTCGATAGTGCGCAGCAGGACCAGCCGCTCGATTAGCACCCAGTCCTCCGGGCTCTCCTCGCTCTTCTGGTCCATGCGGTCGGCGGCGACATCCTTGAGATGCATGGCAATGGCGTCGCGATTGCGGAACTCCCACAGCGCATCCTCGGTCAGGTCCGGGCCGGCAAGGCCCATGGCCTCCATCGCCGCCACGATGCCGGCCATGTTCCACTGGTCCATGGGCACGTCCGGGTTGAGGTTCTTGTCGACGACGAAGTCGATCTCCTGGTCGACGAAGTTCTCGATTGTCTCGGCGAGATCCTCGTTGTTCAGGACCTTGTCGCGCTCCTCGTATATGGTCTCGCGCTGCTTGTTGATTACGTCGTCGTACTCGACGACGTGCTTGCGGATGTCGAAGTTGTAGCCCTCGACCCGGCTCTGGGCGTTCTCGATCGTCTTGGAGACGAGGCGCGACTCGATGGCCATGTCCTCTTCGAGGCCGAGTCGCTCCATCAGGCCGGCGACGCGGTCCGAGGCGAAGCGCTTCATCAGGTCGTCTTCGAGGGACAGGTAGAAGCGGGATGAGCCGGGGTCGCCCTGGCGACCGGCGCGGCCGCGCAGCTGATTGTCGATGCGCCGGGAGTCGTGGCGCTCGGTGCCGATGATGTGGAGGCCGCCGGCCTCTACGACCTTATCGTGGTCTGAGGCACAAACGCCCTCGGCCTCGGCCAAAGCCGCATCGTAGGTTTCCTTTTCGACCTCGGCGGGGTTCAGGCCCTTGCGATGCAGGATCATCGAGGCCATTCCGGCCGGGTCGCCACCGAGCTTGATGTCCGTGCCTCGACCGGCCATGTTCGTGGCGATCGTGACGGATCCACTGCGGCCCGCCTGGGCCACGATCGGCGCTTCCTTCTCATGGAACTTGGCGTTGAGGACTTCGTGTTTCACGCCGCGCCGAGTGAGCATGTCGGCGAGACGCTCGGATTTCTCGACGGAAACCGTGCCGACGAGGACGGGGCGGCCCTGCTCGTGCATGTCGACGATCTCGTCGATCAGCGCCATGAACTTGCCGGTCTCGTTGCGGAACACCAGGTCCGCGCCGTCGTCTCGAACCATCGGCCGGTGGGTCGGGATTGCCACGACCTCGAGCTTGTAGATCTTGTGCAGTTCCTCGGCTTCGGTCATGGCCGTACCGGTCATGCCGGCCAGCTTGGTGTAGAGGCGGAAGTAGTTCTGGAAGGTGATCGTTGCCAGGGTCACCGACTCGCGCTGGACGTGAAGCCCTTCCTTGGCCTCGATGGCCTGGTGGAGGCCCTCGCTCCAGCGCCGGCCGGGCATCTGACGACCGGTGAACTCGTCGACGATGACGATTTCGCCTTCCTTGACGATGTAGTCGCGGTCCCGCTTGAACAGGGCGTGGGCCTTCAGCGCGGACTCGAAGTAGCGGGCCAGAATCGGGTCGTCGTAGATGTTCTGGACGCCGAGGAGCTTCTCCATCTTTTCGATGCCTTCCTCGGTTGGAGAGACGGCTTTCTCCTTGAGATCGAGGAAGTAATCGCCGCCCTCCTCGGCCCCTTCGGGTCGAGGCGACAGCCGTGGCACCAGTCGGGCGAACAGGAAGTACTTGTCGGCGGACTCTTCGGCCTGACCGCTGATGATGAGCGGCGTGCGNNGTGCGGGCCTCGTCGATGAGGATGTTGTCCACTTCGTCGACTATGGCGAAATAGCGCTCCCGCTGAACTCGCTGATCTAGCTCCACGACCATGTTGTCGCGCAAGTAGTCGAATCCGAATTCGTTGTTGGTGCCGTGGGTGATGTCCGCGGCGTAAGCCTCGCGGCGAGTGCAGGGCCGGAGATTGATCAGCCGCTCGTCCGTGGTGGGATAGCCCGGCTCGAAGAGGTACGAGGCTTCGTGAGTGATGACGCCGACCGAGAGTCCGAGGTAGTGATAAGCAGGACCCATCCACTGGGCATCGCGGCGGGCGAGGTAGTCGTTGACCGTGACCACGTGAACGCCGTGGCCGGTCAGTCCATTGAGAATCGCGGCGATCGGCGCGACGAGCGTCTTGCCCTCGCCGGTCTTCATTTCGGCGATGCGGCCCTGGTGAAGGACGATCGCGCCGAGCATCTGGACATCGAAGGGACGCATTCCCAGGGTGCGTCGCATGGCTTCTCGCGCGGCCGCGAACGCTTCGGGCAGGACACTATCCATGGCGTCCTGGACGCGATCGTGTTCGCGCTTGAGGCGATCCTTCTTCAGCTCGCGACGCCGCTCACGCTCGGGTTGGTGAAGTTCGTCGTCCGATGGTTCTTCGGGTTCGGCAGCATCGAGAATCTCCTGGCGCAGTTCGTCGAACAGTGCGCGGATCTCATCGTCCGAATGAGCCTCCATCTCGGGCTCGAGTTCGTTGATCCTATCGACGAGCGGTTCGAGTCGACGAAGCTCGCGGTCGTTCGAGTCGACGAAGCGGCTCAGGAAGCCAAGCATTGAGGCTCACGATCAGTTGAGGCCCGCGGCGCGGGCAATTGGCCTGGGCCTCGGCCGAGGCGGCGACGCCCCTCGGCGTCGGCCGAAAGCAGCCTCCCGGCCATGCCGGGCGCTGGCTGGAAAGTATAGGTCAGTGGGCGCCGACCGCTGGGGCCGCGCTCGACTATCTCCAGAAGTGAGACCCGTAGCCCCACAGCACCAGCAGGAAAGTGGCTGCCGCGAGAACGACCCAAAAGGCCACGGCAGCGGGCGTGGACGTGGGGTTCATCTCCGTGTTCCGCAGACCGGCGGCCCGCCAGCGCTTGGATCGGAGGCTTCGCCGCCAGTCCTCGCCGCGAGTGTTTCCCGGCGGCTGGGTGGGAACGAGTCCGCCGGTTCCATCCGGACGGTGGAGCTGGAGTGTCATTCTTCCCTGACTCCCCGCGCGCGCGAATTGCTGTCGAGTGTCGGCCGGTCGGCGCCGTCGACGTCCCACAGCAGCATTTCCTGCGTGAACTGGACCTCGCTCGTAAAGAGCGCTCCCACCGATTGGCCCCGGTGGATGCGGACGATCGCCTCGGCGACGAGCGGCGCCAGCGAGATGACCTTCATCTTGTCGCCCCGCTTCTCCCGGGGAATCGGTACCGAGTCCGTGACGACGACTTCCCTGAGATTCGAGTTGGCGATGCGCTCGGCCGCCGGATCCGACATGACGGCGTGAGTGGCGCAGGCATACAGCTCGGTTACTCCCTCGCGCTCGAGGGCATCGACGATCTGGGTAAGAGTGCCGGCGGTATCGATCTCGTCGTCGACGATGATGNNTTGCCGCGGACGTCGCCGATGACGTTGAGCACTTCGGCCCGGTCCTGATTGCCGATGCGTCGCTTTTCCACGATCGCGAGCGGCGCGTCGAGGAGTTGGGCGAAGGTCCGGGCTCTCTTGGCGAAGCCCAGGTCCGTCACGACGACCGGGTTCTGGATCTCCTTCTGCCGGAAGTGGCTGGAGAGGAGGTGCACGGCGGTGAGTTCATCGACCGGGATATTGAAGAAGCCCTGGATCTGGCCCTGGTGCAGGTCCACCGTCAGGATCCGGTTGGCGCCGGCGACGGTGAGCATGTCCGCTATCAAGCGAGCCGTGATCGGGACGCGCGGCTGGTCCTTCTTGTCGGAGCGCCCGTAGCCGTAGTACGGAACCACGGCGGTGATCCGCCCGGCGCTGGCCCGCTTGCAGGCGTCGATCATGATCAGCAGTTCCATGATCGACTTGTTCACCGGCCGCGAAGTGGGCTGGATCAGGAAGACGTCCTTCTCGCGGACGTTGTCGATGATCCGGACGAAGATGTTCTCGTTGGCGAATTCGAAGACTTCGGACTTGCCAAGGTCTATGCCAAGGTACCTGCAGATGTTTCGCGCCAGTTCCGGGTTGGCGTTCCCGGTATAGACGTCAAACTGGTCCGCTGTCGGCAAGACTGCCTCCGAGGTGTCCATCTCGATCACTTGGGCTGGCCGCCGTCGGGCTTGGATTTAGGGCCGGCGGACTTGGGCGGAGTCTGTTCGGGGTCATTGTCCGCGATGCCCTCGCGTTGCGCCAGCCCGGACCGGAATGCCGCAATGCCCACGACCTTGTCCCCGGCGTTCAGACGCATGACGATGACGCCCCGAGCTTGCGACGAGTAGCGATTGATGGTGTTGGTCTCCGTCCGGACGACCTGGCCGCCAGCGCTGATAAGGAGCAACTCCTCGTCCTGCTCGGTCACCTGCTGGACCGCGGCCACGTCTCCGGTCTTCTTGCCTTCCAGCGAGATCAGCCGCACTCCTTGACTGCCGCGATGCATCGCTCGGAACTCGGTCAGAGGCACGCGCTTGCCGTAACCGGTCTCGGTCAGGACGAGTAGATCCGCCGTCGGCTGGACCACGCTCATGCCGACTACGCGGTCTGTGGGACTTGCCAGTCGGATGCCGATCACGCCTGCGGCGGGCCGGCCCATCGGACGGACCTCGTCTTCCGCAAATCGGGCGATCTTGCCCTGGGCACTGGCAAGGATCACGTCGTCGTCGCCGTTGGCCACATCAACCCAGGCGAGCTCGTCGTCGGGGGCGATTGTGATGGCGATGATGCCGCTGGAGCGGACCTTGTCGAACTGCTCGAGCGGCGTCTTCTTCACGACGCCGTTGCGGGTGGCCATGACCAGGAACTTGCCCGCCTGGAAGTCCGACAGCGTGATCGTCGCCATGGGCACCTCGCCCGGCTCAACCTGGACGCCGGGTAGGTTGATGATCGCGATCCCCTTGGCCTGGCGGCTGGCATCGACGATGGTGTGGACCTTGGCCGAGAAGACCCGGCCGCGGTTGGTGAAGAACAGGGCCCAGTCGTGCGTGTTGGCCACGAGCAGGTGCTCGACGGCGTCTTCCTCGCGCGTGACGTGGCCGATGATGCCCTTGCCGCCGCGGGCCTGACGGCGGTAGGTGGCCACGGGCTGGCGCTTGATATAGCCGCGCCGGCTGATGGTGATGACCACGTCCTCGTCCGCGATCAGATCCTCATCCGTCATCTCTCGAGATGAGTCATCGGCGATGCGGGTCCGTCGGGCGCCGGCGTACTTGGCCTTGATGGCCGTGAGCTCGTCCTTGATGACGGCCGAAATGCGGGACGGGTTGGCCAGGATGTCCTCGAGTTCGGCGATGAGCTTGATGACCTCGAGGTATTCGTCCTCGATCTTCTTGCGCTCGAGGGCGGCCAGTCGAGCGAGCCGCATGTCGAGGATCGCCTGTGCCTGGATTTCGGACAGCCCGAACTTCTCCATCAAGTTGCCGCGGGCTCTCTCCACGTCGGCCGACTCGCGGATCGTCTTGATCACCTCGTCGAGGTTGTCGAGGGCGATCTTCAGGCCTTCCAAGATGTGGGCCCGGGCGCGCGCCTTTTCGAGGTCGAACTCGGTCCTGCGGCGTACGACCTCGCGGCGGTAGTCGATGTAGTGGGCCAGGACGGACTTCAGGGGCAGCGTCTGAGGCTGGCCGTCGACGAGGGCGAGCATGTTCATGNNCATGTTGAACGCCGTCTGCATCGCGGTGTGCTTGAACAAGTTGTTCAAGACTCGATGCGGGTCCGCGTCGCGCTTGATTTCGATGTAGATGCGCATGCCGTCGCGGTCCGACTCGTCGCGCAGATCGGCCACGCCGTCGATCTTCTTGGCGCCGACCATCTCGGCCATCTTCTCGAGAAGGGCCGCCTTGTTCACCATGTAGGGAAGCTCGGTGACGATGATCGCCATCCGGCCGTGGCGGGTTTCTTCGAACGCAACCTGAGCGCGCACGACCACGCGGCCGCGGCCGTGGGCGTACATCTCGCGGATTGCATCTACCGTCTCGTTCTCGCCGGTGATGGGGTTGCGGCGAGTTTCGTAGCGGTACATGGTGCCGCCGGTCGGGAAGTCCGGCCCAAGGATGTACTTGCACAGATCGTCCGACGTGAGGCTCGGATCGTCGATGAGCGCCGATGCGGCGTCGCAGACTTCGCCGAGGTGATGCGGCGGAATGTTCGTGGCCATGCCGACGGCGATGCCCGAAGAGCCGTTGACCAGCAGGTTGGGCAGCTTGGCGGGCAGGACGGTCGGCTCCTTCTGGGTGCCGTCGTAGTTGTCCGTGAAGTCGACCGTGTTCTTGTCGATGTCCGCCAGCATCTCCGCCGCGATGCCGGTCAGCCGGGCCTCGGTGTAGCGCATGGCCGCGGCGCTGTCGCCATCGATGGATCCGAAGTTGCCCTGGCCGTCGACGAGCGGGTAGCGCATCGAGAAGTCCTGGGCGAGTCGGACCAGGGCCTCGTACAGAGCGGCGTCGCCGTGGGGATGGTACTTGCCCATCACCTCGCCG
>PMLK01000120.1:12427-30536 GCA_003158875.1 Chloroflexota bacterium
CGCATCTCGTCTTCGATGCGGATGACCCTTACCCTGCCGAGATCGTCAGTCACGGTGTGCTATTCCTCCGGGATGCAGTCACAGCCGCGGCGCGGCGGTGATTAAGGCGGGATCGACCGCGGATGCCGCGGCTTGTATTTGGGATGGAGCGCTGGCCCGTCGCCGCACGCCCGCCAGTATTGGCCTGAGCGTGGACTGGGCTTCGGGGGGCAGTTTGGGCAGGGCATCCTTGATGACCCAGGCACGCCCGCCGTCCTTGGTAGTGCGCGCCGTCTCGGCCTCCTTGGTCGCGAAGGCCACGACTCCGGCCGGGTCAATCGGAGCGAGCGATCGGAGGGCCCATGACAGGGCCTTCTGGACGTCCGGCTCCGGGTCGCCCATCAACTGGCCGATGAGCATGAGGCAGCGGCCGGCGACGCTCTTGTCCTTGGCGCCCACGCGCTTGATATGCGGCAGGGTGGCGACTGTGGCACCGACGAGCCGCCGCTCCCAACGCGACGAGGAGTGGACCAGCTGCTGGACATCCGACCAGCGCTTCGACTCGAGGAGGAGGCCCAGCGCGTAGGGATGAGCCAGGGTGTCTACCGAGATCCAATCGCCGGCGTCCCGGGCGGCGCGGCGCATCATCTGCCAGGTTCTCTCCGTGTCGGCCGCCAGAAGCCGCTCGAGCATCCACATGCCGAACCAGTGGAACTCCGCGTCCTCTTCTCTCAGCAAGCGGTCGGCGATGTCGAAGAGTCCGGCTGCGGGCACGTCCTTGATGCATTTGCGGAACTGCTTGAAGGTCGCCTCCAGGAGGGGCAGCCGGACGCCCAGGACCGGCCCGATCGTGGGCGCCACGGCTCGAATTCCGTCGGCGGACGCGGGGTCGGACATCTGCGCGAAGCCCTTGTGGATGTCCGCGAGAAACGCGTTGGGCGTCTCCGCGAGGTCGGCGAGGTGGTCGCCCAGCGCGACGGCTTTGGCCATGTGCTCGGCGATGAAGCGTTGCGACGCCACCGTCGTCGCGGAGGGAGTGGCGTCGTGAGACGTCGTCACGGTCTCCCCTCCTCCGGGTCGTCGTTTAGATCGGCGACGCCGTAGAGTTTCTTGAGTTCGCGCTTGCGCGATTCCTGCGCGGCAACGTACGTGGCTTGGGCCGTGGCGAGTTCAACGCCTGTCTCGGCGTCGACGATCCGGCCCGCCGTAACCTGGATCCGGCGCCGGTCTTCGGTTATCCAGCCTTCGGCGCGCACGGCCTGACCTACGGTGACGGGTTTGCGGAAGTCGATGCTCATGCGAGCGGTGACGCCCCAGTTGTCGTTTGCCACGAGGGACCAGGCCATGACTTCATCGAGGATAGTGCACAGGATGCCGCCGTGGATGATTCCTTCCCAGCCTTCGAATTGGCGGGGAATTACGAGCGCCGTGGAACATCGGCCCGGCTCGAGGTGGAGCTGCAGGTGCAGGCCGATCTCGCTCAGTTCGCCGCAGGCGAAGCAGTGGTGCGGGCGGAGGCGGAAGTCGCTATAGGAGAGCGCCACGGGCTGGAGCGCTCCGGTCGCCATCGATTCGGAAGCAGCGGCCAGCGACCCGGCGGAATCCGGCGTCGCGTTCGACGCAGCCGACGAGCGGTCGACGGTCTCAGTTTCCGCCACGGCCCGATCAGACATCGAGGTTCTGGACCTTTCTGGCCTCTGTCTTGATGAAGTCCTTGCGCGGCTCGACCTTCTCGCCCATCAACATGGTGAAGATGGCGTCCGCTTCCGCAGCGTCCTCGACCTCGGCCCGAAGCAATGTCCGGCTCTCAGGATTCATGGTCGTGTCCCACAACTGATCCGCGTTCATCTCGCCCAGACCCTTGAAGCGCTGGACCGTAACGTTCTTGACGGCCATCTTCTTGACGATGGCATCTCGTTCCGCTTCAGAGGAAGCGTAGTTGGTCACCTTGCCGGTGCTGACGCGGAAGAGCGGCGGCTGGGCGATGAACAGGTAGCCGTTTTCGATGACCTGCGGCATGTGCCGGAAGAAGAAGGTCAGCAGCAGCGTCCGGATGTGGGCGCCGTCCACGTCCGCGTCGGTCATGATGATGATCCGGTGGTAACGCAGCTTGGCGAGGTCGAGGGAGTCTCCGATGCCTGCGCCGAGGGCGATGACGAGGGGCCGGATGTTCTCGCTGGACACGATCCTGTCCAGCCGAGCCTTCTCGACGTTCAGCAGCTTGCCACGCAGCGGCAGGATCGCCTGGAACCGTCGGTCGCGGCCCTGCTTTGCGGAGCCACCGGCCGAATCGCCCTCTACCAGGTATAGCTCGCTCTTGGCGGGGTCCCGTTCCTGGCAGTCGGCAAGTTTGCCCGGCAGTGACATGCCTTCGAGGGCACCTTTGCGAATGACCAGGTCGCGAGCCTTGCGAGCGGCTTCGCGGGCCCGGGCGGCCGTAAGCGACTTCTCGATCATGCGCCGACCGTCGGCCGGGTTTTCGTCTAGGTACTGGCCGATGCCCTCGGCGACGGCGGCCTCGACCGGCCCCTTGATCTCGGCGTTGCCGAGTTTGGCTTTCGTTTGGCCTTCGAACTGGGGGTCGACGAGTTTGACGCTGACGACGGCCGTCAGGCCTTCGCGAACATCGTCGCCGGAGAGGTTGGCGTCGGCGTCCTTGAGGATTCCGGCTCGGCGGGCGTAGTCGTTGAGCGAACGGGTCAGTGCCGCTCGGAACCCGGTGAGATGCGTGCCGCCATCGATGGTGTTGATGTTGTTGGCGAAGCTGAAGACGTTCTCCGCGTAGCTGTCGTTGTACTGGAGGGCGACCTCGATGGAGCTCGATCCCTCGCGCCGCTCCACGTAGATCGGCCGGCTGTGGAGGGTCTCCTTGTTCTTGTTGAGGTGGCGAACGAAGGAAACGAGGCCCCCCTCGAAATAGAACGAACGTTCTCGATCGTTGCGATCGTCAAGCAGGATTATCCACAGACCCTTGTTCAAGTAGGCCGACTCGCGCATCCGCTGAGCGATGGTGTCGAACGAGAACTCGACCGTCTCGAAGACTTCCGGATCGGGCTTGAACGTGGTCATCGTGCCCTTGCGATCCCCCTGCGGCCCGATCTTGCGAACCGGTGAGGTGGGGACTCCGCGCGAATACTCCTGGGCCCAGACGAACCCGTCGCGGGACGACTCGACACGCAGCGACTCGGACAATGCGTTGACGACGCTGACGCCGACGCCGTGCAGACCTCCGGAAACCTTGTATCCGCCGCCACCGAACTTGGATCCGGCATGCAGGACGGTGTGGACGATCTCGAGGGCATCCTTGCCGCTCGGGTGGCGGCCGACCGGAACGCCGCGGCCGTCGTCGGTGACTTGAACGGAGCCGTCTTCGAGGACTCGCACTTCGACGTGCGTGGCATGGCCAGCCATGGCCTCGTCGATCGAGTTGTCGACGACTTCCCATACCAGGTGATGGAGGCCGCGGCCGTCGGTGGAGCCGATGTACATGCCGGGGCGTCGCCGAACGGGGTCCAGGCCCTCGAGGACCTGGATGCTCTCGGCGTTGTACTCGTTGCCCGTCGACTTCTTGGATCGGCGGGTCGGGGCCGGTGGAGTCGTGCCGGTCGTCGTGCCGTTAGGCGTTGCGTTGCCCGAGTCGTTGCCGGGCTGCAGATCCTGGGTCAAGACACTCCTCCGGTCAGGCGGTCAAAGAGGCGTGAGAACTCCTCGTCGCTGTAGTACTCAATAACGATACGGCCGCCCTTCCTGGATCGGGCCAGGACGACCTTGGTGCCCAGAGCGTGACGAAGATCCTCCTCGAGACGCTCCATGTTCGCGTCGGCGTCGACCACGGCGTCGGTAAGGTGAACGGGTCGATCGCGCAGCCGCCGAACGAGTTCCTCGGTCTGACGCACGGACAGCCCGCGGGACACCACCGCATCGACCAGCTGACGCTGACCGGCGGCCGTGGCTCCCGCCAGGGCTCGGGCATGCCCCTCGCTGATGTTCCCATCCGCGAGGGCTTGCTGCACGGAAGGCTCGAGGTCCAGAAGTCGCAGCGTGTTGGCCACCGTAGACCTGGCTCGTCCCACCCTCACAGCAATCTCATCCTGAGTAAGGCTGAACTCGTCGGCGAGCTGCCGGTACGCGTGCGCTTCTTCCATTGCGTTCAAGTCGGCGCGCTGCACGTTCTCCACGATGGCAACGGCCAGCTGGTCGCGTTCCGTCATCTGGCGGACAACGGCGGGCACGTGATCGAGACCCGCCAGCTGCGCCGCGCGCACACGACGTTCGCCGGCCACGAGCTGGTAGCCGTCGAGCACCTCTGTCACGAGCACTGGCTGGATAACGCCATGAATGGCGATGCTCGCGGCGAGCGCCTCCAGCGCCTTCTGCTCGACCTTCTGCCTGGGCTGGTACGGATTGCCGCGGATGCGCGAGATGGGTATCTCGACCTGGGCCGTTCCGCTGGGTCCGGTCTGAGGAATCAGGGCGCCTAAGCCGCGCCCCAATCCGGAATGCCGATCCGCCGAAGGTGGCGTCAACGCGGACCTACCTCCGGGGCTGCATTCTGCTCGGCCGCTTTTCGGCCGGCCGGGATCGAGACGGAGCGGGCAACCGGCGCCGGACGGCCGTCGCGTTCGCGCAATTCGGCGGCCAGGGCCGCGTAAGCCTCGGCGCCCTTGGAATCGGGTCTATAGAGCGCGATCGGAAGCCCGTAGCTGGGCGCCTCGGAGAGCCGCACGCTGCGCGGAATGATCGTGTCGAAGACGGCCGACCCGAGGTGCTTCCGGACCTCCGCGTCAACCTCCGATGAGAGGTTCGTTCGCGGGTCGAACATAGTCAGGACCACGCCCTTGATCGCAAGCTCCGGGTTGAGGTGGTTTCGCACCAGGTTGATCGTGGCGATGAGCTGCGACAAGCCCTCCAGGGCGTAGTACTCGCACTGGATGGGAATGACCACTGCGTCCGCCGCGGTCAGGGCGTTGACGGTCAGGAGGCCGAGCGATGGCGGGCAGTCGAGAAGGATGTAGTCGTACGTACCGGCGAGGTCCGCGAGGATCCGCGACAGGCGCCTCTCACGCTGAGGGAGTGGCGCCAGCTCCACTTCGGCGCCCGCCAGTGAGATCGACGAGGGCACGATCGAGAGTCCGGGGATCTCCGTGGCCACGACGAGATCCGCTACGGCGGCATCCTCGATGATCGCCTCGTATATGGAATGCTCGATCTCGCTCCGGTCGAGCCCGAAACCGCTGGTGGTGTTGCCCTGCGGATCGAGATCGATCACGAGGACGGTATCGCCGGCCAGCGCCAGGTATGTCGAAAGATTGACGACGGTCGTAGTTTTGCCGACGCCGCCCTTCTGGTTGGCACAGGCGATGATCTGACCCACTCAGGCCCCCGTAACGGTCGAATGCACGTTCAAATCCTACCATTCGGGGCCTCCGACCGGAATTCCCGGGAAGCCCGCGACGCGAAATTGGGCGTGTCGGAAACGGCCGATGTGACCGGCCGCCGCAGGCGCGACGACCATATCGAGAGCCGATCACCCCGCGATTATTTCCGCCGGGGCGGCGTAAGGGTGCAGTGCGGCCGGGCACCACTCAATAGTCCTATCGGCGATTCACCCCTCGGCCGCGTCGAGGCCCCCTGGCTTCGTGCCGCCGCATCTCGCCGGACGCGCGTCTGCTCGAAGCCCCGATCGTTGGGCCGGGCCATGACCGGCGCCTCGAGCATGTGGAAAGGGCCTTTCCTTCAGGTTTCACGTGCAACATCCCGGCGACTTGGGGCCTACAAGCCCAGAACTGGTGCTGTGGAGCCGTGAGCTGCTCGGGGCCAGACGCCAACGAACGCGCCAACCCCGATGCCGTCGAACGCGAGCGGCCAATCCGCGTTTCACGTGCAACGTTCAGCGTCGTGACTATTCCGGGCCGGGCCGCGGACCAGGTCAGCTTGCCGAGGTAAGGGAGGAGATCCTGCTGCTCAATGGACTCACGCTATTGAATGGGCGCAGAGGGGGGAACCCGTTCCACGATGTTGTCGCGTCGCACCGCGCACAGCCCTGTCAACGGAATCTTGCGGCCGACCAATACCCATCGTGGCAGCTGCCGGCAGCTGCCACGAGCTTGATGATGCAGCTGGAAGCCAAGCAACCAACCTATGCCGCTGGCTCGAAGACGGCGGCAGAAGCTCCGTTGCCCACGCCAGACTCCAGCTCGCCGGATGGCAGTGCCGGCTACCGGGCAGGGCGGTCTCGCCCGCTGCTATGGGAAGTCGCGCCCGTGTCCCCGAAGCGGCAGGATCGCGTCCGCGGACAGGACGTGCCGTCGCCCCGTCAGGGAAGGGCTGCCCGTGACACGGCCGTCGGCAACTGCACGGCGTTGGCCCGATCTCGCCCTCGGTCCTATACTCCCCGAGTCGAATCCGCTTCCATCTCGCACTCCCTACATCGGAGTGCCCGCCCCACCCCGCTATTGAGGGCTGGCCGCAATGGGTCCCGCATTCGCTGCGGTCGGCGCCGGCATCGCGGCGCTCCTGGAATCAACTATCGCGTCGAGATATCACATATTCGGCGCCGAAGTCCAAATCTCGCTTGTCCTGGCCATCGCCGTAACCCTCGTCTTCGGATTCGAGGAGGGGATGACGTGGGCCTTCGTTGGGGGCTTATGCCTCGACTTCTTCTCCATGAGGCCGCTCGGGTCCACGGTCTTCGTGATGCTGGTCGCGGTCGCCATCACGACGGTCGCCGAGCCGCTACTTTCGCGCTCCCGCTATGCGGGATGTGTCATCGCTTGCGTCGTGGTTACACCGATCTACATGGTGCTGGCCGACGTGACCACCGGCCTTCTTCAGACGGCCAGCCCGTCCCTTCATCTGACAACACTCATCGCCGGATCCGCCGCGAACGCACTGGTCGCTGCGGTCTTGGCTCCGCTCGTCATAGGTATCAAGAGGCGCGCCGAGAACAGGGAGCGTGTCCTCTGGTGGAGGTAGCCTAATGAGTATCACGTCTGCGTCCGGTCGCGGTGAACTCAGGAACGCCTACCGATTCGGTATGTTCGTTCTCGCGATCGCATTCGGAATCACGACGCTAACCGCACGTATGTTCTATTTGCAGGTGGTCCAGAGCCAGCCTGCAAACAACGTAACATCCAACAGCCAGGCGACGGAGCTCGAGTCGATCCCGGCTCCCCGCGGCCTCATCTACGACGCATCCGGCAAGCCGCTCGTCCAGAACATCGTCGACTTCTCCGTGACCGTTACCCCGGTCGACCTGCCTCGAGAACAGGAGGAGACCGTTGCCCAGCGGCTCGGATCCATCCTCAATCTCGATCCTATCTACATCGAGACCCAGATCGACGGCACGACAGGATCCCTGTACGTGCCGGTGAAGATCGCGGACGGCGTCTCCGCCAGCATTGCCAGCTTCATCGAGGAGAACACCGACGCGCTGCCCGGCGTGAAGATCTCCCAGACTCAGAAGCGTGAGTACCTGACGGGGCAGCTGTTCTCCGACGTCCTCGGCTACGAAGGCCGAATTACCGAGACGCAATACCAGCAGCTGAAGAGCCAGGGTTACTCCGACCAGGACATCGTGGGTCAGGCCGGCCTCGAGGGTTACTACGAGAGCGAACTTCGCGGCACTCCGGGGAATCAGACTGTCGCTCTCGACGCCCAGGGCGAACCCATCCCGGACCTGGTTACGCATGGCAAGAACCCGATCTCGGGCGATTCGCTGACCCTGAACCTCGATACCCACGAACAGCAGCTTGCGGCGGCGGCGCTGGCCTGGGGTGTCAGGGCAGCCAAGGTCAAGCAGGGCGTGATCATCGTCGAAAACCCGCAGAACGGGCAGATCCTGGCGATGGTCAGCCTGCCGACCTACAACGACCAGCTGTTCGCCGACGGCATCAGCGGTAGCGATTTTCAGGCCTTGCTCACCGACCCGAACCAGCCTCTCATCAACAAGGCGATCGGCGGCCAGTACGCCCCCGGTTCGACCTACAAGCTCGTGACTGCGACGGCCGGACTCCAGGACGGCTCAATCAACACCACCCAGACCCTCGTGTCGCAGCCGTACATCCAGATCGGCGACTTCAAGTATTGGGAGTGGGACCGCCATGGCTGGGGGCCCTTGAACATCTATCAGGGCTTCTCGTACTCGAGCGACACCTTCTTCTACCAGCTCGCCACCGAGGTCGGATTGAAGGACCTCACCTACTGGGGCGACCAGTACGGTTTCGGCAAGCCCACCGGCATCGATCTGCCTGAGACGGCTACGGGCATCGTTCCCACCAATGCTTGGAAGATGGCCACGCAGAACGACCCGATGTACACCGGCGAGATCATGTACGCCGGCATCGGGCAGGGCTACGACTCGGTCACGCCCATGCAGCTGCTCAATGCCTACTCGGCGCTCGCCAACGGCGGCAACGTGTGGCAGCCGCAAATTGTCAAGTCGATCACCGATGGTGCGACCGGCGCCGTAACCCAGGTCCAACCGGTGCTTATGAACAAGCTGCCCGCGTCGGCCGCGACCCTCGAGACGATACGGGTTGCGGCGAGACAGGTGGTCACGAGCCGGCACACCGGCGACCTGACCGACATCCCCGCAATCAAGATTGCCGGCAAGACGGGAACGGCCGAATTCGGCGTCCTCGACCAACGTGGCCGCCTTCCGTATCACGAGTGGTTCATCGGCTTCACGCCCGCGGATCCGTACGTGGACGACTTCACCAAGCCCGATTCTCAGCTCGCCGTAATCGCCTTCATCTACGGCGCCAACACCTGGGGTAACGTGGCGACGGAAGTCGTCAAGACCTATATGTTGCTCCACTACAAAGTGATTTCCAGGCAGGCCCTGGCCCTCGACCGGCGCACGCCGGGCTACATCATGGGCTGGGTCTACCGGACGACCAACTTCTACGGCAACAACAGCAGAGACTGACGGGGCGATCGACCTATGAGCCTTCTGCAAGATCAAACGGTCAAGCTCCGCGCCTGGGCCCCCAAGTCGGGCTGGCTGGCGTGGCGCAACTACGACTTCCAGCTGACGACTTATGCCGTGCTGCTCACGATGTTCGGCCTGGCCATGGCCTACAGCAACAGTGTCGGTTCGACGCACGAGCCATTGACGATCAACTCGCCGTTCGTGCGCAGCATCATGTGGGGCGTCGTCGCCGTCGTGGTTCTAGGACTCATGACAGTGTTCGACTACAAGTGGCTCAAGTCGTTTGCCTGGCCGCTGTATCTGATCAACCTGGGTTTGCTGGTACTGACTCTTCGAGTCGGAGTAGGCACAGGCGAGGCCGGCACGGCGGCGCGCTGGGTTGTCATCGCTGGCTTCCAGTTCCAGTTCAGCGAGATGGCCAAGATCATCATGGTCCTCGTCTTCGCGGCCTTCCTGGCCGATAGGCAGGACAAGATCAAATCGCCCTGGACGATCATGCAGATGCTCATCGTCCTGGGTCCGCCCTGGATCCTCGTGCTCATGCAGCCCGACCTGGGAACGTCGCTGGTGCTCGTGGCCACGGTCGCCGGACTGCTGTTCATGTCGGGCGCGAGTCTCTTCTGGCTCGGGACTCTGGCCACGGCCGTGCTGGCGGCGATCCCGTTCGTCTGGACGCATATGGCCGACTATCAGCAGGCCAGACTGCTCACGGTTCTCAACCCCTGGGCCGATCCACAGGGCGCCGGCTATCAGGTCATCCAGGCTCAGACGGCGGTCAACGCGGGCGGCATCGCTGGCAAGGGCCTGACCAACGGCCAGGTTGCGCTGCCCGTGTCCTCCACCGACTTCGTTTGGGGCGTGCTGGCCGAAGAGCTGGGGCTCATCGGGGCGATCGTGGTTCTGGTTCTGTTCACGCTCTTGCTGTGGCGCATGCTCGCGGCCAGCTGGCGTGCGACTGAGCCTTTCGCGATGCTGCTCGGCGCCGGGATGGCGACGATGATCTTCTTCCAGGTCGTGGTGAACGTCGGCATGGTCATCGGTCTCGTACCCGTGACGGGCATTCCTTTGCCCTTCGTCTCATATGGCGGCGCTTCGCTGGTCAGTCTCGCGGCCGGTCTCGGTACGCTGCAGAGCGCCAATCTGCGTCGCGAGAGACCAGCGTGGTAGCGGCGTAGGAGCGACGCCCCTCGACGCGCCCCCGACAAGCCCGACCGCCGGCCGAGCCGGAGAATTCCCAATCGGGAGAACCGCATGATGACCACGCGGCCTACCGGCCAGGCTACCGACGGATCGAAGCCGAACGGGCCGTATCACGACCCTCGCCCGGTGCCGACGTCGCGGATCGACCGCGTGCTGGGCCGTGTCCACAAGCCCGGCCGGTATTCGGGCGGGGAGTGGAATTCGGTTCGCAAGGACTGGTCGGCTGTGGCGCTGAAATGGTGCTTCGCCTATCCGGACCTGTACGAGATCGGGATGAGCAACCTGGGGCTGCGCATCCTGTATGAGGTCCTGAACGACAGGCCCGATCGGCTGGCGGAGCGATGTTTTGCCCCGGATATCGACCTGGAAGCTGAGCTTCGAGCCGGGCGAGTGCCGTTGTGGAGTCTCGAGACCCGCCGCAGCCTGCGCGACTTCGATGTAATCGGCTTGAGCATGGGCTTCGAGTTGGTGTGCTCCAACGTTCTGACGATGCTCGACCTGGCGGGCATCGGACTTACCACGGCCGAACGTTCGGAAGCGGACCCGCTCGTCATCGCCGGCGGCTCGATCGTGCTGAACCCGGAGCCGTATGCGGACTTCGTCGACGCGGTGGTGCTGGGCGAGGGCGAGGACGTGGTGCTCGAAATCAGCGATGTCCTGGAGTCCATCGGCTGGAACGGCGGCGAGGCCGCGAACGGCGAGTGGCATCGGGGCGTGGACCGGCAGATGGCACTGCGAGCCCTCGCCGCGATCCCGGGCGTCTACTTGCCGTCGATGTACTCCCCGCGCTACGAGGCTGATGGCCGGTTCCAGGGCCTGGATCGGATCGACGCCGCCGCGCCCGAAACGGTGACCGCCCGTATCGCCGCGGACTTCGAGACCACGGTCCACGGCATCCGCCAGATCGTGCCCAATATCGGCATCGTCTTCGATCGCGCTCAGATCGAGGTCATGCGAGGTTGTACGCGCGGCTGCCGCTTCTGCGCCGCGGGCATGCAGTCGCGGCCGTTGCGTGAGCGCGCCCCGGAGGTCGCGGTCGAAGCCGCGGAGGCCATCCTGCGGTCGACCGGCTACGAGGAAATCGGCCTGACAAGCCTCTCCACGGCCGACTACACGTATGTTCGCGAAGTCGCAACCGAACTCAAGCGCCGCCGGCCTTCGACGGTGCTGTCGCTGCCGAGCACCCGCGTCGACGCGTTTACCGTAGAACTCGTCGAGGCCATCGACACGGCGGGCCGTCGCGGCGGTTTCACCTTCGCGCCCGAGGCCGGCAGCCAGCGGATGCGCGACACCATCAACAAAGGTGTCGGCGACGAAGAGATAGCCCGCTGCGCCGAACTCGCCTTCGAGCGTGGCTGGAGTTCGGTCAAGCTGTACTTCATGATCGGCTTGCCCGGCGAAACCATGGCAGACGCCCTTGCGATCGCGGCGATCTCGAAACGCGTCCTCGACATGGGCCGGCGCCGCCACGGCAATCGCGCGCAGGTCAAGGTCAGCGTCTCGACGTTCATTCCCAAGGTCATGACACCTTTCCAGTGGGACGGCCAGGACAACACCCTGGAAATCGAAGCCAAGGTAGGCGCTCTCAGAACGGCAATGCACGGCAAGGGCCTGACCCTCTCGTGGTCGAACCCGGCCAGCTCGATTCTCGAGGCCGCCCTGGGCCGCGGCGACCGGCGGCTGGGCAGGGTCATCAGACGGGCATGGGAAACGGGCACGCGATTCGATGCCTGGGATGAACACTTCGACTACGGGGCCTGGCTGGCGGCATTCGCGTCGGAGGGTCTGGATCCGGCCTGGTATGCCCAGCGCGACATCCCCACCGACGAACCGCTGCCCTGGTCGCATCTTGGCGCCGGGGTTTCGACCGCGTTCATGCTGCGCGACCGCAAGCGGGCCCTAGCCGGGCTGACCACGGTCGACTGCCATTGGGGGCCGTGCTCAAACTGCGGAGTTCCGTCTGCGACCGGCTTCGCCTGCGAAACGGGTGAGCGGGGACCGCGTCGCTTGCTCGTCCAGGTTGGGGATTCCGGACCTACCTGGCGCTACCTGGGACCGCCCGGAAGCTCCGGCCGCGAGGGCGCCGCGCCAGTGACGCCTTCATAGTCCGGCCGTAGTTCGGCCGTAGTTCGGCTGGAGGCACCCGAGGTGCTACCTTGAGGGCCCAACCACAGTTCCGGGAGTGAGATGCAGTCGAAGGATGCGGACCTGAAGGGTCTTGCGTCGCCGGTGGAGGCGGCCGGCGGCGAGTCGAGCGCGTGAGCTCTGGCGAGACGACCCTCGAACTGATCCGCATCTTCGTCCTGCTGGTCGGCGCGGCGGCGCTGGTCACCCTGCTGGCCCGTCGCATCCATCTGCCGTATACCGTCGCGCTCGTTGCCTTCGGTCTGGTCGCGGGCGCATTCGCGGCTCCACTTAGCATCAGCATCACGCCGGAACTCGTTCTCGTGGTGTTGCTGCCGGCCCTCGTGTTCGAAGCCTCGTACCAGACGGACTTTGCGAAGCTGCGGCCCGTCCTCGGCGGCGTGTTCACCCTCGCCGGCCCGGGCGTTTTCGTGAGTGCCGCAATCGTGGCCCTGGCGCTCAAGTACGGGGCCGGCATGCCGGGCGGCGAAGCCTTCGTGGTGGGGGCCATGCTTTCGGCTACGGACCCGGCGGCGGTCATCGCCACGTTCAAGCGCCTCAAATCTCCCCGCCGCCTGTCCACGCTGGTTGAGGCGGAGAGCGTCTTCAACGACGGCACGGGCATCGTGATCTTCGCCATCGCGGTGGCCTTCGTGAGTCGACCGGTCGGGCCCGTGGAGATCGGCTTCACCTTTGTTTCGGTGGCCGTGATATCGACCGTGATGGGTGCCGTCGCGGGCTACGTGGCGTCGCGAATCCTGCCCAGCGTCGGCGACCACCTCATCGAGATAAGCCTGTCCGTCGTGCTTGCCTACGGTACGTATCTGGTGGCCGATGCGCTCCACCAGTCCGGGATAATCGCCACCGCCGTCGCCGGCATCGTGCTCGGCAACTACGGCACCAGCCACGGGCTCACGGCCAGGACCAGCGAGGCGCTCGAGACCGTCTGGGAGTTCGTGGCGTTCCTGGCCACGGCCTTCGTATTCCTGGTGGTCGGTTTCGCAATCCCCGTCCGGGCGCTCGCCAATGTGGCGATTCCGATCGGCTGGGCGATCCTGGCCGCGCTCGTGGGCAGGGCCGTTATCGCGTATCTGTTGCTGGGGCTGTGGCGGCTGGCCCATCTCAGGATGCAGAAGAGGCAGCGAAGCTGGGCCGCCGGACGTCGACCGAAAGCGGCCTTCGATCGGGCCCGTCGGGCTCTGGACCGCTGGCCCGGAACCCCCAATATCCAGACTGCCGACACCGGTGCGGAGCCGATAGTCCACAGGGCCTCTGCGCCGAGCGACGACGGCCCGTGGCCGTTCGAATGGCTTCACGTTGTCTTCTGGTCCGGCTTGCGTGGGGCCGTTTCTACGGCCCTGGCGCTGTCGCTGCCCGTCGACTTCCCGAACCGGGCGAACCTGCAGGCCATAACGTTCGGCGTCGTGCTGTTCACGCTCGTCTTCCAGGCGACGACGGCAGACGTCGTGGTTTCGCGGTGGGGGCGAAAGCCAAAGCGCCATCGCGAGGCGGCCGACGCCATGAGCCCGACGCCATGAGTGAAGTCCGTCAACGCTGGCGGATCGTGTTTGCCAGGGGAGAGGAAGCTCGCTACCTATCTCATCTCGATGCGGTCAAGGCCTGGGAGCGAGCCTTTCGCCGAGGCGACATACCGATCGCCACGAGCGAGGGGTTCAGCCCTCGGCCTCGCCTCGTCTTCGCCGCCCCACTTTCGCTGGGCATGCTGGCCGACCACGAACTGGCCGATCTATACCTGGCCGAAAAGCTGACCGCCTTCGACTTGCGGGCACGACTAGACCAGGCGATGCCGCCCGGGTACGAGGTCGTGGATCTGTACGACGTCTGGTCGGGTGCGCCGGCTCTGGCCCCGCGGCTAGTCGCGGCGGACTACCGCATGACTCTGTTGAACGTGGAACCGGGCCGGCTCGTCGACGCTGCCGAACGGCTGATGGCGGCGGCGCGGCTGCCGCGCGAGCGTCTCAAGGAGACCAGGACGGTCAAGTACGACCTGCGGCCGTTGTTGCTGGCCATTCGGGTCGGGCCGCCCGATGCGCTGCCCGAGGCCGAGCCGAAGGCCGCCCGCGATGCTGAGCCCGATGCCGGGTCCCATGCCGCGCCCGATGCCGATGCCGCGTCCGCCGTGGGGCTGTGGGTTCGCCTCCGCCACTCTCAGGACCTCGGCAGCGGCCGGCCGGATGAGGTCGTTGCGGCCCTGGCCGAGGAGATGGGCCTGCAACTTGTCGGTCAATCCGAGTTGGGCGAGAACGCCGGCGCCAACTCAGCGGGCGCCTCCCGGCCCAGCGCCTCCCCGCCCAGCGCCTCCCCGCACGGCGCCACTCCGGCTGCCGCGTTTGCCCCGGCCGTCGAAGTCGTCCATCCGGTGCGCGAGCGGCTCTGGCTCGACGACGAACTCGATGTTGCGACGAGGCTCGACTCCCCGCCCGCCAGGCCCGTCTGAGCCGCATTCCCATTTCGGGTTTGACGAGGCGGACCTCTCGACGTACACTCCCAATTCGCGCCCCGGCCAGTCCGGGTCGTATTCGTGTCATGCACCCTGTGGGGCGACACCGCCCCGTCCAGATCCTGAGGACCCATGTACGCAGTCATCGAGACCGGCGGCAAGCAGTACACCGTAGAGCTCGGCACCGAGCTTGAAGTCGAGCTGCTGGATGCCGAGCCGGGCCAGGAGATCAACCTCGACCGCGTGCTGCTGGTCGTGGATGGCGATACGTCGGCGATTGGCCAGCCGATCGTGGCAGACGCAGCCGTTAGCGCCAAGGTCCTGCGCCAGGATCGCGGCGTGAAGACCATCTCGTTCAAGTACCGCCCCAAGGCCCGCAGCCGCGTGAAGAAGGGTCACCGTCAGGAATTGACGGTTCTGAAGATCACGGAGGTCCGCCTCGGCTCCAAGAGCGCCGCCGCGGAAGCCAAGGAAGCCGAGAGCGTGGCCGCCGCCGCACGCGAGAAGGTCTCGAAGGCCGCCGCGCGTCAGGCCGCCGAAGATGCCGCCCTGGCCGAGAAGCTCAAGGCTCGCAAGCCCGCGGAAGAAGCCCCGGCCGCCCCCAAGGCCAAGGCTGCCAAGCCCGCTCCCGCCAAGACCACAGATGCTCCTGTCGCGGAAGAAGCTCCGGCAAAGGCCGCCCCCGTGAAGGGCGCGTCCGCCAAAGCCGCTCCCAAGGCAGCCAAGACCGACGAACCTGCCGGCGACGCCGCTCCCAAGCGAGCAGCCCGACCCAAGAAGGACGAATAAGAAATGGCCCACAAGAAGGCAGGCTCGAGCTCCAAGAACGGCCGCGATAGCGTTGGTCAGCGTCTCGGCTGCAAGGCCGGCGACGGCCAGTTCGTGACCGCCGGGTCGATCATCGTTCGCCAGCGCGGGATGACGTTCAAGGCCGGACCCAACGCGGGTCTGGGCCACGACTACAGCGTCTACGCCAAGATCGACGGGACCGTCCACTTCGAGCACGTGACCCACGACAAGAAGCGCATCCGCATCGAAGCCCTGGCAGGCGAGTAGCCCCTCAGTAAGACACCACGGCCGGCGACCTACGCTGCCGTACCACCGACGACCACCGGCGGAACAGACCGTTCGGAAGGCGCCCGGGAGTTGCACACATGAAGCAGAACATTCATCCCAAGTACAACCAGGCGACGGTGACCTGCGCGTCGTGCAAGACGACCTTCGAGGTCGGGTCCACGCGAACAGAACTCCGCGTCGATGTGTGCAACAACTGCCACCCGTTCTTCACGGGCAAGCAGGTCATCCTCGACACGGCCGGCCAGGTCGAGCGGTTCCAGCGCCGACTCGAGCGCACCCAGCGAGCCTAGCTCTCGCGTCGCTCGCCAGGTCAGGCGCGCGCGACGTCGGTTGCTCGCCCGCGGTCGGAAACGTTCCGGACGCGGCGTTCGTCGCGGCCTCACGTCTGTCAGAGGCTAGAATCCGGACATGGCCAAGTATCACTACGGCGGCCAGGCGCTAATCGAAGGCGTCCTGATGCGCGGCCGGAACGCCCTCGCGGTTGCCCTCCGTCACCCGGACGGTTCGATCGTTTGGGCGTCCGAACGACTCGACCTCGGCCTGCGCGCCCGCAAGGCGATGAAATTCCCCTTCGTGCGCGGGCTCGTACTGCTCTACGACACGCTTGTCACCGGAACGCGCTGGCTTGTCCGCTCCGCCACTTTGCAGGCCCTGGCCCTTGAAGAAGGCGACGACGCAGGCACTGGCGCCGCCACAGGCGCGGGTGCCGGGGCGGGCACCGGAGCCGCCACAGGCCCCGGCGCCGCAACGATCCTCAGTTCACTTCCCACCGTGGCTACTCGGCTCGCGGTCGCGCTCTTTGCCGGCCCGGCTCTGTGTGCCGCTTCCTACACCGACCCCGATGCCACTCCGCCCGCCGAAGCCTCCGACGCGGAGAAGGGTCTGGGCAAGGGTTACACGGTGGCCGTGGGCGGAATGCTGTTCGTCAGCCTCCTGATCGGCATCGTTGTCTTCTTCCTCGTGCCTCTGATCCTCGCTCGCGCCACCATCGGCCGCATCGATCAGGGTTTCGGCCTGCAGCTCGCCGAGGGCGTGATCCGCGTGGCGCTGTTCATCGGCTATCTGCTGCTCATGGCGAGGTCCGCCGACGTGAGTCGCACTTTCCAATACCACGGGGCGGAGCACATGTCGATCCACGCTCTGGAAGCCGGGGACCCGCTGACCGTCGACGCGGCGCGTGGCTATCCGACGGCCCATCCTCGCTGCGGAACCGAGTTCCTGGTCGTGGTCCTGATCGTCTCGATCCTGGCCTTCGCCGTCGTCGGGTCCGGACCGTTGTATTACCTCGTCGCCACCCGCGTGGTCCTGATCCCGGTCATCGCCGCGATCAGCTATGAGATTCTCCAGCTCGGGGCCCGACATCGCGGCCACGCCTTCGTCCGATGGTTGTGGTCGCCCGGGATCTGGGTTCAGGCAATCACCACCAAACGGCCGACGGACGACATGATCGAAGTCGCGCTCGTTTCACTGAGACAGGCCCTGACTGCGGACGGCGCGGAAATTCCCGCCGGAAGCACGGAGTTGGCCTGCCGACCGCTCGGTGGTATCTCGGGAGACGATTCGTCCGGGACCGATCCGATCGCCGCGCCGGCGGGCGCCAAGTAAGGGCGGAAGTACGTGCTCGACAGCAAGCTCATTGCCATCGCCACTCAATACGACGAACTCAACACCGAACTGGCCCGGCCCGAGGTTGGGTCGGATCCGAGCGCGCTGAAGCGTATCGGCAAGGAGCTCTCGCAGATCGAGCCCGTCGTCGGTGCCTGGCGGGAGTTGCTGGCGACTCGGAAGGAACTTGCCGAGGCTCTTGAGATGCGGGATTCGGGCGATGCCGAGATGCACGACATGGCCCAGGAAGAAGTGCGCACGCTCGAGGCCCGCGAGGTGGGGCTCATCGAAGATCTCCGGCTCCAGCTCCTGCCGCGAGACCCGAACGACGACAAGAACGTCATCCTGGAGATTCGGGCCGGAACCGGCGGCGACGAAGCCAAGCTCTTCGCCGCGGAACTGCTGCGGCTGTACCTGCGCTACGCCGAGCGGCACAAGATGTCGGCCGAAATTCTGCATGCGGAAGAGAACGGCATCGGCGGCGTGGGCGAGGCGATCGTTGAGATCAGCCAGCAGGGTGCCTACAGCCGGCTGAAGTTCGAGGCGGGCGTCCATCGAGTCCAGCGCATCCCGGTGACGGAATCGAGCGGCAGAATCCACACTTCCACAGCCACTGTCGCGGTCATGCCCGAGGCGGAGGAAGTGGACGTCGAGATCGACGAGAAGGACATCCGGGTCGACGTTTATCGATCTACCGGTCACGGCGGGCAGTCGGTCAACACCACCGACTC
>PMLK01000110.1:0-7583 GCA_003158875.1 Chloroflexota bacterium
GGCGCTCGCCACCGAACCCGTGGCCACGGCCGCCGAACCCGAGGCCGCGGAGATCGAGCCCAAGCTCGAACCTGAGGCCGTGGCGCTCGCGACGGCACCCGAGCTGGAGCCCGAAATCCTGACGCTCTCCGTCGTTCCCGAGCCAGAGACCGTGGCGCTCACCGTCATGCCGGTGGCCGCATCGGTTGTCGAGCCTGGGCCCGCTCCCGAGCCGGGGTCCGCTGCGGAGCCCGAGCCTGAAGTCGAGGCGCTGACCTTTGACTTCGAGTCGAACGACTCAGGCGAAGAGTTCGCCGAGTCCGTAGAGGATGGGGAACCGGACGAAGCCACTCGGACCGAGCAGCACGAGGACGGATCACTCCAGCTTCGCCTGGCCCGCGTTCACCTCAAGACCGGAGCTCTGCTGATGGCGCGCGCAGAGCTCGAGGCTCTCGGCTGTCGCGACCGGCTCGATATGCTGGGTCGATTGAGCCTGGCCGAGGCCAGGTGGCGAACCGGCGATCTGCACGGAGCGGGCGAAGCCGCCACGGCCTATCTCGCGGTCGGCGGCGACGAGGCTCTCGGCTACTTGATCGCCGCCGAAGCGGCCGCGGCGGCCAGTCATCCGGTTGAGTCGCGCCGCCTGGTGGAAGCCGCGTTGAAACGCAAGCTGGACAAGCTCGACTGCGTGTTCGCGGGCGTCCGACCGAAGGCGACCTGGGATCCGGCCCTCTGGATCGACGATGGTCACGACGCGGACTCGAGTCTCGCCGTCTCGCAACCGGCACTCATGGTCGACGGGACCCAGCCAGTCTCGCCTGTCGAAGCTCCGCCGGCGCCTCCTGCCCCGGACGTTTCGGGAAGCCCACCGACCGCCGACGAGGAGGCACTCGTCGAAGTTGGGTCGGGACAGGCATGCCTGGAAGGCGGCGACCCGATGGTCGCGGCGCTGCACTTTTCCGTCGCCCTTCGCATGGCACCGTCGTCGGCGCCGGCCGTCCTCAAGGCGATCGGAATCCGGACGGATCTGCCGCTGCAGATTGCCCGCGGCGACGCTCTGCGCCTGCTTGGCCTGGAGGGCGATGCCGGCAAGGCGTACCTGTCCGTGGCCAGCGCGCTGGGCAGCGCCAGGGCACAGATGGACGGTTCGAGCGCCTCGGAGGCTGGCCCCGCGAAGGTGTCGCAAGAGAAATCCGACCAGGCCTGAGCATCTCGGGCCCAGCCGCTACACTCCAGTCGAAAGTCAATCTCCCGTACAGGTGTGTGCAGTGACCGAGCGAACTCTTGTTCTCGTAAAGCCGGATGGCGTTCAGCGACAGCTGACCGGCCGGATCCTGGCCCGCTTCGAGGAGCGTGGCCTGAAGATCGTCGGCCTCAAGCTCGTCAAAGTTGACCGCGACCTGGCCGAGCGCCATTACGCCGTGCACAAGGGCAAGCCGTTCTTCGAGGGGCTCGTGGCGTTCATCACGTCCAGCCCGCTGGTGGCGATTGCCCTCGAGGGGCCGAGTGCCATCGGAATGGTTCGAACAATGGTCGGAGCGACAAAACCAACTGAAGCCGCGCCGGGGACGATCCGAGGCGACCTGGCCGTTGAGATGGGCCAGAACCTGATCCATGCCTCCGATGGCGCGGAGACGGCGGTCGCCGAACTCGCTCTCTGGTTCCGCGCCGACGAACTGGTCGACTACGAGCGCGAAATCGACCGCTGGGTCATCGGCCCAAAGGGCTGATCATTTGGGACTCAGATAGAAACCGGCCGGCTTTGGGCGCGTAGCCCCGCCGGCCGGTTTCTTTGTGTGGCGATTGGGGCAGGCTGCGTCAACCGGCGTCGCCCTTCACGGGAGCGGACGTCTTGACGGGCGTCGCGGTTGGAGTGGGCGATGCCGATCCGCCGGGTTCGAAGCTGCCGCTCGGGCGAGGCGCCAGAGTGGGCGCCGGCGTCGGCGATGGACCACCGAGGGTGGGTACGGGCGTCGGCGTCGCGGTTGCGTGTGCCGCCTGATCGAGCGGGATGCCAGCTCGGGCCGCACCGCTCGAGTTGAAGCCGCCGCTCGCCAATGCGATGGTCAGGGCCGTCCCGACCACCACCACGAGGCTGATCACGAGTGTGCGATTGAGCAGCAGCACGGCCGTCAGCTGGGCGGCACGAGCGCCGCGCCTTCCTGGAGCCGGAGTGGTATCGGCCGGGGCATCGGTCGAATCGGATGGAGCTGCGTCTGCGATCGGGGTCGAGACGGTGGCTGCGTCGGACGTCATAGCGGCTGCGGAGACCTTCCGCCGCTTGCGACGGGCCGTTCCGGCGGCTGGGGCCGAGTCGGCCGCGTCGGCCTCCGTCGGCGTTGACGCGGGCGTTGCGTCTTGGGCTTGCTGCGCCTGCCGGGCGCGGTGGCGATTGACGAACCAGGTTGGCAGTTCGCCCTCAGCCGCAGCAACTTCGACGGTTGGCTGGAACAGCCCCACGGCGAGAACGCGTGCCACATAGGCGAGTGTCAGCAGGAGCGCGGCGAAGAAGACGAGCTTCAATACGCCTGGCAACGCGAGGTTGACCAGATCGGAACGGGCCTCGTAAACCGCGTTGCCGGGCCAGCCGATGGTCGCCACGAAGATGGCCGCCAGGGCGAATCCCAGGAGAGGCGTCTTGCGCAGCCAGCCGCGAAGCTTGCCCAGCGTCGAAGTGCCGTAGGCGCGCGACATTGCCGCTGCCCAGGCGACGAGCGCCGTCTTGGAAGCGATGAATACCAGAAGCCACAGTCGCGCCGGTTGGGCGGCGGCGTCGGATCGAGCCGCGAGAGCCAGCAATACGAAGCCGGCATCGGCGACGATGGAGTAGGCGACGATTTCCTCGAGCTCATCGTGGACGAGGGCGGCTAGCGCGCCCAGGAGAATCGTGCCGATTGCGACGACTTGAATCAGGGCGACCGCCAAGTTGAGCCAGCCGCTGCCGTCGTGAGCGATGAGCGCGCTCCAACTAAGCGCGAGCAGGCCCAGACCGGCAGGAATCCAGACGAGGACCACGGCCTGAGCGAAGGTCTTGCCGGTCTGCGCAAGGTGAGAGGCGGGGATGTGGAACGGCACGGCGCCGCTGCGAACGGCCAGAGCCAGAGCTACTGCCGCGAAGCTCAGCGCCAGGACGGGGCCGTCGCCGTCGCTCCAGGGCGGCCGTACGACCGTCATGCCCGCGAGAACGAAGGCCACCGCGACGATCGTGATGGTTCGTATCTCGGCGAGTTGGCCGTCGATGCCGGCACTCTCCGGCGAGTAGCGCAGGATCATCAACGAGCCGGCCGTGGCCGCCGCCGCTCCCGCTGTCAGGGCTGCGAGTGGGTCCGTGGCGGTCGTTGCGATGGCCAGCCCGGCAAACACGGCAAGTGCTGCCGGCGCAAGGTCGTCCGGCCAGTCCGCGGCGAGCGCCACGATCGACAGCAGCAAGCCAGTGCCCGCGGCGCAGGCCAGGAACAGGCCCGCGTACTGGCCGCCGACGAGCGCCACGTCGCCGATCTGGAGAGTCGTGCCCGCCCCGATCGACAGCGCCGACACAAAGGCGGCGAGCAACCCGGCGATACCGGCGGCTCTGCCGGCAAATTGGGTCGGTCGCAGAGATAGGCCCAGGGCCGAACCGGCTCCGCAGGCGACGAGATAGATCAGAAGGCTCATCGACGCGGCTCCCTGACTCCCAAACGCCGCGCCCGTCCGGTCGCTTCGTCGACAGTCTGCGACACGACGTCCGGTTCAGCCGCGGCGACCGGCTCTGGTGTGGTGTTCAAGGTGGCGTTGGACATCAGGGCCGAATTCGCTGTTTCGGCCGCTTCGTCGACCTCCAGAGTCACCCTTTCATCGTCGGTCGACGGCGCAATCAGCAGGCTCGTGGAGCCGGCGATGCCGACGACGAGGACGGTCAGGGCGATTTGCTCCAGCGACGTTACCGCCCCGATCCAGGCCTGGATCACCAGAGAGATGCCCAGGGTCAGGACTGCGGCCGCGACGCCAGCCCGCAGAGCGTTCCGGCCGGTCAGCGGCACGATGGCGAGCGCGATCAGGGCAAATCCGGCTGCTTGCGCGGCGGCAGCCCCATTCAAAGGGGTTACCGGCGTGACGAACCAACCCACGACGAAGGCCGCGGTTGCGGCCCCGATTTCGGCCGCGACGCCAATTGCCGAACCCTCGCTGTCGACTGAATCGCTGCGAGTCGCAGCCCAAAGCACATACGAGGCCAGCACGGCGCCCAGGCCACGAAAAGCAATTCCGAGGTAGGAGGGTGTATTGGTGGTGACCAGAGATGAGGCAATCATCGCCGCGAACAACCCGACGGCGACCGCGCGACCGTCGCGGGCCGTCACGGCGGCCACTCCGCCTCCGACCGCGATGGCCGCGGCCAGCACTTCCAGCTGGATCATCGGGCGCTCGCTATGAGGGTCGGCAGGTTTTTCGCGCCCGTCACGGCGCGGTGGTCGGCAGCGGCGATCCGCTGGGCGCGGGGTGGTCGCCCGACTGCGGTATCAACCCGAACTTGTTGAACGGCCAGTAGCGCAGGAACGCGCGGCCCTCGACGATCGACGTTGGGATGGGACCGAAGTTTCGGGAGTCTCGGAGCGCCTTGTCCTGGCGGTTGTCTCCCAGGACGAACACGTGGCCCGTCGTGAGTTTCCAGGTATGACTGGTCCCGGCAGCCGGGCTGGTCGACTGGTTCGTGGCGACGTACGCCTCGGTCAGTTGCTCGCCGTTCAAATAAACGTGACCTCCGTGGATATCGATCGTGTCTCCCGCGACGCCGATGATGCGCTCAACGCAAGTTGAGGCGGCAGGTGCCGTCGCAGAGTTGCTCGCGGCTGCCGGACGGGCGGTCCCGGTCGAAGTCGTGGGCGGTGTGAATACAACCAGATCGCCTCGGTGGAGGCTGTCGAAGTGGAGGCTGATCTTGTCGACCAGGACGTACTGGTCCACCGCCAGGGTGTTGTCCATGGCGTGATCCCGGACTTGAAACGGCTCGGCCACGAAGAGCTGGACGATCACGAAGACCAGCAGGAAGACCAGAAAAGTCTCCAGCAGTTCGAGCAGGCAGCCGGCGCTTTTGCGGTTCACAAGGTCGCGAGTATAGCGCTGTGCTATCGTCACGCCCTGTGGAACTACCCAAGCGATTGGCCTGGATGCAGAGTGGCCGCTTCATCAGGTTCGTCTCCGCTCTGGTCGGACTGGCCGTGTTGGTCGCGATTCTCTACAACGCGACCATGGTGGATCGCCTTCCGCCAACGTTCACTCTGAGCCTCAGCAGCGTCGATTCCCACGGCCGCGCGATGACGTTGACCTCGATTGACATTGCCTTCAGCGAAGAGGTCCAGCAGGTCACGGCCGAATCGGCCTTCACGATGTATCAGGTCGCACCGGGCTCTCCGAAAGTCGTCGGCGCCTTTCACTGGCAGGGCTTGTCGCTCATATTCACGCCGTCGGCGAGGCTGCCTCTGTCCACCAAGTTCCATGTCCATGTTGGACCCGGAGTGGCTGACATCGCCGGCAATGTCCAGTCCGGCGGCCAGGATATGGACTTCACTACTGAAGGTCAGCCGATCGTGACGTCGGCCGTGCCTGCGGACAAGTCGCTGGCCGTGCCGGTCGATTCCGCAATCAAGATCACATTCGACCGTTTGATGGATACGGACAAGGTCCTGTCCGGTATCACGATCACGCCTCTGATTGCGTTCCAGGCATCGTGGAACGGCCCGGTCTTGACCTTGACTCCGGACAAACCGATGGCCTACGGCACGACCTACACGGTTGCCATTGGGGACCCGGCTGTAGACACGGACGGCACGGCATTGGTGGCATATTCGGCGGCCTTCCAGACCGTCGGGATCGGACTTCGAGTTACTCGGTCGATACCAGCGGCGAACGTCGATGGCGTCAGCGTCCACAGCCCGATCGCCGTAGTGTTCGACGGCCCCGTCGACACCGCGTCCATTGATGGGGCTCTCGCGCTCAGTCCGGCTGTCGCCGGTTCGACGAGCGCCGTCTGGCTCCCGGCCCAGGTGGCCGCCGGTGAGCCGGAGATGCCTCGAACGAGCGGCAACAAGCCCAACGCCCTGGTCTTCACGCCGGACTCGCCGCTCGCTTCCGGGACAACATATAAGGTGACGCTCATTTCGACGGTCAAGCGGGCCGACGGCCAGGTGGATCAGGGCGAGACGTGGCAGTTCACGACTGGCGAGCCCAGCTCCAGCGCGCTCAACCAGATTGCTTTCATCTCCCACCGAACCGGTGTGGACAATGTTTGGCTGATGAATCCCGATGGATCCAACCAGCATCAAGTCACGTCCGAAATGGTCCCGGTCAGCGGCTACGACATCAGCGGCGACGGCAAGACCATCGCCTATGCCGCGGGTGGCGTAGTCAAGACTATGTCGATTGGTGGCTCAGGCGTCTCAACTCTGACTCCCAGTGGCGATTACGAATATTCACCGACCTTCACTCCGGATGGCACCGGTGTGGTGGTGGGACGCCGTGACGGTCAGGGAGTGGATCTGGGCTACTGGTGTTACCCGCTGGTTTCGGGCACGGACATTCGCCAGGTAGTGCCAGACGGAGCTCCGGATCCCGCGCAGGTCAATCTCGGCGCCGACGGTCTGGGCGTACCGAAGTCTTCGAATGCGATTGCCGGGGCCGCGCCCTGGACGCCGCGCGCCGCGTTCGCGTCGGACGGCAAGACCATGCTGCTCGTACGAGGCGCTGACGATGTGGCAGAGCTGGTCGACATGAATGACGCTTCAAAGTCGATGAAACTGAGTTTCCAGGGGGACTCGCGGCCCGTGTGGTCCCAGTCGGACGGTGCCTTCTACGTTGCCGGCTCCACAGACAAGGGCGCCACGTGGACATGCTGGCGAGTGGCGCTTGACGGCTCGACCTCGAATTGCGGCCCGGCCAGGAGCGACATCGCGAGCTCTGGGAACGGGTTGGTGCCCATCGTTGCGGTATCCGACGGCACGTTCCACCTCACTTATGAGGCCGCCATCTTCAGTTCGGCCGCGACCCTCACCTCCGATCCGGTCTTCAGCGAAGCGGGTCCATCTTTCTCCCCGAACGGGACGGCCGTCGCGTTCTCACGGCTCGCGGTGCAGGGCTCGGTCCATTCCGAGGGTATCTGGAAGATCAACATCGACGGCACGGGCCTCACATTGCTTTCAACTGATGGGTCCAACGCCCACTGGGTGCCGTAGCGGCGCTGGCAGTCTGGTGCCGGGGCGCGCTGCCTGGCGCCGAGGAGGTGCAACGGGACAAACGTCCCGGGCCGAATGACCCGCTTTGCGCCCCGTCGATGCATATTCATGGGACATTTCGCAGTTTGACCCCCCGATTGGGGCGTTGATACACTCCGCGCGGCCCGTGTATGCATCAGTCATCGGAATCCGGGCCCTGATCCCGGAGGCGTGCCGTCCCGCCGCGCTCCGCCACGTGCCCTAAAGAGAAGGAGCCGCTCGCCCCCCATGGACCCGACAATTCTCCAAGCGTTCATCCCTATCGCGGGCCTGCTCGCGGTAGCGTTCGCGATCTACCTCGCGCGTGACGTCCTGTCCCGCGACACCGGGACAAAAGAGATGATGGACGTCTCCGCGACG
>PMLK01000110.1:7588-8512 GCA_003158875.1 Chloroflexota bacterium
ATCGGCGCCGCGTGCTCGATGGCCTGTGGCATCATCGGCATGCTCGTCAGCGTCCGGGCGAACGTTCGCGTTGCCTCCGCCGCCCGCCGTAGCCTGGTCGAAGCCGTCCAGGTGGCCATGCGCGGTGGCGCCGTCTCCGGCTTCCTGGTCGTTGCCCTCTCGCTGCTCGGCGTCTGGTCCATCTTCGCCATCAACGGCGGCCTGTCCGGCGGCGACAGCACCCACGACGCCCCGTTCCTGATCGTTGGGTATGGCTTCGGCGCCAGCTTCGTGGCCCTCTTCGCCCAACTGGGTGGTGGTATCTACACCAAGGCCGCCGACGTGGGCTCAGACCTTGTCGGCAAGGTCGAGGCCGGCATCCCGGAAGATGACCCGCGCAACGCGGGCGTCATCGCGGACCTCGTCGGTGATAACGTCGGCGACTGCGCCGGCCGCGGTGCGGATCTCTTCGAGTCCACCGCCGCCGAGAACATCGGGGCCATGATCCTCGGTGTCGCCGTCTACGGTCTCGCACTGAAGGCCGGCTGGCCGAATCCGACTGCCTGGATCTTCTTCCCGCTCGTCATCCGAGCCTTCGGNNCAACCGTGGCTATTGGGTCACCACAATCCTCAGCGCCGCCGGGCTGGCGCTAGTGACCAGCCAGATGATGGCCACTGGCTCCCAGACGGGCCCGAATGGCATCCCGACCTGGGTCTTCTTCTTCGGCTGCGGTCTCGTCGGGCTCGCCACGAGTGTCGCCTTCGTCTACATCACCCAGTACTACACCGCCGGCGGTTTCCGACCGGTTCGCGAGATTGCGGAAGCCTCCAAGACCGGCCCCGCGACCAACATCATCGCCGGTATGGCCGTCGGCTTCGAGACCACTCTCGTCACCGCGCTGACAATCGGCATCGCCCTCATCGCCAGCAACTGGCTGGGCTCTC
>PMLK01000110.1:8537-9038 GCA_003158875.1 Chloroflexota bacterium
GCAGTCGGCAACACCACCAAGGCGCTGACCAAGGGCTACGCCATCGCGTCTGCCTCTCTGGCCGCCTTCCTCCTCTTCTCCGCCTACATCGACAAGGTCAACCTGATCCTGGGCAACCAGATCGCGGCCGGAACGCGCACCGCGGCGCAGGGCCTCATGACCTCGGTCAATCTCGAGAATGTCGACGTTTTCGTGGCTGCATTGATTGCCGCGATGCTCGTCTACTTCTTCAGCTCCCTGGCCATCCGCGCAGTCGGCACCACGGCCCAGGCGATCATCNNTTACACCGGCCGACCGGACTACGCTCGGGTCGTCGACATCACGACCAGGGCTGCCCTCAAGGAGATGATGCTTCCGGGCGTCGTCGCTGTCGCCACCCCGATCATCGTCGGCGTCCTGCTCGGCTACGAAGCGGTTGCCGGTTTGCTGATGGTTGGAACAATCGCCGGCGTTCTCCTCGCTACCGTCCTCAACAACGGTGGCGGCGCGTGGGACAACGCC
>PMLK01000110.1:9047-22778 GCA_003158875.1 Chloroflexota bacterium
CGTCGGCGATCCCTTCAAGGACACTGCCGGCCCGTCTCTCCACGTATTGGTGAAGTTGCTCGCTACTATTACTCTGGTAATGGCGCCGCTCTTCATCCGCTAGCCTTCGGTAATTCTTGCGAGCCGGCGGTCTCCAGATCGCCGGCTCGCTCGCACTTACGGCCTTGAAGCGCATCCGTACCTAGGAGACATCGCGTGGACCTGTCCATCCAGGCGCTGATCATGGGGCTCACTCAGGGCCTCACCGAGTTCATACCGGTCTCTAGTTCAGGCCATCTCGTCCTCATTCCGTGGCTGTTCGGCTGGAAAGACCCGTTCATCGACTCGGTGGCGTTCACGGTCATCCTTCACATGGGCACCCTCGTCGCCCTGCTCGCCTTCTTCTGGCGGGACTGGGTGAAGCTCATCCCGGCCGGTCTGGCCGCCATTCGCGATCGATCTTTCAAGGGCGACCCGGATCGGAAGATGGCGTTCCTTCTGATCGTCGCGACAATCCCTGCGGTTCTTGTCGGGCCAGTCTTCGAGTCGAAGTTGGAGGATCTCGTTCGCGAGCCGGCGCGGATCGCGCTGATGTTGTGCGTCGGGGCGGCAATCCTGTGGCTCGCCGACCGGTGGGGCAGCAAGCGGCGCGACGAAAACTCCCTCACCTTTCTGGAGGCTCTCGGCATCGGCGTCGCTCAGGTCGTGGCCCTGGTCCCGGGCATCAGCCGCTCCGGTGTCAGCATCTCGGCCGGACTGTGGATGGGTCTGAACCGTGAGGCCGCAGCCAGGTTCAGCTTCCTGATGGCAACTCCCGTGATCGGCGGCGCAGGAATTTGGGAGGCTCGCAAGTTCCTGACCGGCGAAGCCGGCCCGAGTCCCGAGATCAACGTTGTGCTGATCGGCTTCCTCGCCGCGCTTGTCTCTGGTTTTGTCGCCATTCGGTTCATGCTTGAGTTCCTGAAGCGCCAGCCCCTGACGGCTTTCGTCGTCTACCGCGTCGCGGCGGCGATCTTCGTGTTCATCGTTCTCCTGTCGCCGCACGGCGCCTGAGCCGGATCCGCCGCCGACATGGAAGTCATCAAACAGCTGCGTCAGAGGGAGATCCGCGATCTCCTGGGACAACGACCGATTCGAACGCAGCAAGAACTGGCGGGAGCTCTCCGGGACCGTGGGTTTCGGGCCACTCAGGCGACCATCAGTCGCGACGTCGCGGAACTTGGGCTGATCAAGTCGAGCCTGGGCGGCGTGCAGACGTACGTCGTGCCGGCGAGGGTCACTGAGGCCGAGAGCACGGGCGAGGAGCGGCTCCGCGCGCTGCTGAGCGACCTGCCCGTTGAGGTTCGAGAAGCGGGCTCGATGCTGATTCTCAAGACCCTACCGGGATCGGCCCACGCGATCGCGGCCGCGTTGGACCGGACCCGGTGGCAGGAAGTCGTCGGCAGCATCGCCGGCGATGACACGGTCTTCGTGGCCTTCGCGGACCGTGCCTCCATTCAGCGGATCCGCGGCCGCCTGGCCGGCATGCGTAAGTAGCACGGTCTCGCCCGCTCCTGCGCCAGGAACGCAGACCGGCCCCGACTTCCGGGGAGGAGGAGGGAGGAGATCCCGGAAGGCGGGGCCGGCTGATTGGTTCTAGGCTGAATAGTGCTCAGCTTCAGTTCAGGTTTCCAGTCCTCATTCGTCCCTCCCCATCGGGGACGTCAGTCCTCGTGCAAACGTGGGTCATCCAGGTGGCCCGCCTCTGCAGGCGCCCCGGGCCGAGAAAGCACGCCAACGCTCACCCTAGCCGGTGGCACTGGTCGGTAACCGTGCGTTTGCACTTTGACAGAGGCATAGGCGGCGGCTAGCATACGCGCCGGTCGAACTTCAGGGCATCGATCATCGGTGCGCCTGAAGTTCTTTTCCATATCCCGGGCCGCGAGGTACCGGAGCCTCGTCGACACGAGTCCGACGGACCAGTACGGGAGCCTCTCGCGTTGAACAACAAGACCCAGTACGTCTCGGAAGAAGGCCTGGCCAAGTTGCGGACGGAGCTCGAAGAGCTCGTGAACGTTCGGCGTCAGGAGATCGCACAACGGATCCACGACGCCAAGGAGCACGGGGATCTCTCCGAGAATGCCGAGTACGAGGACGCCAAGAACGAACAGGCCTTCGTAGAAGGCCAGATCCAGCGTCTGGAGGCTCTGGTCAAGAACGCGACCATCATCGACGGCACTCACGGCACGGATCACGTCCAGATCGGCAGCACCGTGAAGGTCGATGGGGCAGACGGCAAGGAAGCCTTCACCATCGTCGGTTCCACTGAAGCGAGCCCCGGCGACGGCCGCATCTCCAACGAATCACCGGTAGGGCGTGCCCTGCTCGGCAAGCGCAAGGGCGACTCGGTCGTCGTCCACGTCCCGGCCGGCGACTTCTCTTACAAGATCCTCGAAATCAGTTAGCGGCTGCCATGTACTGGGCCGACGAACTCGCTGCGTCCGTTTCGGGCTCGCAGGTAGTCAACGATTCCAAATCGCCCTCCGGCACGGTTCATGTCGGCTCGCTGCGTGGAGTCGTACTTCACGACGCTATCAACAGGGCCCTTGGAGTCGCCGGCGTCCCAAGTACGTTCCTGTACGGCGTCGACGACATGGACGCCATGGATTCTCAGGCCAAGCTGACGCCCGACGCCGTCGACCGCTACATGGGTGCGCCGTTGTCGCGCGTGCCTGCGCCTGAGGGCAGCACCGCCGCCAACTACGCCCGCCANNGAGTTCTACTGGGTCAGCGAGCTCTACGCGGCTGGCAAGATGGACGCCTACGTCAAGCTTGCGCTCGATCGGGCCGATCTGGTCCGCGACATCTACAAGCGCGTCAGCCACGTTGATAGGCCGAGTGTCTGGCTGCCTATCCAGGTGATCTGCGAGCAGTGCGGCAAGATCGGGACCACCTACGCAACCGATTGGGACGGGTCCACGGTCGCCTACCAGTGCAAGCCGGACCTCGTCTCGTGGGCCAGGGGCTGCGGACATGAGGGTCGCCTTTCGCCGCTGGGCGGCCACGCCAAGCTGCCGTGGAATCTCGAGTGGGCGGCAAAGTGGGGCCTGCTGGGCGTAACGATCGAGGGTTGCGGCAAGGATCTGGCCACGGCAGGCGGATCGCGCGACCGGTCCGACGCGATAAGTCGCGAGGTCTTCGAGGTGGAGCCGCCGCGGAACGTCACCTATGAGTTCCTGAACATCGGCGGCAAGAAGATGTCGACGTCCAAGGGCCAGGGCGCGGCGGCCCACACCATCGCCGAGGTCCTCCCACCGGAACTGCTGAGATTCATGTTCCTCCGTCCACGCCCGAATCAGGTCATCGATTTCGACCCCGAGGGAGACACGATTCCGCGGCTGTTCGACGAGTTCGACAGGATCGCAGCGGCGACCGCGGGACGAGAAGTGAAGGGCGAGCTACCGGCCGACCACGAGCGCATCTTCGAGTACTCGCTGGTGGCCGCCAACGCGGATGTCAAGGCGGACGCCGCCGCATTCCGGCCCGCCTTCGCGCATCTGGCCCTGCTGCTGCAGATACCGGGCGTCGACATCCCGGAGCGCATGACCGCCGAAAAGGGTGCGCCCCTCACCTCGATGGAGAGCGCGGTTCTGGACGAACGAATCTCGGCCGCCCGCGGCTGGCTCGAGTCCTACGCCCCGGACCGGGCCCGGCTGGTCGTCAAGCACGACGCCGTTCCGGATGAGGTTGCCGGTCTGGACGATGCGCAGCGCGGCTATCTGTCCGCACTCGCCGTCGCGGCGGCCTCCGAGGCGCCGACTTCGGGCGACGCGTGGCAGAACCTGATCTTCCGCGTTGCGTCGGACAGCGAAGTGCCGTCCGGCCGGGCCTTCGGGGCGCTCTACGCGGCCTTCCTGGGCCGCTCCAACGGCCCGCGCGCCGGCTGGCTGCTGGCCAGCCTCGAGGCCGCCTTCGTCCTCGAGCGACTCAGGGCCGCCGCCTCTTAATCGCGTACGCCGGAGGCCTGGCTTCGGCCGATCCCACTCCCATGGGATGCCGAGAAGCCGCCCAGGCGTGGCCGCCGGAAACCTGGACGGATTCAAGCGCGGGTAGCACGAGATCGGATTTCAGCCGTTCGCGAGCCGTCGAAGCGGTTTGAATCGGCATTGCCCGGGCGCACTTCGGGGTAGATCAGACAAGAAAGGGCCTCACCATCGCCTTCTTTGGCACGGCCGCCGTTCGGCCTTCAGGACCCGCCGCGCCGTGCTCGACATCGAGCCCCGCTAAACTCAACGCCAGCGACGCGGCCGTGCCGCCAATGGATACAGGGAGTGGCAACTCATGAGCATCGGGCTGGCAAGGCTGCGGGAAGAGCCGGATCGAATCCGGCAGGGTGCGATCGACAAGGGCGAGGATCCCGCGATCGTCGACGCCGCGCTGGCGCTGGAGGGCAAGCGACGCCAGTTGCTGGGCGAGTCCGACACGCTGAAGGCGGAACGCAACGCCGCTTCCAAGAAGATCGGCGAAGCGATAAGGACCGGAGCTGCTCCGAACGGTCCGGAGGTCGCGGCGCTGCGCCGGGCGTCCACCGAGGCCGGCAACCTGATCGAGAAGATCGACGCCGCCCTGGCCACGGCGGAAGTGGAGCTGGAAGAGTTGATGCTCCGCATCCCGAATCCAGCCGACGCGGACGTGCCGGTCGGCGATGAGTCGGCCAACCAGGTTGTCAGAACCTGGGGCGAGATCCTGGCCAGGGAAGTCGTCACGGACGGCGCCAGGTGGAGCCGCCGGCCGCACTGGGAGATTGCGGCCGATCTGAAGATGTTCGACCTGGAACGCGGGGCGAAGATCACGGGCTCCGGCTTTCCCGTCTACACCGGCCAGGGTTCGAGGCTCCAGCGCGCACTCATCGACTTCATGCTCGACATCCACACCGCCGAACACGGCATGACCGAGATCTGGCCGCCGGCCATGGTGAACGCCGCTTCAGCTCGAGGCACCGGCCAGATTCCGGACAAAGAAGATCTCATGTACATCGCGACACGCGATGAGCTGTATCTGGTCCCCACGGCGGAAGTCCCTGTAACGAACCTCCATCGTGACGAGATCTTCGAAGCCTCACAGCTGCCGGTCCGCTATGCGGCCTACTCGCCCTGCTTCCGCCGCGAGGCCGGGGCGGCAGGCAAGGACACTCGGGGCATCCTGCGGGTCCACCAGTTCGACAAGGTTGAGATGGTCTTCTTCGAGAAGCCCGAGGCGTCGACAGAGGCGCTCGAATGGCTGACCGGCCGTGCCGAGGTGATCCTCCAGCGACTCGGTCTGGCCTATCGAGTGCTGTTGATGGCGACCAAGGACATGGGTTTCGTTCAGGCCAAAAAGTACGACCTGGAGGTCTGGGCGCCAGGCGTGGAGCGCTGGCTCGAAGTCAGCTCCTGCTCGAATTTCCGCGATTACCAGGCCCGTCGGATGGCGATTCGTTACCGTCCCGAACCGGGCGCAAAGCCGGAACTCGTACACACGCTCAACGGCTCCGGCCTTGCCCTGGCGCGCACCGTCGCCGCGATCATGGAGACGTACCAGCAGTCCGACGGCAGCCTCGTGGTCCCCGAAGCGCTCCGTTCCTACATGAGGACGGACCGAGTCGTTGCCTGAACCGGCGACGATTTCGCACCGATCAGGGCAGTTTCTGGCAGGATTGACCGGACGACGCTCGTCACCGGGCCCGGTTTGGCGGGCGCGAAGGTTGGAGGAACGGATGGTAGAGGTCGGTAGCAGGGGTTTTCGCGGGGGAACGCTGGCGGCTTTGGCTTTCACGGTCTCCGTGGCCGTGACCGGCTGCCTGCCGAGTTCCGCTACCCCTGAGGTGATCTACACCACGCCCCCTGGCGTCGATTCGTCGATCACCGGCCCCACACCCTCGATTGAAGGCATCGTCATCACGACAGCGGCGCCGGACAACTCCTGGAGCGTCACGTTCAAGAAGCCGGTCGTGTCTGGTGTATCGAGCGGCTCGGACCAGAAGATGAACGACGCCATCACGGCCCAGGTCAACGGCTACATCCATACCTTCAACGGCGGGAAGCTTCCGACGGTGCCGAGTGGTGGATCGCCGAGCAATCTTCAGGGCGACTTCTCGATTGCGCAGACGTCTTCTACGATACTCAGCCTCAGGTTTAGCGTCGTGACAACCTTGTCTGGCGCGGACAAGACCACGTTCGAGCCCGGGACGATCAACTTCTGGGCTCCCACCGGCGCGGCGATCGACATCTCTGAACTTTTCAACGACCCGAACGCGGCGCTGGCCACGATCGCCAGCCAGGCGCACAAGGGCCTTTCGTCGAACCTGGGTGACGTGCTTACCTGGGACGGCAAGGCCGACTCGTGGAGTTTCTTCCAGGCCTGGGACATGACCGCCGACGGACTCGAGTTCAGCTGGGCCCGAGGCAAGGTGGCGGGCGATTCTGCGGGTATGCCGATCGTCACGCTGCCATGGTCCGGCCTCAAGTCGATCATCCGCACCAACGGCCCTGCCGCCGCTTTCGTCAAGTAACCTGCCGGTCGGGCTCTTCTTCGTCTTGCGACAGGTTAGGAACGCGGGATCAGATCGAGGCGGCGGAGCTCGTCGAGCAGAACACGGCCGTCGATGGGCTTGACCAGGAAATAGTCGCACTGTGAGTTGATGGACTCGACGACGGTGTCGCGGTCGGCCAGAGCGGTGGTCATGATCACCCTGGCTCTCTTGGCCGGCCGCATCTCCTCCTCGATCTGGCGGATCTGGCGCAGGGCCTCCTGCCCATCCAGTTCGGGCATCATGATGTCCAGGCAAATGAGGTCGAACGGTTCGCCGGCCTCCAGAGCGGCCCGTACCGCCTCCACGCCTTCCCGCCCGTTCATGGCGACTTGAGGGGCTCCGTAGCGCTTCAGCATCTCGCGCAGCAGAGCCCGGCTCGTGAACTCGTCCTCCACGATCAAGGTCTTCAACTGATTTCTCCCGGCAGGGGCTCCGTCTGGCCCGTGAAGTCGCGCATTGCTTCCTTCAGCTGTTCAAATTTCCATTGGAGGTCGGGTTCGAGGGCAATGATTGCGTCCAGATCGCCGGCCTGTCCAGCCCGCTCGATCGCGAGGGCCACCGCCCGGAGCGACTCACCCCCGACGTTGGCGGCAGCGCCCTTGATGGAGTGGGCCAGGCGTCCCGAGCCCGACGCGTCGCCGGCGGCGACAAGCGCGTGCAAATCATCCAGCTGAGCGGGCATCTCCGCGACGAACCCGCCGGCGATCACCTGTGCGAGACCCTCATCCTCCATCAGCCGAGCCAGCATGCCGTTCCGGTCGAAGACGACAGGGTCGGCCTGATCGGGCGGCGATGGCGACGCCAGTGGAGCGGTCTCACCCGGCGGCTCCGGCCGTCGTGTCGTCCCGGCCAGCCATCGTTCCAGGGCCTTGACGAGGGCCTGTGGAGAGATCGGCTTGGTCACGTAGTCATCCATTCCCGCGCTCAGGCAGCTCTCGCGATCGCCCTGCTGGGCATGGGCGGTCATGGCGATGATCGGGATGTCATGGCGAGGAACGGCTGTTTGGCCGCCTCGTATCCGGCGCGTCGCTTCCAGCCCGTCCATCCCGGGCATCTGGACGTCCATCAGGACCAGGTCGTACGGAGTTGTCTCGAGGGCGCGAATCGCCTCGGCGCCGTTGGCCACGGCATCGGCATGCACGCCGAGCCTGTCGAGAATGCCCAGCGCCACGGCCTGATTCGTGGGGTTGTCCTCGGCCAGCAGGATGCGTGCCGCATAGAATGCCGGCGCCCGTGACCCCGCTCTAGCGGTGCAGGCGCCGTCGCTCGCGTCGGACTCGTCGAGCCGTCCCTGGCCGGGCTCCACTTCAACGTTTCGACCCGCGATGACGGCGGCCAGGGCATCGAACAGATCTGACTGTCGCACCGGCTTGACGAGTGAGGCCGCGAACAAAGTCTCGTTCTTGCGCCTCGCGGTATTTCGGGTGCCGAGCGATGTCATCAATACAAGCGGCGTCGACGCCAGAGCGTCGTCCCCTTTGACCGCCCGGGCCAGGCCCGTGCCGTCCATCCCCGGCATCTGCATGTCGAGGACCGCGGCACAGAACGGATCTCCGGCTTCCCTGGCGCTGCGCAGCGCCTCGAGCGCCGCTGGCCCGTCGGCGGCTTCCTCCCAGCGTGCTCCCCAGGCCGTGAGCTCGGCCGCCAGTACTTCGCGGTTGGTGGCGTTGTCGTCGACCACGAGAATTCGGACACCGTGAATGGCTCTCGACCTGGGCCCGGCCGACGCTCCTTCGCCCTTGCTGAAGCGCGCAGTGAACCAGAACTCAGAGCCGGCATTCTCGGTGCTCTCGAGCCCTATCTGGCCACCCATCATCTCGGCCAGCTGTCTTGAGATGGCCAGACCGAGGCCTGTGCCGCCGTACCTGCGGGTAGTGGAGGCGTCGGCCTGGGTGAACTTTTCGAAGAGGTGGCGCTGTTTGTCCTTGGCGATGCCGACGCCCGTGTCCTTGATCGAGAATCGTAGAACCACCCTGTCGCCCTCGTCCGACACAAGGCTGATGCGGACCGCAACCTCACCGTTCTCCGTGAACTTGACGGCGTTGCCGGCAAGGTTCAGCAGGATCTGTCGGAGCCGCCCCGGGTCGCCCTGCAAACGTGAAGGCACGTTGGGATCGGCGGCGCATATGAACTCCAGGCCGGCCTCCTGGGCCCGCAGGCCGAGGCCCAGAGCAAAGTCGTCCAGAAGCTCGCGGAGCTCGAAGTCGAGCGTTTCGAGTTCGACCTTGCCGGCTTCGATCTTGGAGAAATCGAGAATGTCGTTGAGGAGAGCCAGGAGCGCGTTGGCGCTCGTGCGCACGGTCTCGGCGTAGCGGCGTTGATCCTTGTCGAGAGCGGTATCGAGAAGGAGCCCGGTCATGCCGATGACGCCGTTCATAGGCGTCCGAATCTCGTGGCTCATGTTTGCCAGGAACTCGCTCTTGGCGGTATTGGCGCTATCCGATTCGGCCGCCAGTTCGATGGCCCGGCTCATGGCGTTGGCGAGCTGATAGTTGGTGTCGCGCATCTCGCGCTCGGCTTCCTTCTGAGCCGTGATGTCCAAACTCGTGCCCACAACGTGCAACGGATTTCCGATGCGGTCTCGCTCCACCAGGGCCTCGGTCCTGATGTAGCGATTCGACCCATCCGGCCAGACGACATGGAGCGTCGTGTTGAAGTCCTCGCCGCCCTCGAGGGCCAGTTCCATTTCCTCCGCGATGTTCACCTGATCGTCCGGGCGAAGGCGACTTCGCCAGGAGTCGTATGCGCCGTCGAACTCGTCACGCTCGATGCCGTACAGACGCAGCATCTGATCGTCCCAGGTCAGCTTCCCGGTGTGAGGATCGTAATCCCAGATGCCGATGCTTCCGGCTCGCGTCGCTAGGGTCAGGCGTTCGGTAGCCCTCTTCAGGGCCTTTTCGGAGAGGACGGCTTCGTGGATCGATGTCTCGGTCCGCAGGAAGACCAGGATGGCGATGACGACCCAGCCACCCAGCGCGATCGGCGTGCTAGCTACCGACCCGGATGCGGACTCAAGCGTCAGACTGAGCGGGGGCAGGAGCAAAGCCGCGGCCAGGAGGACCCTGCGGGCCCGGTCTTGCCGCATCCAGTCCGGCCCCCGGATGTCGAGGCTCGTCAAGTACGACGGATGACATGCGGCCGCGGCCCAGGCAACCATGGATGCCAGCCAGAGAGCGTCCAGCGGCGATGGGCTCAGCGATACACCGATCAGGGACAGTTGCAGGTTGGACAGGTCGGCGACGGACGCGGCCACAACGCCGGCCAGAAGGAGCGCTAGCCATGGCGTCCTGAGGTTCACCACGAGCAGCGCCCTCACGGCTACCGTCAGCAGGGCCAGGTCCGCGATGGGATGCGCCACGAGCGCAGCCCCGGCCAGCGTCAGGTGCGGATAGCCGGACAAGGCCGGACGGACCTGGAACTCCAGGATCATCATTAGCGCCGATGTGGCGACGATGAGGGTGTCGAGGACCGTCGTCCGGTCCGACTGGGCTCTGACCAGCCGGAGCAGGCCGGCCGTGAGGAGCACGTACTCCAGGATGTAGAAGGCGTCGGCCGCGGATCCGGTTGGATCGGAGTTCGTGGTTACGGCCAGCCAGTACCAGATGGCGTCGCCCAGCGTCGCCGACACCATGCCGGCGCCGAACACGATCCACGCCACAGGCCGGGCTGGCTTGAGGCTTCGAATTGCGAGGCCGACTGCGCCCACGGCCATGACGTCGGTACCGACATAGGTGACGGCCTGTCCCGCAGGCCCGATGAAGGGCAGATAGTGACAGCCGATCAGGGCAGCGCCCATCGCAAGTACCGCCAGCCAGAGTCGATGTCGGATTGCCTCGGCGACGGGCGCGATCATCGGAAGTCTCCCGGCGATGGTTGCTGGCAGGCCCGCGGACGGGTAGCTCACCCGGCGTCTCCAACTCGGCGGCTATGGCGGACTCGGGCCGCCGACGGTCGGCGCGCGACTCAAAGTCGCGACACGGCGACCCCCGTTAGTTGTCGGCGTTCGAGGGGTCCGGCCTAATCTCGGCTCTGCGGGCCGGGGGCCGATTTTGGGGCGAAACTGCGGTACCGGAGCCTGTGCAGTCGCGACGTCAGTCGACGGCCGCACCTGGTCCGCCGACTAAGCCGCCGACGATGGCCAGCTGATACCCTATAGGCAGCCATTGCGCGCCTGAGGCGAGCCCCCTTTCGAGGTCGGAATTGACCGCCATCATGTCGCCCGAACGGCTGCTCGAGGATCTCAACCCAGCGCAGCGAGAAGCCGTAGCGGCAACTCTTGGGCCCCTTGCGATCATCGCCGGAGCGGGGTCCGGCAAGACGCGGGTCATAAGCCGGAGAGCTGCGTTCGCAATCGAGACGGGCGCCGTCCCGGCCGATCAGATTCTGCTCGTGACCTTCACGGACAAAGCCGCGGGCGAAATGGTCGAGCGCATGGCCGCGCTTGGTCATCGGGGCGTAATGGCCCGAACGTTTCACGCCGCCGCCCTCGCTCAGCTGCGACACTTCTGGCCGGCCGGCCACGGAGGGGCGAGTCTGCCGTCGATCCTGGACTCGAAACTGCGCTTGCTGGCGCCGCTCGTCGGCCGACTGCCCGGCGGATACAAGTTCACGCCGGCCAAAGACGTAGCGGACACGATCGAATGGGCCAAGGTTCGCCGAATCGCTCCCGGTTCGTGGCTGGACGAAGGCGGCGAACGGGCGCCGATCCCTGCCGACCTTTTCGGCCGCCTGTATGGAGACTATGAGCGAGTCAAGGAGAAGGCCGGACTCCTGGACTTCGAGGACATGCTCGTCCGGACCGTCGAACTTCTCGAACGTGATGCCGGAGCTGCCGAACTCATCCGGTCGCGCAAGCGCTGGTTCAGCGTCGACGAATATCAGGACACGAATCCACTCTCCGAGCGATTGCTGGAACTGTGGCTGGGCGAGTACCGGGATGTGGCCGTCGTCGGCGATCCGGACCAGACCATCTACTCGTTCACCGGCGCGACGCCGGAATTCCTGATGACGTTCGAGGGGCGTCATCAGGGCGCGCGAACCGTCACGCTCGCGGAGAACTACCGATCGAGTCCCCAGATTCTGGAACTCGCCAACCGGCTGCTCGCCTACGGCGGACGACAACCCATGACGGCCACAATGCCGAGCGGTCCGGTGCCGGCGGTCTGTCGGTTCGCCGACTCGGAAGCGGAAGTTCACGAGGTTGCCGCCTGGTGCCGGGCGATGGTCGCCGCGGGCGTCGCGCCGTCGGAAACGGCCGTGCTGGTTCGGATCAACGCTCAGCTGCCGGCCATCGAGGACGCCCTGACGCGCGCCGGAATCGGGTTCATGGTCCGCGGCCAGAGGTTCTTCCAGCGACGCGAGATTCGCGAGGCCCGGCATCTGCTGCGCACCGTTCACCCGCCCGAGGTTGGCGCCGCCCTCCTGGCGGCCGTGGAGTTGCTCCTCGTCGACCGTATGGGCCTTGGGGATGTGGCCGCCGACGCCGGCCAGGAGAGTCGCGACCGAGCGGCGTCGCTGGAGCTGTTCCTGGGCATCGTCGAGGATCTCGGAGCCGCGAATCCGGCCGTCACGATCGACGCGGTCCTGGCCGAGTTGGAACGCCGTGATGCGGCCGAGTCCGCCGCTTCCGCCGACGGCGTGAATCTGCTGACCTACCACCGGGCCAAAGGGCTCGAGTGGGATGCCGTCTACTTGCCCGCCCTGGATGAGGGGCTCGTACCGATCCGGCAGGCACGGGACATCCAGGAGGTCGCCGAGGAGCGCCGTCTTCTCTATGTAGGGATCACTCGAGCCCGGCGTTACCTGGCTCTGTCATGTTCATCGAGGAGACCGTCGCGCTTCCTCGATGAGTTGCTGCCGCCTCAGCCAGGAGCCCGCTCCGCGGCCGCAGGACGCCGTAAAGCCGGCGTCAGGGTGTTGCCCGGCGCGCCTCTCATCGCCGCCTCCGCCCCGGACGAAGCTCTTCTGGAGGCGCTTCGCGTCTGGCGCCGCGAACGTGCGGCCGCGGACGAGGTTCCGGCTTATGTCGTCGCCCACGACACCACCCTGGCGGAGATAGCCGACATCCGTCCGCGCACGTTGCCGGCGCTGCGCCGCGTGCGGGGCATGGGGCCGGCCAAGCTGGAACGCTACGGCCCCGAGATTCTGGCGGTCATCGAGGGGTCGCCCGCGCCCAGGTGAGCTGGCCGGCTGGATGGTGCGCCGGGCTCAGGTGCGAACGCCTGCGGCGCGGGTAGACTATCCCGACGCGCGCCGCGGAGAGGTGGCAGAGCGGTCTATTGCGGCGGTCTTGAAAACCGCAGACTGGAAGGTCCCAGGGTTCGAATCCCTGCCTCTCCGCCAACATTTCGAGCGTGAACATGGCCATTTATGTGGCCAAAACGGGCCTGGCCTATCGGAAGCCGGTAGCAACAGCCGGTAGCAACGGCGCACGTGGCCGAACAACGCCGGACAGAACGCGACGGTCCTCTAGACCGGAGGGCATCGCCAGCACCGGTGGTCCCGCTGAGCCGGGATCCTGATCCGGGCAACTTCCGCGCGGCGGCAAGAATAGACTACCGCTGCGAAGTCGTCGGCCGGGGTGGTCGACTTAGGCCTCCAGCCCAGTGCGCTCGTATGCAACAGCAGACGTAGAGTGTATGATCCTGCATATGAGCGACCTGCGGGACTGGATCCTCGGACTGCCCGGGCATGGCCAGTACACGTTCTCGACGCGGGATGCCTGCGACCAACAACCTGCCATCAGCGCCGCGAGCACGAACGCTGCGCTCACGCGGGCAGAGGCTGCGGGCCTGATCGTCACGCCCGTCCGCGGTTTCCATGTTGTAGTCCCCCTTGAGGATCGCGGAGTCGGCGCACCGTCCTGGCGCATCTTCCTCGACCCGATGATGACGCAACTCAGTCTCCCGTACTACGTTGGCCTTCTGACCGCGGCGGCCCAACATGGCGCTTCCCCTCAGGCGGGCCAGGTTACGCAGGTAGTTGTGCCACGGCAGAGGCGGCCCATTGATGTCGGCCGAGGCCGGATCGAGTTCGTGGTCTGCCACGACACGGCGAGCGCGCCGATCGAGCTCGTCAACGCGCCGTCGGGCCGCTATCGCATGGCGACGCCGGAGCTCACTGCCCTCGACCTCGTCCGCTATAGCTCCCGTGCCGGGGGGTGGGGGAACGTCGTGAGCGTCCTGCGCGACCTCGCAGCCGCG
>PMLK01000027.1 GCA_003158875.1 Chloroflexota bacterium
CATGGATTGCGGCATCCCCTACTGTCACACGGGCGCTCTCGTAAACGGGCTGGCCATGGGCTGCCCGATCCACAATCTAATTCCCGAATGGAACGACCTCGTCTACCGGGGTCAGTGGCAGGAAGCGATCATCCGCCTCCACAAGACCAATAACTTCCCCGAGTTCACCGGCCGAGTCTGCCCGGCACCGTGCGAAGGATCCTGCACTCTCGGCATCAATCAGCCGGCGGTGACAATCAAGACGATCGAGAACGAGATCATCGAGCACGCCTTCCGCGAGGGTTGGGTCGTTCCGGAGCCTCCGCTTGCCCGGACCGGCTGGAAGGTCGCCGTCGTCGGAAGCGGCCCATCCGGCCTTGCGGCCGCAGCCCAGCTCAACCGCGCCGGCCATCAGGTCACGGTTTTCGAACGCGACGATCGGGTCGGCGGGTTGCTGATGTACGGCATCCCCAATATGAAGCTGGACAAGGCAGTCATAGAGCGGCGGGTGAAACTGCTCGAGGCCGAGGGAATCGAGTTCAGAACCGGTACGGCCGTCGGCGTCGACATCGAAGCGGCACAGATGCTCAAGGACTTCGATGCGGTTGTGCTGGCCATCGGATCGACCGTGCCGCGCGACCTCCAGGTGCCCGGCCGCGAGCTATCCGGCGTGCACTTCGCCATGGAATTCCTGGTGGACAACACCAGGGCAGTCCTGAGCGGCGGGAAGCCGTCCATCTCGGCCGCGGGCAAGAACGTCGTCATCATCGGCGGCGGGGACACCGGCACCGACTGCGTCGGGACGGCAATTCGCCAGGGCGCAACGAGCATTACTCAGCTGGAAATCATGGCCAAGCCGCCGGAGACACGCGCCACGGACAACCCCTGGCCGCAGTGGCCCAAGGTTTACAAGCTCGACTACGGTCAGGAGGAAGCTGCCGCGCTGTGGGGCGCCGATCCGCGACGCTACCTCGTCAATACGCGCCAGCTCGTCGGCGATGCCTCGGGGGCCGTCAAGACGATCGAGACGGTTGAAATCGAATGGGTCCACACTCCGGGCGCCCGACCCGAGATTAGAGAGGCCGCCGGCTCGGAGCAGTCTTCCCCGGCCGATCTCGTGCTGATCGCCATGGGTTTCGTCGGTCCCGCGCCGCAGCTCCCGGCCGCCTTCGGCTGCAAGCTCGATCACCGCGGCAACATCATCCACGACCAGGACTACATGACCACGGCGCCCGGCGTATTCTCGGCGGGCGACTGCTCACGTGGCCAGTCGCTCGTGGTGTGGGCCATAAACGAAGGCCGCAACGCCGCCCGAGCAGTCGACAAGTACCTGATGTTCGGTGAGTCGGTCCTGCCCGACTACTAGGAGCCGCTCGGCGCCGCGGTGGCGTCGGGGGATGCCGTGGCATTGGTCGAGGAACCTGGGACGCCGTCGTATTGCGCAGGCGATACCCAACCGAAATCCGATAGCGGCAAGTAGCGCAGCCACGCCCGGCCGATGACCGTGGATTTCGGAATCGTGCCGAACACTCGCGAGTCCGTGGACTCGGTGCGATGGTCGCCCATCACGAACAGGTCGCCGTCGGGGACCCGGCAGGTCAAGAGTTGCGCCGTCGACTTGCAAGCTTCGGAACCGCCCGCAAGCCCGTCCATAGGCTGCGCGCCGTCCGGGCCGGCCTCGGCGTTGGTCCCCTGCGCACCGTCTGAGAACGTGTACGGCTCGTTGATCTCCACGCCGTTTACATAGACGTGGGAATCGTGGATCGCGATCAGGTCGCCGCCCACCCCGATCACACGCTTGATGAACGGAACCTTCTTGCCGTCTTCGAGGTAGCCTGGTGGTGGATCGAAGACGATCACATCGCCGCGTCGGTAGCCTGTGAGCCGCGGCGAGATCTTATCCACCAGAACCATCTGGCCGTTCTGGAGCGTGTTCTCCATCGACGGACCAAAGATCTGGTACGGCTCGCCGATGAAGTTCTGGGTAACGAAGAAGATGATGGCGGTCAGCAGGACCGTCTCGACTATCTCGACGAGACACCCTCGCCAGCGGGATGCCATTACCGGGCAGCCGATGGAACGGGCGAGGGGCTAGGTGCGGATACCGGCGTGGGCACGGGACTCGGGACGTCGGCGTACTGAGCCTGGGAAACCCATGCCAGTTGCGTCATGGGCCAGTAGCGGAGCAAGGCTCGACCAATGACCGTTGACTTGGGGATCGGACCAAATATTCGGGAGTCGGTCGACTCGTTGCGATGGTCGCCCATTACGAAGAAGTCGCCCTCGGGAACCCGGCAGGTGATTGTCGCATCGGTCGATTTGAGACTGCCGGTCGAAGTGCAAACCCGGGAGGTGATGACGTTCCCATCCATGAGGCCGGCAGCGTGGGCCTGTGTTCCCGAACCGTCATCGGTGAACACGTAGGGCTCGTCAAGCTTGGCCCCGTTTACGAAGACAGAGCCGCTCTTGATGACCACTACATCGCCCGGCAGGCCGATAAGGCGCTTGATGAATGGCACGTCCTTACCGCCTTCGAGGTGACCGGGCGGCGGAGCGAAGACGATGACGTCACCGCGCCGATAGTCGATCAGGTTGGGCGACAGCTTGTCTACGAGGACCATCTGGCTGTCTTGCAGCGTGTTCTCCATCGAGATTCCCAGGATCTGATATGGCTGCGCGACGAAGTGCTGGACCACGAAGAAGATGATCGCGGTCAGCAGAACGGTCTCGACGATTTCGATCAGACAGCCGCGCCAGGGCTTGCTCATGCGGAACGACTACCCCGCTGCGAAATGCGGCCGAGGCCGCGATTATGCCGGCCAGGGCGACGACCGACGAACCAGCCGCGACCTGCCTAGAAGGTAGCACCTCCGATCATTTCGAGGCGGGCGGCCTCAGGCCCGCTCCGTTGCCCGCACCTAGCGGCGATGAAACCTCGACCGGAAGTGGACCCGAACCGGATCGCATGTTGTATCGTCAATCCGATGAGCAGCGTCGTTGAGTTCCGGGGCTCCTTCCGCTACATGGAGAGCGGCGGCGATCGCCTGCGCCGCGCCGGCCGGGGCATCTGGTACGACCGCTGCGGCGAGGTCGCGCTGGCGGAGCACGACAATCCCAAGTGCGATTCCTGCCGGCGCGGCGTCAGTTGCGGGTTCGACTGTACGCTCAGCAAGCTGGTATGCCCGCGCTGCGGCGCCACGGCCTGACTTCCCGACTACGGGCTGGGGACCTCGGGATTCGGTTGGTGCTCCCAAAGCCACTCCCGCAGAGTCAAGCCCGAGGCTCTAACGGCCGCTGCCTCCGCCATTCCAACGTAGCGGTAGTGCCACGGTTCGTATTCGTAACACGTCTTGGCCGTCTGGCCACGCGGATAGCTCATAACGAACCCGTACTTCCAGGCATTCGCCGCCAGCCATTGCCCGGCGCTCGTCAACTTGGCCCAATCCTTCATCGTCCAAGGATCGGCGCCGCCCCGAGCCTTGAAATCGATTACCGTGCCCAGCTGATGCTCGGAGTGGCCGGGGCGCGCCGACGAGATGAGGGCCGCGGCGTAGCCCTGCACGTTCACCCAATGGTGGAACGTCGTGTACTGGTTCTGATAGCTCCTGTAGGCCGACGCTATACCCAGCGGGGCGCCCGCGGCTCGCGCGGCCGTTTCCATGCGCTTGAGATCCGGAATCACGATCGAACGGATGAGTTCACGTGAGTTCAAGCCCGCGGCGCTTGCCTGAACCAGCCCGGCAGGCTGGTACGAGGCGCTCAGAGCGTACGTTGAGTCCAGCATGGTCAGGGCGTAGTCGCTCTGCGCGGTAAGGGCCGTCTGCACTTCCTGGTAGGCGCAGCTCGGGAGCGGCTCCTCGTTGGTCACGAACGTTCCGAGCGGAGCGGCGGACAGCGACAGCGGCGCACTAGCCGCGTCGGCAAGCCCGGTCGTGGTGCCGGCGGTGGTCCCAGTGGCCGTGACAGGGGCCGGCAGATCGGCGGTCAGGTAGTCCGTGTCTGTTGCGTTCAGGGCGGCGGCGTTCACCGGATACCACGCAGCGGCCGCGGGCGACGGCGTGCAATAGGCGCCGGCGGACGTGACGACGGCCGCGATCGCCATCACCCCGAGCCCCGTCCTTAGCCGCAGCCGCATCGAAGACCTCACTCAATCGAAACTCGACTCGGGTCTGACCGGGTCGAGCAAGGCCAATCCTAACCCGCTCAGCCACTCCACGGGCGCCGGCCCGAGGCGATAGAGTCGCCTGATGAAGATAGGCCTTGCCGTTGGCGGCACACTGAAAGAGGTATCGACACTCTCAGCCAGGGCAGAGGCCGCCGGCGTCGAATCGGTCTGGGTGGCCGAACTCGATCGGACGGCGCTGGTCCAGGCTGGGGCCGCGATCTCGGCAACGGCCACGATCGGCGTCGGGACCGCCGTGGCGCTGGCGTTCCCCCGCTCCCCCACCGTGACTGCGATGACCGCCTGGGACCTCGACGAGATGTCCGACGGTCGGTTCATGCTGGGCCTCGGACCGCAGGTGAAACGCGTCCTCGAGGCGCGCTTTTCCGTAAGCGTGACCCGGCCCGGACCACAGATGCGCGAATACGTCCAGGCCGTCCGAACAGTCTGGGCCGCAAATCGCGGCGAGGCGGTCACGCACGAGGGTGAGGCTTACCGCATCACGATGCCGACCTTCCACGGCCCTCTCCGTCCGGAGCGGCGCGACACGCCGATCCTGCTGGCCGCAGTCGGTCCGGTCATGTCCCGAATCTGCGGTGAGGTCGCCGACGGGCTTCTCGGCCACCCACTGGCATCGCCACTCTATCTGCGAGAGGCCGTGCGGCCGTGCGTCGACGAGGGCCTGGCGCGGGCCGGGCGCGCGGCCGATGCGTGCCCCATCACGTCGATGGCGATGGTCTCGATCGGCGACGACGCGGACGCGGCCAGACGAGCGGCCCGGCTCCAGATCGCGTTCTACGCCACGACGCCGTCCTACAAAGCGATCCTGTCCCTCCACGGCCGCTCGGACTTGCCGCGCGACCTGCGGCGGGCGTTCGTGAACCGTGATCGCGACCGGATGGCGGAGTTGATCGACGACGACCTGCTCGACGCCATAGCGATTGCGGGGCGGCCGGACGAGGCTCTCGACAGGCTGGGGGCATGGGCGGGAATCGCCGATCGAGTGGTATTCGGGGTGCCCTGGTACGGAATGTCAGCTGAGCAGCAGCGCGACGCCATCGAAGCGGCTCTGGACTTGGCCACTCGCGCGACGCGAACGCTGGCTTCGCCACGCTGAGGTGGCGCCCCCGGGGAGACTCGAACTCCCGACCTTCCGCTTAGAAGGCGGCCGCTCTAT
>PMLK01000090.1 GCA_003158875.1 Chloroflexota bacterium
CGGGCGGCGCGGCGGGCGGCGCGGCGGCGGGCGGCGGCCGATAAGCCCGCGCTAAGTGACGCCTCTCATCATGCGGTCGATGAACGATCTCCAACTCGGCCTGGGATTGCGGGCGGCGCGGATGAAACGCCGCATGCGCCAGGCCGATCTGGCCGCCCAAGCGGGCGTCTCGGCATCGATCGTGTCGCGTTTCGAACACGGCGAATTCGACTGCTCAGCGCTGGGCGTGATTCGAAGAGTGGCGGCCAAGCTGGGCGTTGTGCTCGAGACCGCTCCCAAGTCCCGGGGCGGTGAATTCGAGCGCGTCATCAACGCCCGACACGCAATCTTCGGCGAGGCCGTGGCCGCGTGGGTGGCCCGCAGGCCGGGTTGGATCGTCGCTGCCGAGGTCTCGTTCTCGATATACGGCGAGCGAGGTATCGTCGACTTGCTCTCGTGGCACGAGGCCACGGGTTCACTGGTCGTCATCGAGCTCAAGACCGCGATCGTCGATGTGGACGAGTTGATCGGAACGCTTGACCGGAAACGACGCCTGGCGCCGCGGATTGCTGCGCTGCGCGGTTGGAGGGCCGGCCCGGTCAGCACGTGGCTGCTGGTCGCCGACTCCAAGACCAACCGGCGCAGGGTCGCCGAACATCGAACTATGCTGACTTCCGGGCTCCCTCTGGATGGCCGATCACTCGGGTCGCTCTTCACGCGCCCGGAACGAGGTGCCCAATCCGGCATTGCTTTCTGGTCAAACGTGAGTGTGGGGAAAGTTAGCCATCCGACCGCGGCCCCCGACCGGGTACTGGCCACCCGGCGGCACTGCACACTACCGAGGCCACGCTCAGAACAGGGCCGGGCGGGAGGTCAATCCACGCTCCGGGGCCCAATCGTGGCCGATTCCCCGGCCACAGGCAGCCCGGTCTCCTCCAACTCCCCAGACAGGAGAGTTTGACCAGATGCCGTGGGCTCGGCCGACGACGCGGGGTGTGCGGCCACAGAGATGGCGGGCTCTCGGCCGCTGAACTGTGCGTGCAGGCGCAGATGCCGCGGGCGTAGCCAGCAATGAATGGCTCGCGGCCACCGCCTCGACCGCCACGGCCGCCACCACGCTCGCGGACACGCGGCCGGCAGGACTCAGTTGCCGAACGTCACGTCCTTCGTGTCGGCGACCCCAGCGGTGCGGCCCGGCGCTCTTTGGTATCGCCAGTAGAGATTCGTGTGGGCGATGACCTTGTCCGGCGGCGGAGCGCCCCACGCGGATTGATCCTCAGTCGTGTGCGCGTCGCCGACGAGCGTCACGTCGTAGCCACGCACCAGTGCGCCGTGGATCGTGGATCTGATACAGGCGTCTGTTTGTGCGCCGACCACGACCAGGCGGCCGATTCCAGCTTCCGCCAGCACCCGCTCCAGGTCGGTGTCCTCGAACGAGTCGCCGAACGTCTTGGCGATCAACGGTTCCGACGGCAGACGCTTCAGCTCCGCGACGTACTCCCATTCCTCCGTCCCTGCAACCAGCTGCTCACTGGAGTGCTGAACCCACACAACGGGCACCCCAGCCTCCCGAGCCTTATCGACGAGAGTCCCGACGTTGGCGATGACCGCGTCCCGCCGATAGGCGTCGACAACGACTCCCTTCTGGACATCGATCACAACCAGGGCGATATTTGGTCGATCTGGGAGCGTGGTCATTGCAACCTCCAACGTCGGTCGAACTCGATTCGTTGCTCGTGGATCAGTCGGCGGTGTCCGGACGAACGATGCGCCCGCCGCCCAGCACGACGTCGTCGTGGAAGAACACGGCGGCCTGACCCGGCGCTGCCGCCCAAACCGCTTCGTCGGTGGTCACGCGCCAGCGGCCACCGGCCATAAGCGTCGCCGTTGCCGCGGCCACGCGGCCGCGATGCCGGATCTGGACCTCCGCCCGAAATGCTGGGCCTGCGACGGCTGCATCCGCACCGCCGCTCTTCTCACCGCCGCTCTTCTCACCGCCGCTCTTCTCCCCGCCCAGCGGCGGCTGCCCAGCCACGAACGTGACAGCCTCGATGTCGAACTCGCGCGTTTCGAGGTCCTGGCGCCGTCCCACCTTGATGATGTTCCGGCCCGGGTCGATCTTCCATACGTAGCGCGGTTCGCCGACGATGGCCCCGGTTCCCTGGCGCTGGCCGATCGTGTAACCGGCCGCCCCGGCATGCTCACCAACCTGCCGACCGTCGATGTCTATCACGGGCCCCGGCTCAGGGGTCCAACCTGCCCGCTCGCGCAGCACGTCGCGGTAGTTGCCCTTGGGCACGAAGCAGATCTCCTGGCTGTCGCGCTTGTCGGCCGTGGCCATGCCCATTGACCGCGCCCTTTCGCGAACCTCAACCTTGATCATGTCGCCCAGAGGAAACAGCGTGTGAGCCAGTTCCTCCTGACCGAGACCGTACAGGAAGTAGCCCTGATCCTTGGTCGAGTCGCGGCCGCGGAGCAGGCGGTACGTGGCGTCGGGCGCACGCCCGCCGCTGGTACCATCAGGCGCACCACCGTCGGCCTCGCCCCACGCTCCGCCGCCGTCCCTGCCCGGCGCCGCGACCCGGGCGTAGTGCCCCGTGGCGACGAATTCGCAGTCGTACATCTGGCGCGCGCGACCCAGCAGCGCCCCGAACTTCACCACCGAGTTGCAATCGACACAGGGACTGGGCGTTCGGCCCGAGAGGTAGGCCTTCATGAACGGCTGGAATACCCCGGCGTCGAACTCCTTCTCCAGGTTCAGGACGTAGAACGGGATATCGAGCTGAGAGGCGACGCGGCGCGCGTCTTCGGCCGCATCGAGCGAGCAGCAGCTGCGTTTGAATTCGGAGTAGCTGTCGGCGACTTCCGACAGACGCATCCACACGCCGATGGCCTCGTAGCCGGCCGACTTCACGAGCGCGGCCGCGACGGACGAGTCGACGCCGCCCGACATGGCCACCAGAACGCGAGTCTTGCGGTTGCTCGAGGCCGTCACCCGGCAGATACCCCAGTGCGCTCCGCGGCCGCTGCATCGGCCTTCAGCACCGGCATCGCGCCGGCAAGCTTCGTGGCCGCTTCGCGCTGATGAGCGATCGTCTTGACGATCAGGTCGGCTGCCTGAGTCACTTCCTCGGCGATCGTCGTGCGGCCCAATGAGAAGCGCAACGCACCTCGAGCTTCGTCGTCCGCGTAGCCCATCGCCGTCAGAACGTGACTGATTTCATTCGAGCCGCTCACGCACGCGGATCCGGTCGAAGCCGCGACGCCCGCCAGATCCAACGCGATAGTCAGCGCGGTACCGTCGAGCCCCGGAACGACGAACGACGCGATACCCGGCAATCGCTCCGTCGGATGGCCCGTCATCTGGACTGCGGCGTCGACGCCCACTGCGGACATCAGCGCCGTACGCAGCTCCCCGATCCGGGCCGTGGTTTCGTCGCGCTCGGCGACGGCCAGCTCCAGTGCCCGGCCCATCCCCGCCGCCCCGGCCACGTCCTCCGTCCCGGCTCGACGATAGCGCTCCTGGGCTCCGCCCTGCTGCTGAACGAGCAAGTTGGTTCCGTGCCGGACGAAGAGCGCGCCCGCTCCCTTGGGACCTTCGAACTTGTGCGCCGCAATGGACAGCAGATCCACATCGAGCTCGTCCAGGTCTATCGGCAGATACGGCGCCGCCTGCACGGCATCGGTATGCAGCAGCACGCCCTTGTAGCGCCGGACCCGCTCGGCGATGTCCGCCATCGGCTGGACCGTGCCCACTTCGTTGTTGGCCATCATCACCGAGACCAGAATCGTCTTGGTGTTGAGAGCCCGATCGAGTTCGTCCGGATCGACACGCCCGAATCGATCGACCGGAACCTCCACGACCTCGAACCCGAACTTCTCCAGATAGCGGACCGTGTGACCGACCGAATGGTGTTCGACCTGCGAGATGACGATGCGGTGACCGCGCGTCTTGCCGGCCCAGGCCGCACCCTTGATGGCCAGGTTGTTCGCCTCGGTCCCGCCCGAGGTGAACACGATTTCGCGGGGCGTGGCGCCGAGGGCACTCGCGACCTTCTCGTGGGCTTCGTCGAGACCGGCACGCGCACGGCGGCCCGGTCCGTGGAGCGAGGAGGCGTTGCCAAACTGCTCCGTGAGGTACGGCAGCATGGCCTCGAGGGCTTCGCGCCGCAGCGGAGTGGTGGCGGCGTGGTCGAGATAGATCGTCATCGCCGCGATTGTACGCCGGGCCCCGATCCCGCCCGAATGAACCGCTCATCGGGCCGCAGAGCGAGGCGCCCAGGCGCCCTTCAGCAGCAGCCAGGACCTGTTGGCGCCCGCCCGCTCCCCTAGTCTTTGTCCTTCTCCGCCGAGACTCGCATCTCGTATTCCTTGCCGGCCGCTCGTCGGCGGTCGTGCTGGGATAGGATTCGCTTGCGCAGGCGGATGGACTTGGGCGTGACCTCGACCAGCTCGTCGGCGCCGATGAACTCGATCGCGGACTCGAGCGTCAACTCCCGCGGCGGAGTCAGGCGGATCGCCTCGTCGTGCGAGTGGGTCCGCATGTTGGTGAGCTTCTTCTCCTTGGTGGCGTTGACGTCCATGTCCTCGACGCGGGCGTTTTCGCCCACGATCATGCCCTCGTAGACGTCCTCGCCGGAGCCGATGAACAGCTCCGAGCGCTCCTGCAGGCTGTAGAGCGCGTAACCGTTCGATGTCCCCTGGCGGTCCGAGACGAGGACGCCGCTGGTGCGGTGGGTGACCTCGCCGGCCCACGGGCCGTAGCCCTCGCCGATCTGGTGCATCAGGGCCGTGCCACGCGTGTCGGTAAGCAACTGGCCGCGGAAGCCGATCAGGCCGCGGACGGGAATGACGTATTCCATCCGGACGCGGCCGTCGGCGTCGGTGCTCATCTGCTCCAGGCGACCCTTACGGTCCGCCAGAGCTGCCTGAACGGGGCCGATGAACTCGGGCGGGATATCGACTGTGATGCGCTCATACGGCTCGTGCGTTTCACCGCCCACGGTCTTGAGGATGACCTCGGGCCGGCTGACCTGCAGCTCGTAGCCCTCGCGGCGCATCTGCTCGATGAGGATGGCCAGCTGCAACTCGCCGCGCCCCAGGACTTCGTAAGTGTCGGCCGACTCGGTGGGCTCGAACTGGATCGATACGTTGCCCAGGACTTCGCGCTCGAGTCGCTGGCGGATGTGGCGGCTGGTGACGTACTTGCCCTCGCGGCCCGAAAGCGGCGACGTGTTGGCGCCGAAGGTCATGCTCAGGGTCGGGGCGTCGAGATCGAGGCGTTCCATCGGCCGCGGATCGCTCGGATCGGTGATCGTGTCGCCGATCGTGACGTCGGGAATTCCGGCCAGGGCCACGATGTCGCCCGGACCCGCTTCGGCGATATCGACTCGTTCGATGCCGTGCGCAGTCGTCAGAGTCGTCACGGTGCCGGTCAGGGTTATCGTTCGGCCCGGCTCGATCGAACCGTCGGTCGATTCGGCTTCCTCGCGCAGTATCACGATCTTGCCGCCGAGCTTGATCGTGCCGTTCCACACCCGGCCGATCGCCATCCGGCCTACGTAGTCGTTGGCCGAGAGGTTGGTCACGAGCAGCTGAAGCGGGTGATCCGGGATGAAGCGCGGCGCCGGCGTGTGTTCGATGAGCAGCTCGAATAGCGGCCGAAGGTCCGTGCCTTCGTCGGCGAGGTTCATCGTGGAGGTGCCCGTCTTGGCGTTGGTGTAGACGACCGGGAAGTCGATCTGCTTCTCGTCGGCGCCCAGATCCATGAACAGCTCGTAAACGTCGTCGAGGACTTCCTCAGACCGGGCGTCCGAACGATCGATCTTGTTGATCGCCACCACGACCGGGAGGTGATGCGACATGGCCTTCTGCAACACGTAGCGCGTCTGCGGCAGCGGGCCTTCGGCTGCGTCCACGAGGAGCAGCACCGAGTCGACCATGTTCAGGCTGCGTTCGACCTCACCACCGAAGTCGGCGTGGCCTGGAGTGTCGACGATGTTGAGACGAATGCCGTCGTAGTCGACGGCCGTCTGCTTGGCCAGGATCGTGATGCCCTTCTCGCGCTCCAGATCGTTGGAGTCCATGACTCGCTCGACGACGACCTGATTGGCACGAAAGGCGCCGGCCTGCTTGAGCATGGCATCGACGAGCGTGGTTTTGCCATGGTCGACATGGGCCACGATGGCGACGTTGCGGATGTCGTTCCGCACGGACGTGGCGGCATCGCCGGCACGTACCTGGCCGCCGTGCTCGAGTTCGAAGGGCGTGGTTGAACGGGGCGAATCACTCATGGGCAGGCGAATTGTCGCACAGACTGGCGGGAACGGCCGCCGCAACGTCCCGGAGCTACCCTCGTGGTCACAGCAGGCCGGCGTTAGACTCAGCCATATGACCGTCGCCGCGATCCTTCTCGTCCCCGATATGGCCGCCGCACTGGCCGATGCCGACGGCGAACCGGCAATCCGTCGCGTGGCCCACGCCGCGTGGTCCGGCGGCGCCTTGCCCACTATCGTCGTAACCGAGGCCACGGACGCGGCCCTTGTCGACGCTCTGGCCGGACTGCCCGTAACCATCACTCGGCCCGGCCCGGACGAGCCACGCGTAGTGGCCTGGTTCATACACGGCCAGCGAGCCGCTCGCTCCGCCGTCGGCGAGGCCACGGCCGGTTTGTTGTGGCCGATCCGATATGCCTGGGTGGATCCCGAAACGGTCACGTCGCTCGTGGAATCGCACGGTACCGACACGGAACGGATCGTTCGGCCGGCCTTCTTGGGCAGTGCCGGCTTCCCGATTCTCATCCCCGCGACAGCGGATGAACGGCTGGCCGCGTTGCCCAACATGCCCGCCGGCGATGCCGTCGACGCGCTGGGCGCGGCCGGGTTCCCTTGCCACTCGCTGGAACTCGGCGACCCGGGCATCGTGAGTGACATCTCCACGCCGCGAGCCGGTTTGCCCGAGTATCAGGGCCCGCCACGGCCGGCGGCCCCGACTGCCGAAGGTCTTCGCTAGGATCGCCCGCTACTTTGCCGAGGGCACCGGGCTGGCGGACGAACCGTAGTTCGGCCCCGGCGAGCTGGTCCAGCCAGCCCCCGGAGCGGCGATCGTCTGCGCCACTCCCACGTCGCTGAACTTGTATTCGACGTGAAGCCCGAACAGAGTCGTGTTGCCGGCCATGTTCGTGCCATCGTAGGTCGCGCTAACCGGGGTGCCGTCCGCCTTGGACCAGATATCCAGGCTCTGGACGTCCGGCGTGAGCCGAAGACTGGACAGGTCGTAGAGAGCCAGGCGCGAAAGCTCCGGGCTCCACCAGTGCGTGGACCTCATGTGGTTCAAGGCCTGACCCGCGACAGTTTCCTGGCCGGCCATGGCCAGGTAGTTGTCGTCCTTGAGACCGAAGAGGGGGCAGATGATCTTGTACGACGGGACGGTTGTGACACCGGACCACTTGCCGGTTGGCGGCGTACGAACGTAGGCGTCGCCGTTTACGACCATGATCTCCTGGACTTTGGACCCGACCTTCAGGGTGCCCCACTGATTTCCCCCGGAGACGATGCCGTCGAATTGCACGACTATCGTCTGAGCCTTGCCGCCGGCCTCGGCCGTCATGACGATGCGGCCGTCGATTGTCACGTGGGCGCTGAAATCGACGTCGTTGAGCTGACTCAACGTGCTCTCCACCGTTGGCGGAAGAGTGGCCGCTGGGAGCGCCGCCGGAGCCACCTCATGCACTGGTCCTGGTGTGGCGCCGAGTCCGCCGGTCAGGCCCAGCGAGAAGAGCAGGGCCAGGACGACCGCCGCCGAGATCAGACCGACGCCGCCCCAAATCAGGTAGGTGGTCCGGTCCCTTCCCCTGGGCGCCACGGGGGCACCCGGCGCAACCGGTTCCGGAGCCGCCGCGCCATACCTCTCCGTGAATAGGCCTTCGAACGGCGCCTGGATGGCCGGGGCCTTGTACGGCGTTCCGCACTTGGGGCACGGACCCAATTCGGTGTCGAAGACTTCATGACACCGTCCGCACCGGACCATATTCTCGGACATTGGACGCCTCCGCCCGATCTACTGCGGCTTGACTGGCGTCGACGAAGACTGGACTCCCACGAACCGCAGACCCAGTTCAGAGTACTGCTCCGGCTCCGGCTCGGAGGGCGCACCGAGCATCGGATCGGCTCCGGACTGCGTCTTGGGGAAAGCCATCACTTCGCGGATGTTCGTCTGGTGGGTAAGCAACGCCGCCCATCGATCTATCCCCATGGCGATGCCGCCGTGCGGCGGCGCGCCGTAGTCGAAGGCTTCCAGGATTCCGCCGAACCGTTCGTGCATCTGTTCCAGCGAGTAGCCCTGCAGGGCGAAGCTGCGCTCCAGTAGCTCGCGTTTGTGAATTCGAACCGAGCCGCCGCCCAGCTCCCAGCCGTTGAGAGCCACGTCGTACTGCATGGCCCTGGCGCGGCCGGCCGGATCCTGGTGCGACGGCGCATATGGATCTCCGGATTCGGTCACGAGCAGTTCAACGTCCTCGGGCACGACCCCGCTGAACGGGTTGTGCGTGGCGTCCCAGCGCGACTTCTCCGCGTCCCAGTGGTACATGGGGAAGTGGTAGACCCAGCAATAGGCGAGCACGTTCTCGTCCGCCAGACCGAGCCGCAATCCCAGTTCCTGGCGCAGGCGGCCCAGAACGTCCGCCACTACGTCGTGATCCGCGTCGGCGACGATCAGGATCAAGTCGCCGGCCACGGCGGCGGCGGCTTTGACGATCGCCGCGATGCCGTCCTCACCGAGGAACTTCGCGATGGGCGACGCACCCGCGCCGTCAGCTCCGACTGAGACATGGGCCAGGCCCTTTGCCCCGAACCGCCTCGCGAACCCGACCAGCTCATCTATCTGAGAGCGGCTCGAGTCGGCCATGCCGGGGGCCGCGATCGCTTTCACGCGGCCACCCGCCGCGAGTGCCTCGTCGAAGACGCGGAAACCGGTCAGGCCTTCGCCCCTGCCTGGCAGGGCGGTGATTGAGGGCGCCAGATCGACAAGTTCCAGCCCGAAACGAATGTCCGGCTTGTCGGAGCCGTAGCGTTCCATGGCCTCGTGGTAGTCGATCCGTGGAAACGGCACCTGCTGGATCTGACGGTCCGGAACGACCGACTTGCTCACCTCGAGGATCATGGCCTCGACGAAGTCCATCACCCGCTGTTCGTCGACGAAGCTCATTTCCAGGTCCAGCTGGGTGAACTCCGGCTGTCGGTCGCCGCGGAGATCCTCGTCGCGGAAGCAGCGGGCAATCTGGAAGTAACGGTCCATGCCCGCGACCATGAGCAGTTGCTTCAGCTGTTGGGGACTCTGCGGCAGGGCATACACGGAACCGGGCTGCAGGCGGCTGGGCACGATGAAGTCCCGGGCGCCCTCAGGAGTGGACTTGAGCAATATGGGCGTCTCGATCTCGATAAAGCCCGCGCGGTGGTGGCACTCGCGAATCGCTTGGACCATTCGCGAGCGCAGCATCAGCCGCTCGACCATCGGCCGGCGCCGGATGTCCAGATAGCGGTAGCGAAGTCTCAGGTTCTCGTCCACCGGGGCGTCCGGTTCGTTGATGTAGAAGGGCGGGGTCTCGGACTCACTCAAGACCGTCACGGACGCAGCCTTGACCTCGATGTCGCCCGTGGCCAGCTTGGCGTTGGCGGTGCCGTCGAGTCGCAGGGCGACGATGCCGCGAACCTCGAGAACGAACTCGTTACGGACCCTGGCCGCAATCTCGGCCGCTTCCGGCGCCTCGGCCTCGTTGAAGACGATCTGCGTAAGCCCGTAGCGATCGCGAAGGTCGATGAAGTGGAGACCGCCGTAGTCGCGGCGTCGATGTACCCACCCGGAGACCCGGACCTCGCGTCCGGCGTCGGCGGCCCGCAACTCGCCGCACGTGACATCCCGATACGGCGTGGCGAGACCGAACGCGGCCTCGGGCGAGATCGACGAAGGACTGGGCTTGCTCATGCCTGTGATGGTACCGGAACGCGGGCCTGCAGCGCGCACGGCAGCATCGGCCAGTGTCGTCGGTGGGTCAGTCCGCGGTCGACGGGCTTGGCGTCCAGCCCGCGCAGTTCGACGTGCCGATGTCGCCTGGCGTCAGGCGGGTACTCGCCACCAGAGCCTCCACCGTCGCGAGCTGCGCCGCCGACGTCGTATGAGCCTCGACGAAGATGTTGTTCGATTGCCCGAATTCGTTGCCGGGAAGGCGGATCTCCCATGAGGACGTGGAGCCCTGGGAGACGCTGCGCACCGCGTTGCTACCGAACGTTGCGTTCGCCTGAACGTCGCCACGGCACGGCACGGCGGGCCCGCCCCACCAGCGGTAGACCCTGACGATCATCTGAGTCCCGGTGACCTGGAACCCGTCCGGTCCACAGTTTGGATAGTCGCCCGCAGAGACCGGCAGGCATCCGGCACGCCATGTTCCGTCGCCAAATACAGCCAGCACCTTCATGACACCGCCGTTCTCATACGAGCCGGCATCCACGGGCCAGCCAGCCGGGTAGTCGAAGGAAACCTCACCGTCGTCGTAATGACCGGGCGTCCCGGGCAGATTGGGCGCCACTCCAGATGCCGACGACGCCGTGCCGCACCCGGCCAGAGCGGCGGCCAGTACCACGCCGCAAAGTGCGCTACCGATCGCCGCCAGCCTCATGGCCCCCCCACCTTCATCAGCATCGGCCCACACCCGACCGCCATCCAGTATTCGCTGGACTTCCAGGACGGGATCACAGCGCAGCCAATCGTGCCCCCGGGCCGGCGGGTCGTGATCGCGGCTCGCTGTTCTCCCCTATCCGTGATGGTGGCTCTTCGCCGCGCGGGCCAGTTCACGGGCCAGGTCCGACAACGGCACGAGACGTTGCGTGCCCGCCTCCAGGTCCTTGAGCTGGACGTTCCCCTCTGCCAGCTCGTCGCCGATGATGACTGCAAAGTGGGCATGTTCCTTGGACGCGGTCTCGAGCTGCCGGCTCAATTTCCGCGGCGCCAGTTCGACGCGAACCGCCAGTCCCTCCCCGCGCAGCAGCGACGCCACTCGTAGACGAGTGACCGTATCGGCCGGGTCGGCGCCGGTGACAACGGCCAGTGGCGGCGCCTCTCGCACGGCCTCGACGCCACTTTCCTCGAGCGCCAGCAGTACGCGGTCGAGGCCGAGGGCGAAGCCGATGCCGGGCGTAGCTCGGCCGCCGAGCAATTCCACGAGGCCGTCATAACGGCCGCCGCCGCCGAGTGCCTGCTGCTGTCCCTCGGCGCCGCTGCGGTAGTACTCGAACGCGGTGCGAGTGTAGTAGTCCAGGCCGCGCACGAGCATCGGCGCAACTCGGTACGGGACGCCGAGGGCGTCGAGGTGCGCCTTCACCGCCGAGAAGTGAGCGGCGCAATCCGCACACAGACACTCTGAGATCTTCGGCGCCGCCGCGATCAAGGCCACCATGCTCGGATCCTTCGAATCGAGCAAGCGCAGCGGATTGGTTTCCAGCCGCCGCCGCTCGAGCTCGGGCAACACCGGCGCGTTCGCTCGGAAGTATTCGGTCAGGCTTTCGAGATATGCGGGGCGGCAGGCGGCGTCGCCAATCGAGTTGAGCAGCACCTGCACTCCACTCACGCCCGCTTCGTTGTAGAAGCGCCAGCCGAGTTCTATCAGCTCCGCGTCGACGGCCGGACCCTGGTCCCCCAGTACTTCGGCGTCCCACTGCCAGAACTGGCGGTATCGACCCGCCTGCGGACGGTCGTAGCGGAACATCGGCCCCACCACCGTCAACTTCACCGGTTGAGGCAGCGTATGCATGCCGTGCTGCACGAATGCCCGGACCAGGCCGGCCGTCGCTTCCGGGCGCAGCGCCCACGCCTCGGAATCTTCGGTTCGCGGCGCCAGCCGGAACAACTCCTTTTCGACCACGTCGGTGGCCTCGCCGATACCACGCTCGAACACGGCGGTCTGCTCGAAGAGCGGAATCTCCATCTCGCGATAGCCGTAACGGGCGGCAAGCGAGCGGGCAATCGCTTCCAGGCGGCTCAGGCCGGCGCGCGCTTCGGGTAGCAGATCGCGGGTGCCCCGAGGGGCTCGATATGACGGCATACCTGAAAGTCTAGCGGCTGCGGAATCGAAAGCGGCGGGCCCTGTGGCTCGCCGCTCCCGTTCGACCAAGAGTTGCGTTACGCGACGACGTTGGCCGTGTCCTCGCGCAGCGCGGACCCGAGGCAGGAGAAGAAGCGCCGAACCGACATTACTACGGCCCGTTTCGAAATCCCGCCCTCGACCGACAGGTAGTAGTCGAAGAAGAACTTGCCGTTGCCCGACACCGAGCCCCGGATCAGCTTGACCTGATCGTTGACCCGATTCGCGTAAGCCAGCTTGTCCTCCGGGGTCGCATCCGGATTTGCGCCGAAGATCGCGTAGATGGAGATCAGTCGTCCGTCCGGGTCGGGGCGCAAGTAGCAGCGGTAGTTGTCCTTGACGATCAGATCGCCATCGGTGTCGATCGAAGCCTCCATATAGGCCTCTTCGAACAGGGCCTTCAGGGTTTCGACGTTGATCCCCTCGGGGTAGATGAACTCGTCAGACACCCGAACCTCCTTCTGACCGTCTCCCTCGGAAGCCAATATCTCCCCGAGTTACGACATCGCCACGCGACAACGGAAATCGACCGGCCACCTGACTATACCGGACCGGCCTACTCATCCGCGCGCCGGACGTGAGCGTCCGTGACGGCACTCGCCCTAGTTCGTGTCGCGCTGGACCGAGATGACATCCTTGAGTTGCTCGAGGCGGCTCATCACTTTGGCCAGTTGCGCGACCGATGCGACCTCGATCGTCGCCCGCAGGATCGCGGTGTGGTCTGGAGTGACGTTGACGGTCGCCGCCAGAATGTTGACCTTGTTTTCGGCCAAGACCTGGCTGACATCAGACAGCAGGCCGGTTCGATCGTACGCCTCGACACGGATCGAGATCGGGTACGTCTGCTGCGCCGCCGTCTCCCACTCCACCTCGATGAGCCGCGCCGTCTCGCGCTCTCCGATCACTGTCTGACAGCTGCGCAGGTGGACGGTGACGCCCTTGCCGCGAGTGATGAAGCCGATGATTGGATCGCCGGGGATCGGGTGGCAGCACTTCCCGAATCTGATCAGAAGGTCCCCTACCCCCTTGACCCGAACGCCACCCTGGCGGGATTGGCTGGGCGGCGGGCTCGTCGGCGGAAGGGCTAGCTGGGCATCGTCCGTGACACCCAACTTACTGACGATCTGCGGCGCGCCTACGGCTCCGTAGCCGATCGCGGCGTAGAAATCGTCGAGGTTCTCGTACTTGTAGACCCTGGCGATCTCGAGGATTCGCTCCTGGCCGACGGCCTGGAGGTTCGTTCGGGCCAGCCGGCGCAGCTCGCGCTCCAGCGCCTCTCGACCCTGGACGATGTTCTCGTCTCGCTCCTGACGCTTGAACCACTGCCGGATCTTCTCTTTCGCGTGGCTCGTCCGAACGATGTTCAGCCAGTCGCGCGATGGACCGTGCTCGGCTTTGGTGGTCACGATCTCGACGATGTCGCCGTTCTTCAGCCGGTAATCCAGCGGCACGAGGCGGTTGTTCGCCTTGGCGCCGATGCAGCGGTGGCCGATGTCGGTGTGGATGCGGTAAGCGAAGTCCAGAGGCGTCGCTCCGGCCGGAAGGTCCTTGACCTCGCCCTTCGGCGTGAAGACGAAGACCTGGTCCTGGAAGACGTCGAGCTTCACGCCCTCAACGAACTCGGTGGCATCCGAAACGTCGCGCTGCCAGTCCATGACCTGGCGCAGCCAGGCCAGCTTGGCGTCATATTCGCGATCGGACTTGGAACCTTCCTTGTACCGCCAGTGCGCGGCGATGCCGACTTCGGACACGGCGTGCATCGCCTGTGTCCTGATCTGAATCTCGAGCGGCTGGCCGTCCAGGGCGATCACGGCCGTGTGGAGGCTCTGATACAGGTTGGGTTTTGGGACCGCGATGTAGTCGTCGAATTGGTTCGGTATTGGACGCCACATCGAGTGGACGACGCCCAGCGCCGCGTAACAGTCCTTGACCTCAGGGACCAGGAGCCGGATGGCGTAGACATCGTAGATCTCGCCGATATCGGCGCTCTTGCGCTGCATCTTCTTCCAGATGCTGTACAGATGTTTCGGCCGCCCCGACAGCTCGGCTTGGATGCCGGCCTCGCGCAAGCGCGGCCGGAGCGCCTCGATGGAGCGATGGATGAACGCCTCGCGGCCCTTGCGTCGAGTATCCAGCGTCCGGGCCAGCTCGCGGTAGGACTCGGGCTCGAGCGTCTTGAACGCCAGATCCTCGAGCTCCCACTTCACGCTCCAAATTCCGAGCCGCTCCGCAAGCGGGGCGTAGATCTCCAGGGTCTGGCGGGCGATGCGCGTCTGCTTGTCCGACGGCAGCGCGTACAGAGTGCGCATGTTGTGCAGGCGATCAGCGAGCTTGATCAGGACGACGCGAATGTCGTCGGCCATCGCCAGGAACATCTTGCGGATGTTCTCCGCCTGCTGTTGCTCGTGGCTGTGGGTGCTGAACTTCGACAGCTTCGTCACGCCATCGACGAGCAAGGCGACCTCCGCCCCGAACTTCTCTTCCAGCTCGACCAGAGAGACGTCCGAATCCTCGGGGACGTCGTGCAATATCGCGGCTGTGACGGCGATCGGATCGATGCCGATGTCCGCCAGGATCTGCGCCGCAGCGAGCGGATGGGTTATGTACGGCTCGCCCGTGACCCTCGCCTGGCCCCGGTGAGCTTCCTCCGCCAGCTCGAATGCCTGCCTCATCTGACTCAGGTCGGCCTGCGGGTAGTGCTTGGAAACCGCGTCGCGAACGTGACGGAAGCGCGTCTCGGGAGTCGGCAGTACCTGCAGCCCCAGGCGCAGCCGGTCGGCCAGCGGCAGCCGGGCCGATTTGGGTTTCGGGCTCGGCTCGCCTGCTTCCGGCGAGGAAATGGGCGGTTCTACAGACATCGAAGGGAGTCTACCAGTCGACTCGCCGGCAACCCGAAAGCGGCATCGTGGCTTAGAGACCCAGGAGCGACTGCAGGTCGATCGTCCCGACCAGCGTGACGGAAGTGGTGCCTACGGCCACGGATGTGAAGCGGAAGGGATTCCCGTTGCCGCTCTGGATCAGGGTCATCGTCGACGGCGTGAAGCCCGCAACCGTGACCTGTATCGCCCCATCCTTGGCCACGATGTGACCGACCTTCGTCTGGCCGGCAGCCCGAATGGTCAGCAGGTTCGGCGCCGAGAGCTTGACGCTCGTGACGGGCACCTTCTGGGCCTTGAGTTGCGTCGCCGCCAGCGTCTCCAGTTCCGAGTTGGCCAGAGTGAGCGTCGATTGCGCGTTGGTACCGGTGCCGTCGAGAGCCACCGTTTCGGCAGTGATGAAGTCGCCGGTCGTGGTTGGAACGCGGACTCCGCTCAGGCTGCCGTGAACGCTGCTGAAGGTCCGATCGAACAACTCCACGTTCGTCAACGTCACGTCGACCGCGTCGGCGTGCAGGTCGCCGACGCTCACCTTTGTGGAGGTAAGCCGAACGCTGTCGGCATGACCGAGGAGCATGCGGGGCGGCAGAGTCGCCGAAACTGCCACCTTCGTGTCGGTACCGGTGAATCCGGCCGCGTTCAACGCGTTCGTCGAAAGCCAGCTCGCCCCAAATGGCAGCCCGAACCACAGCAGGGCAAAGATGACGGCCGCAGTGATCAGCAGTTGCATCAAACAGGATCGCATGCTCGCCCGCCTACCTACTAGCTGGAATAGCCAAGGCGGGCCAGTGCCTGGATCGCCTCGCTACGCTCGTCCCACGGTACCGCCCCACCGGCCATGATTATCGTCTGTTCGTGGCCCTTTCCGGCAAGTAGAACGACATCGCCGGGACGGGCGGCCGCGAAAGCGGCGTCCATCGCGTCACGGCGGTCTGGGATCGTGTGCAGGCCCCGACCGCGGACCAGGCCCGCCGCCTCGGCCCCCGCCGCGATCTCGTTCAGGATCGCCTCGCTCGGTTCGCCGCGCGGATCCTCGTCGGTGACGATCACCAGGCGGCAGCGTTCACCGGCCACGCGCCCCATCATCGGTCGCTTTTGCACGTCTCGCTCCCCGGCCGACCCGAAGACCGCAATCAACCCGCCGCCGCCCGAACTTGCGAGTGGCGCCAGCACCTCCAGAACGATCTGGAGCGACGCCGGCGAGTGGGCATAATCGACGATCACCCCGAACGGTTGGCCGCGGTCGATGCGCTCCATCCTGCCCGGAACCCCGCTCACGGCGGCCAGCCCGGTCCGAATCCGCTCCGGATCCAGCTCCAAGACTTCGCCCAGAGCCACGGCGGCGAGAGCGTTGAGGACGTTGAACCGGCCGGCGAGACGCAGCTCCACGCTCCCGGACCAGCGGGGAGTGACGACGTCGAAGTGCATCGACCGCGGCCCCTCAGCCACGGCCGTGGCTCGGACTTCGGCGCCGACCGACTCGCCGTAGCCAATCACGCTGGCACCGGCGTCTCGGGCCGCCGCCGCAAATATGGGCCCGGCCGGATCGTCCACGTTGATGACAGCGGCACGCGGCCGGTACGGGCCGCCGGCCGTGCCATGGTCGCCGCCGCGGGTCGTGCCACCGCCGCGGGTTGTGCCGGCGGCGCCGCCCAGCCCCCGGAACAGGCTCAGCTTGGCGTCTCGGTAGGCCTCGAACGTACCGTGCAATTCCAGGTGCTCGTGGCTCAGATTCGTGAATATGGCCACGTCATAGTCGATCTCGGCCACCCGAGACAGGGCCAGGCCGTGCGAGGTGGTCTCCACTATCGCGGCCGAGTTGCCGGCCAGGACCATGGCGCGGAGCAGCCGCTGCAGCTCCGGTGACTCCGGCGTCGTGACGTGCTCGCGGTTGGCGAGTCGCAGCGCTCCGATCTTGCCACCCACGGTTGTGCTGAGACCGGTCGAAACGCCCGCCGCTTCCAGCATGGCCGTGGCCAGAAACGACGTGGTCGTCTTGCCGTCCGTGCCGGTGATGCCCACGACAAGAAGGTCGCGGCTCGGATCCCCGTACCACCAGGCGGCGGCCGTCGCCAGAGCCCGGCGGGTGTCCGCGACGACGAGTTGCGGAACCGCGAGGCCGGGCACGGCACGCTCGACGATGGCGGCCACGGCGCCGCGTTCGGCGGCCGCCGAGACGAAGTCGTGGCCGTCGGATCGGCCGCCGCGAATCGCCACGAACAGGGATTCGGCCAGCACGTGTCGGGAGTCGTACGTCACACCGCGGACCGTCAGATCGCTGCCGCCAGCCGATGAGCCCGCCCCGGGTGCCGCGTCCCCATCCACGCGCCCTTCGATCGCTATCAGCTGTCCGCCAGCCCGCAACCGCTCGATCAACTCGCCAAGTGGCCGGGGTTCCGTTGGTTCCGCGGCCGCCAGGAGACCATCCCACTCCCTGGCCGTCGCCGCGTCTGTAGCTTCCCGGGCCTCGCCGGCCCGCTCTCCGGACATAGTCACTCGGCCGATTCCTGAGGGACGGCCTCCGGCGTTGCGGGCGATTCGTCGACTGCGTGTGGTCGGCCTCTGACCTTGAGGATTCCGTGCCGCCAGGCGCCAATTCGATCCTGAAGTACCTGCGCCGAGTCGTAAGCCAACCGGCCGGCGGGATCCAGAACGAGATCCCAGGCCCCAACGTACTTGATCTCGCGACCGCCGAAGCCCGCCTTGAAATGCTCTATGCCCTCGTGCGAGATGCCCCACATGTCGTAGCTCACCGCTCCGGCTTCGCGAGACGTCCGCATGGCCTCCCACTTGAGCAAGTAGTTTGCTCGACTTTGGGCGCCGACCTCGGTCATGCCGCCGTACGGCTCCACGACTCGATTGCCAACTCGCAGCAGGAATAGAGTCGCCAGTCCAACTCCGTCAGGGCCCTCCGCGATGAGGAGCCGCGCCATGCCGAGTTTGGCGAAGGCGTTCCAGACGCCAAGATACGATCCATAAGTCCGGATGACGAAACCGGCTCGCCGGGCCGTCTCCCGATAGATCTCGTAGAACTCGGGCAGGCGCTCGACGCCCGCATCCACGACGCGGATATCCGCCTTACGGGCCTTGTTCACGTATTGGCGCCACTTCTTGCGCAGAGCGCCCCAGAGTGCCGCTTCGTCCGGCGTCAGGTCCACCTGGCGGGTCCGGGGCGGCTGGATGGGCGTGGCCGTGCGCCAGCCGTTGCGGCGCAGGGCCGAGCGCAGCTCACCATCGACGTCGATCGGCCCGTTCAACTCGATTTCGGGTTCGATTCGAACGTGCGATACGCGACGGCGACTGCGGGAGACTGCCGTCCGCAGATCGGTGGTGAATGCTTCGACCGCTGCCGGCGTCCAGTTCTCCAGGATTGGGCCCCGCGGCGCATAGGCGAAGGCCCACGGAAACAGTCGCGGCCTGCGGAGCAGCAGTTGAGCGCCGTGCGCAACGCCCGCGTCTGTGCCGATGAACCGCAGCGGCGTCCAGCCGTTCGGGGCCTTGACCGCGGCCCAGGCGCTCGTCTGAAGGTACGAGCCCGGAGTCGAGCCGGCCACGAGGCTGTCCCAGCTGGCGAGGTCCGGGTCGAAATCGACGCTTCGTCCGTTCACAGGCGCGCCTACGGGGCCCAAGCCCGGCTCGCGCGGCTCACCCGTGAACGACTCTGCCACGACCTACCTCCTGAGTGATGGACGACTCTCCCGGCGATCTGGACTGCCGTTCTACTCACCGCCGCCAGACGAACCGTCTGTATCCGCCGTCCGACGGTCAGACTTCATCCGGTCGGACTCAGCTGAGTCTTTGGGCATTGTCGCGCGGGGATGCGAAGCAGTGTACGCGGCTCGGAGCCGTGCCGGCGAAACGTGGGTGTAGATCTGGGTGGTCGCCAGACTCTCGTGGCCAAGTAGCTCCTGGACGACACGCAAATCGGCGCCGCCGTCGAGCATGTGCGTGGCGAAGCTGTGACGCAGCGTGTGCGGAGAGACGCCCTCATGGAGTCCCGCCGCCACTCGGAGTCGCTCGAGCCGATAGCGCAGACCACGAACTCCCAACGGGCCGCCAAGATGGTTCAGGAACAGGGTCGCGGTCTCGGGCTTCGTCTCGGGATCCGCCAGGGCCGCCAACATGGGACGCGCTTCGGCCAGATAGCGCTCCAGGGCGGCACGAGCCGGCGTTCCGAGGAGCGACGCCCGCTCCTTGTTGCCCTTGCCGAGCACGCGCACTTCGCCACGCTTGATATCGATGGAACTCGGCGTCAGCGCCGCCAGCTCACCAATGCGCAGCCCGGCCGCGTAGGCCGTCTCGATGATGGCGACATCCCGCAGCGCCAGAGCCGCGGCGATGGCATGCCTGGCCGCCGGAACGTCGTCCGCCTGGCCGGCGGCGGTCGAGATGAGACGCTCCGTTTCGGTGACGGTCAGCACTTCGGGCAGCCGCCGGGACTGGCGAGGCGTCCCCAGCGCCGCCATCGGATTGCCTGCGGTCAAACCCTGGCGAGTCGTGTAGCGATAGAACGATCGCAGAGCGGCCAATCGTTGAGCGACAGTACGCCGCTCGTGGCCGTCCGCCAGGGCAGCCATGTACGACCTCATGGCAATGCGCGAAGGAGCGTGCCAGTCGTGGCCTTTGGCTTCTATCCAGTCCAGGTAGCCATCCAGCCCCGTCCGGTATGAGCGCAGCGTGTTCGGGGAAGAGCCACGGGCATCGAGGGCCCGCAAGAAGCGCGCCGCAGCCTCTCGCGCAGGCACGTTGCCGGCCGCGACGCCATCGGTCATCCCGGTTTCGGCGATGCCGCCTTACGCGGAGCCCTGAGCTTGGCCGAACCGCTCTTGGCGGCCGATGGTTTGGCGGCCCCACCCGCCGAGGCGCGGCTAGGTCGCCGCGCTCTGCCGGACGTCGGTCGGGCCAGCGCTTCGGGATTTGGTTCGCCTCCGGCCAGCTTCTTGCCGATCGGATCGCCAACGCCCGTTAGATCGACCGCCGCGCCGCATATCAGGCAGAGTCCCGCGTCACCGTTACGGCCGATCGAGCCGTCGTCGACGTCGTGCGTCGCTCCAATTGGCTCGTGCGAGGAAGTGAACCGGCACGTCGGGTAGCGAGAGCAGCCCCAGAACAGCGACCCTGTCCGGCGAGCCCGGCGCGTAACCAGATGGCCCGTGCGGCAGGTTGGGCATGTCGCCTCGAATGGAAGCGGCGGCGGGGGCGGCGGACCGTCTTTCTTGATGAAGTCGCATTCTGGATAGCGGGAGCAGCCCATGAACGGCCCGAACCTGCCTCGTCGAGCGACGAGCAGTCCGCCTTCGGCCGCTCCGCACTTAGGGCAGACTTCCGGCGCCACCGGTTCCCCGTTGCCGTCCACGGCGCCGGCGCCTGTGGATCCGCCGTTTTCGGTGCCCGGCAGCTCACGGGTTTCCTTGTGCTCCGGGTACATGGAACAAGCCAGGAACTCACCGTATCGACCCAGTCGGATGACCATGGGATGGCCCAGCGAACAGACCTCGTCGGACGGCTTCGTCGTGAAATCCGCCCTTTTCAGTTCCTTGGTCTTCTCGTCGACCCTGGCTCGGAAAGGGGTATAGAACGCCCGCACCACCGGCACCCAGGCGCGCTGACCATCGGCGACGTCGTCGAGTTCCGCCTCCATCCGAGCCGTGAACTCGAGATCCACGAACTCGCCGAAGTGACCCACCAGAAGGTCAGTGACCACCTCACCGACGGCCTCGGGATACAGGCGCCGATCCTGCACCTTGACGTAGCCGCGGTCCAGAATCGTGGAGATCGTGGCGGCGTACGTCGACGGCCGTCCGATCCCATGCTCCTCCAGGGCCTTGATGAGGCTCGCCTCGGTATAGCGGGGCGGCGGCTCGGTGAAGTGCTGCAGCGGCTCGACCGACTCGACCCCCGCCGAGTCGCCCTTGGTCAGATCCGGAAGGCGGCACTCGGCCTCCTCCTCTTGATCGTCGTGGCCTTCGGTGTACACCCGAGAGAAGCCGTCGAATGTCGTCCGGGTGGCGTTAGCCCGCAACCCGTAACCGTCGGCGGCGAGATCCACGCCGGTGGTCTCCATTTCCTTGGTAGCCATCTGGCTGGCCAGAGCACGCTGCCAGATCAGACGGTAGAGACGGGCTTCGTCGCTGCCGAGGCGCTTCGCCAGCGAGTCCGGATCGCGCCTGAACGACGTCGGGCGGATCGCCTCGTGGGCCTCCTGGGCGTTGCGTGTCTTCGTCTTGAACGCGCGCCCCTTGGGCGTCGTGTACTCGACTCCGAAGCGTTCCTCGATGACTCGCGCCGCTTCGGCCATGGCCTGGCTCGACAGCGCGACGGAGTCGGTTCTCATGTATGTGATCAGACCGACCTGCCCATCGTCGGTCTCGACGCCTTCGTACAAGCGCTGAGCAGCGCTCATAGTCCGCTTCGGCGAGAAGCCCAATTTGCGACTGGCTTCCTGCTGCAGGCTGGACGTGGTGAAGGGCGGAGCGGGGTTGCGGTTGGTCTTCTTGACCGTGACGTCGGTGACGACCGGACGGCTGGCGCGAATCGCCGTTGCGTGGCGTTCGGCGGTCTCGCCGTCCCCAATTTCGGGCTTCTTGCCGTCGATCCGGACCAGGTCCGCCTCAAACTGGTCTCCGTTCGGCGCGATCAGGACCGCTTTCAGGGTCCAGTACTCACGAGCGGTGAAGGCGCGGATCTCGCGCTCACGGTCGACGACAATCCGGACGGCGACCGACTGCACGCGTCCGGCAGACAGACCGGCCCGGACCTTGCGCCAAAGCAATGGGCTAAGCGTGTAGCCGACGAGTCTGTCGACGACGCGCCGGGCCTGCTGGGCGTCCACTAGATTCTGGTCGATCTTGCGGGGCTCGGCGAAGGCGCGCTTGATCGCTGTTTCGGTGATTTCTGAGAACGTGACGCGCCGCGTTCGCTCGTCGGATAGGTGAATGGCCTGCGCCACGTGCCAGGCGATCGCCTCCCCCTCGCGGTCAAGGTCAGTTGCCAGGTAGATAGTGTCCGCCTTCGCGGCCGCCTTCTCGATCGCCGCCAGCTGCTTCTTCCGGTCAGCCACGACCTCGTAAACGGGCGCGAAGTCGTGATCCACGTCGACACCGAGTTGGTTCTTGCCCGGGTTCTCAGGCAGGTCGCGAACGTGGCCGTACGACGCGAGCACGGTGTAGCCCGGACCGAGATATCGCTCGATCGTCTTCGCCTTGGCGGGCGACTCGACGATNNTCCGCGGGAGTCTAGCATCAGGCAGTCACATGCCTGCTTGGAGCGATCGAAACCGCTCCATATCGCCCGGCGACTCAAACCTCGTGGATCCGGCGCAGAAGCTCTGGATCCAGTTCGTCGGGGTTGCGGGCCGGTTCATCCTCTGGTCTTTCGGACTCGACGCGAGTGGGCTGGGACGCCACTCCGGTCAGCCAGTCCAGCCGCGCCAGGGGCCCCGCCACCATTCCGGACTCCTCGTTCGAGCCTCTCTCCGCCACAACCGATGCCTGCACCTTTTCCACTTCGGCACGGGCGGCAGCAGCTTCGGCCATGGACGCCTGCGGCATCTCCACGAATCGGATGCTGGCGAGCGGCATGACGAATGTCGAGTCGGACTTGTCGATGAAGACCGGCTTCTTGCCGCCCATGGTCCGGACATTGCTGCATATCAGGGCAACGTCGGACGGCTTGGGGTCGTTCACGATATCGACCACAATCGGTTGTTCGTTGGCGATGTGGACTACGACGTTGCGAATCACCGGCCTGCCCCACGCCCGCCTGCCGTGGCGGGTCTGCTGGACGTATCGGCGCGAGACGCGTCAGCCGTAGAAATCGATTGCCACTCTGACGCTATTGGAGAACCAGACGCCCACGCCGGCCACGCTGTAGTGACCGTTCATGATGTTGGCGTAGTGCTCGCATCTGCACCAGTACTCGTTCTGGTAGAAGATCTCTATCGAGATCATTCCCCCCGACGATGTCGAACTCGGCGACGCAATGTTCTCGCCCCAGCTTGAACCGCAGTAGCCCTTGGCGCACAGCCTGGCGTGCGGGTTGCTGCCACCACCGAAGTGCAAGAAGTGGCTCAGCAGGCGATGGTCCGCCATGTACTTCGCATACGGGCGCGACACGGCGTTGGAAATCCCAGTACTCAAACCAAGTCGGCCCTGAGCCGGCAGCGTGTGATGAGTGACACTGCTACAGGTGCCCTTCGAGGTAACCCAACCGCCGGTCCGGGTGCAGTTCATCAGGGCCATGTAGTAGACCTCGGACGAATGCCATCGAGCGGAGCTGGTGTTTCCGCCGCCGCCGGAGATTCGGGACGCTGGCCGGACGGAGACCTTGAAGGTCGCCGAGGCACTGTTCTCGGTATGCAGACCTGTTGCCGAGCGAGCCGCTGTGGTTACTGTGGCCACGATCTGCGAACCGACACCGAACGAGGTCCGCGGAGTCAGCGTAAGAACCTTGTTGCCTTCAGACCAGCTCTTGCTCCCTCCGACCGCAACGCCATCGTCGGTGACGGTGAAGGCCGCGGCCGTGGTCTTGGTGTCCATAGCCGTTGTGAAGCGCACCGAAATGGGCGAGTTGGTGTCGTAGGTAGTCGAGCCGTCGCGCGGCAGGAAACGCAGCACCGCCGGCGCCGCCATGGTCGTCACCTGCAGCGGCGAGATCGGCTGCAGCGTGGCACCGGCGGAATCCGTCGCGGACGTCTTGCCCGAACCGGGCGAGAAAGTGATCTCAAACGTGGACATTGAAAGTAGCTGAGTGTGGGGCGTCGCTGTAAACACCTGGGACGCTACGTCGGTGGGGTCGTCCCCGACAACGTCGAGCGGCAGGACATCCGGGCAGAACCCGTCAACCGGATTAACGCTCACGCCGCCCGACTCCTGGCATTCCGGGTACTGAGGCTGGCCGTTGAGGTCCGGGCACTTGCCGTCGACGGGAGCGCTGGTAACTCCATTGAGGGGCGGGCAAGGCGCGGCCATCCTGATGGACAGGTGCGCCTGAACCGTCAACAGCTTCACCGGACGCGTGAAAGTGAGCTGGAATGAGGTCCCAGGCGAAACCAGGCCGGCCACGACCTCGGTGGCCGTCAGCTGGCCCGAGGTCAAGTCGCCGGACGTGAACGAGGCGCTGATGGCGTCGGGCAGGCCGAGGCCCTGCTGATCTCTGGCCGTGGTCCCGACGACAACCACGTATGTAGTCTTGGGATTCCAGTGCGGCGACGGCTTGAGCGCCACGGTCTCGCTCATCGCGTCCCATTCGTAGTTGAGACCCACGTTGGGGCTGATGGTCACCGCCGCCTTGACAGACGACTCGTTCATCGGCTTGGAGAACTTGAGTTGGTATCCAACATCGAGCGGGACGTCGCCGTCGCTTCTGCTGGAAGCCCCGGCTTGAGGCGGGATGGCGGCAAATGAGGGCGGAGCGGTAACCACGACAACCTGGGCCGGCAAGCTGAACAGGAGAGCCGCGACCACGAGCGCCACGGACAGCCCCATGGCCATGATCTGGACGACGGATGCGCCCAAGTCACGGTGTGGCTTCAGGCCCGGAATGGCCGACAGATCGATCGTCGAGGCGTCGATAATCTCGGCCTTGCGACTCTGGGCCTTGCTCTCGGCAAGGGCTTCGTCGGCATCTCTGGAGAGCGGCGCGACCGGCACCATTGTCCCCGTGGTCCTGCCGCGGAGAGTGCCGGAACCACCGTCCCTGACTGATCTGGCGGTGGCCGATAGCGGCGTGGCGTGGCTCGACGAATGGCCCCCATTACGGGTCACGTTGCGAGTTCGGTCCGCTTCGCCGTTCGGGAACAGGCGCCGAAACGCGGCCGTCACCAGGACGTAAGCAATCATGGGGATGGCCGCCGCAGCGGCTGCGAGCTTCCGCACTGGGTTGTCTCCTGTGGCGGTGGGACCGCAGTCCCGGTCTGCGACTTCGCGGGGAGGGTAACACCGGCTCCGAAGATCCGGCAAATGCGACCACCTCGCCAGGAGAGCGGCGGCGTCAATCGCGGCCGCGAGATCTATGCATGGCCGGCCGACCCCGCACGGCAGGCCAACGCCCCGGCGGCGGCATATCGGCCGTATATACCCGTTACCAGGCCGCGCAGTTCCAAGAGAGTCAGGGCACTCAGAACTGCGGCGCTCGTGAGTGATGTTGCCGCCGCCAGCTGATCTGCCGTGGCTGGACCTTGAGCCAACCGTTCTGCCAGGGCTCTCTCAGCCGATCCAAGCAGGCTCAGGATCGCACCTCGACCGGCGCCCGGCATCGCCGAGGGAGGGGCCGACGCCGAGCGGCTTCGTCTCGTAACCGCCGCGGCTGCGACAGGCCCATCGGCGGCAGAACTCAGCTCGAGATCCTCCAGCAACTCGGCGATGCCGGCAACGAGCCGCGCCTGACCGGGGAAGCTGCGCAGGAATGCATGGCATCCCGCGCTCGCCGGCGAGTCCAAAGGACCCGGCACAAGGAAGCACTCACGGCCCTGCTCCAAGGCCCAGCCGGCCGTGATGAGAGCGCCGCTCCTCACACCGGCCTCAACCACGACGGTGGCATCGGACATTCCGCTGACCAATCGGTTGCGCCGCGGAAAGGTACCTCGGCTGGGGCTGACGTCTGGAGCGTGCTCCGACACGACTGCTCCGCCGGCATCGACGATGGCCGTCGCAAGCCGCTCGTGAACCCTCGGGAACAACCTGGCGTGGCCGCCTCCGAGCACGGCCACCGTCGGTCTTCCTTCGCCGACGACGGCGGCATGAGCTGCTCCGTCTGTGCCCACAGCCAGCCCGGACACGACCACGCCGCCGGCTCTGGCTATCGCCGATCCGATCCAGCCCGCGATCGAACGGCCCCTTTCCGTGGGCCAGCGGGTCCCCACGACTGCCACCGACTTGACACCCGACAGGGCAGCGACAGAGCCACGAACGTACAGCAGCGGAGGCGGGAGTTCGATCCTCCGCAGTCGGTCCGGGTAATCCAATTCCTGCAGTGTTACCGCGGTCAGGCCCAGGGCAGCGTTCCGAGCCAGCAGTCTGGGCCCCTCTTCGACGGCCCGACAGATCCGCACGGCCAGTTCAGGGCCGATTCGCGCCCTGGAGAAGGGTGATCCAGACAACGAGGCCGGCGAGCCGGAAGGGGCTGCGAGGCCCGCGACGCCGGTCGGTCGTTCCGGTGCGGGCGCAGAGGCGGAGCCGTCGAATACATCTCCACTGCAAGGGTCCCTTACGTCGGCCGCGGCCGCCCCGGCCGAAGCTTCGGCAAGAGCCTCGAGCAGACGGTCCGGGCCGTTCGGTCCGGCGGCCACCCGAAGTGTCGCCCGCGCCGAGCCGAAGACGGTGAGCAAGGCCACGAGACTGACCGGACCCAAACCCTGCACGGACGTCAGGACTACCCATGCATCTCGTTCACGGCCTGCAGCGCCTTGTGGTCCAGTCATCTCGGAATCCTGGCTGCCACATACGCCGGCCTCGACTGCATATGCAGACTCAGCCACGCCGGCATTGCCAGCCACACCCGCGCGGTCGCCCGCACTTCCCGGGAAGGGCTTCGCCCCGCCAGCGTCCCATTCCGGCCCAGGCCGCTCCCCGGACGGCGACGACTCGGCCACCCGGCGAGGCATGAGCGGGCCGAGGCTCTGAACGCCCATCATCGGGCGCCTGCCCCCGCAACGTCGCGCTGCCACGCCGGCGAGCGAAATCTTGCTGCTTCGTCGAGATGGGTCGTTAGGACTCGCTCCGAGCCGGCCAGGTCGGCCACCGTTCGCGCCACTCTCAGAAGGCGCTCCATGCCGCGGGCGCTCCAGTTCTCAAGCTCGGCGAGCCTGATCGCGTGTTTCTGCTCCTCCCTGCCCAGCGCACAAACGGTGCGGAGCGCTCGCCCGCTCAATCTGCAGTTGGCTCGTCCGTCACGCAGTTGCTGAAGGAGACGGGCACCGGCGATGCGCGCCGCGACTTCCGCGGTGCCCTCCGGAGCGGCCGAGCCCACGTACTCGGCAGGCTGAACTCTGGGCATGTGAACCCACAGATCGATGCGGTCCCGGAGCGGCCCGGAGACTCGACCGGCATACCGGGCCACCTGTCCGGGACCGCACCTGCACCGTCCGTCTTCCTCGCCTGCGTGTCCACACGGGCAAGGGTTCATCGCCGCTATGAGCTGGAAGCGCGCCGGGAAGAGAGCGGCCCGTCCGACTCGGGCGATGGCTACGAATCCGTCCTCGAGAGGCTGGCGAAGGGATTCAAGAGTCGACCGGTCGAACTCCGGAAGTTCGTCCATGAAGAGCACTCCATCGTTGGCACGGGTGATCTCCCCAGGCGACATCCGCGGCCCGCCACCGACCATCGCGACATGCGAAATGGAGTGATGCGGCGCTCGGTAAGGACGTCGCCTGATCAGTCCCCTGACGGGCTCGGCGCCGGACACCGACGCGATGATCGTCGCGGTTCTGGCTTCCTCGTCGTCCAGAGGCGGCAGAAGCCCCGGCACCGTCCTGGCCAGCAGAGTCTTGCCTGAGCCGGGCGGCCCGACCATTACCATGCAATGCCCCCCGGCCAGAGCTATCTCCATGCCGCGGCGCGCCTCCATCTGCCCGCGTACTTCGGCCAGGTCCGGCACTTCGTCGCCTTGTGAACGATCAATTCCAGGGCTCGCTGCTTGAGCCCCGACCTCAAGTGCGTCGGCGGCCAATTCCGCCCGTGGAGGAAGCCGGCGCACTCCTCGACGCCCCGATTCCCGCAACACCGCGGCCGCCTCGGCGAGCGTCCCCGCCGCTATCACCTCGATGCCGCCCGCCAGGCGCGCCTCGCTTAGACCGTCGAGCGGCACGACCACACGCGCCACGCGGCGCCTGCTCAAGGCCGCGACCATCGGCAGCAAACCCGGCATCGGTCGCAAGTCGCCACCCAGCGAAAGCTCACCGAGGACCGCCCACCGTCCGGTGGCCGTCACCTGGTCCGATCCGACGAGGATCCCCAGCGCAATTGCCAGGTCCAGCGACGCTCCCGCCTTGCGCACTTCCGCGGGCGCGAGATTGACCGTGATGCGCCGTGGAGGATACTCGTAGCCGCTGTTGCGAATTGCTCCTCTAACCCGCTCCTTGGCTTCCTGGAGGGCCGTGTCGGCCAGCCCGACGATGGTGAAGCCGGGCAGACCCGGAGCCACATCAACCTCGACACGAATCAGACAGCCGTCCAGGCCGTTGAGAGTGGCTGAGAGCAGTGACGCAAGCACGCGGCGCAGACTACGTGTCGGTCATCATCCGCCGCTTATCCGGCGCTTGTGACGATGCGGCGACCGGCCGCGACCCGACACGGCCCGACCGACGTCAGGCCAGGTCCTTCTCCATGCCCTTCACAAAGTCGAGCATGTTCTTGCCCAGCAATGAGTCGGCCTTGGTGAACATGAACGGGGAGCCGCTGTTCAGGGCTCCGATAGCCGCCCTGTATTCGTTCATGATCTGGTAGTCGATGCGGCGCTTGAGCGCACTCTCCGCGTTCTTGACGTTGATGCCTGTGAACGCATTCGACCGATTCAATATGAGCTTGACCTTGTCCTCCGAGTATCCGAGGTGGCCGATCGTCTCCAGGACGAGCCGCACGTTCTTCAGGCAGGGCAGGTCCGCAGTCATGACCACGTAGATGATCGTCGCCGCATCCATGATTCGCAGATTCAGTTCATCGAGCCGCTTGTCGACATCCACGATGATGTAGTCGAACTCATGCGAGATCAGGCTCACGATTTGAGGCAGCAGCTCGCTCGTCACCAGTTCGGCCGTTTCTGGTGACGGCGGCGCAAGAAGCAGCTCTATGCCGGACTCGTGCTTCACCAGGATCTGCTTCACCAGATCGGCATCGATTGCCGGCGTCTGGGCGAGATCCACCAGGCTCATCCTGTCCAGACCCAGGTCCAGGAAGACCCGATGGTCTCCAAACTGCAGATTGGCATCTATGAGGCAAACTCGCCGCCCGAGCTCCTTGTGCAGTGCGATCGCGGAGTTGATGGCGATGGTTGTGGTTCCTACTCCGCCTTTGGCACCGTAGAACAGGACAACCTTGGCCGGCGCGCTTTGTTTGGGCGACGGAGCGACCGCGGGGGTTACCCGAGTGGTCCGCGGGTGAGTCGGTGGCTCGAATTGCTCGTTCGGCTTGTAGCGCGCGAGGAGACTGCGCATTCGAGCCATGAGTTCGGCCGGGTGGAACGGCTTGACGAGATAGTCGTCCGCGCCTGCGCGCAAAGCCCGGTTACGACTCTCGTTGTCGTTCTCCGGCAGCAACAAGATCGACGGCGTGTGGACGGACGGACCATCCTCGGCCCGGAGCCGAGTAACGAACGAGAATCCATCCACGCCGGGCAGATTCGCGGCCACCAGAACCAGCGCCGGCTTGTCCGACCGGGCGACGCGCAGAGCTTCGACGCCCTCGCCGCACGCCAGGACCTCGTACCCGTTCTGCGACAAAGCATGGCCCAAGGCCCGCTGCACCGTCGGGTCGGCATCAACTACGAGGATCCTGATGGCCATCGACTACACCTTACCAACCACAACTACCTCGGCCCTAGCGGAACCCACGGCACACGACCAGCCAAGGTAGTACCAGGGACGAATGGGACTAGTGAATTGATTATAGGCAGAGCGATGCGCTGGAGGCATCGGCGAAAAGCCGTTCACCTCCAGCGCGATGCCGAATTTGAATGCCGCCGGCTACTTGTCGCCGGTCCCCTTCTCCATTCCGCTCTTGACCATCGCGCCGATTGGGGCGATGAGCTGTGTGAACTCCAGCGGAATTATGAACTTCGTTGCCGGGCCGTTGCCCAGAGCCTTCAGTGCGTCGAGATACTGGAGGGCCATCGTCTTCTGGTCGATGTTCTTGGCCGCTCCGAAAATCGTGTTCAACGCCTCGCTGAAACCTTGCGCCCGCAGAATCGCGGCTTGACGATCGCCTTCGGCCCGCAAGATCGCCGACTGCTTGTCGCCCTCAGCCACGTTGATCGTGGCCTGCCGTGTGCCTTCCGACTCCGTGATGACGGCGCGGCGGGTTCGTTCGGCTGAGAGCTGGCGATTCATGGCCTCCTGGACCGCAGGTGGCGGCAGGATCTCGCGAATCTCCACCGTGGTCACCTTGCCACCCCAGCGCTCCGTAACTTCGTCCAGCTTGAGCCTCAGCCGCTCATTTATCTTTTCGCGCTCGGATAGGACTTCGTCCAGGGCGATATCGCCGATGACGGAACGCAGGGACGTCGCCGCGACACCCTGAAGCGCGCCGGCGAAGTTGAGGATGTTGATCTGACTCATCAGCGGATCGACGATCTTCCAGTAGATGAGAAAGTCGACACCGAGGGGTGCGTTGTCCTTGGTGATGGCCGTCTGACGCGGAACCTCGATGAATTGCTCGCGCAGGTCGACTACCACGCCCTTATCTGCGACCGGAACCAGGAACCGCAGACCCGGGCGGCGCACCAGATTCGGGCCCGACTGGCCCCAGCGGTACACGACCATCTGAGCCCACTGTGGCACGATCCGTACCGAAACCGCTATCAGAATTACCAGCAGCCCCGCCAGGATCGCGACGATGACTATCGCTACGCTTCCGACGTCCATCCCCAAACCTCCATCTCATGTGCCGCTTGCGCGGCCGAACGCGTGGTGGCCAGTTGCGCCAATTGACCAGTCTAGTGACCGGCAACCTCCTCGACGATGAGTATCAAACCCTCCTGACTCACCACGCGGACATGCGTGCCACGACCGACGGCGTGGCCGTCCCTGGTCTTCGCCGACCAGGACTCGCGCCCTACGTAAACCGTTCCGATGGGAGTCAGGTCGGCCTCAACATGGCCCTCCGAGCCAACGATCTTGTCCACGCCGACCAGGCCCGCACCCACAGGCGCAGGCTGTCTACGCATCCGCATCAGCGTGCCCAGCAGGAGAAGTCCGTACGCGGCCGCCGCCAGCGCCATCACGGCGATGATCGGCGGAGCCACGGACTCGGCCGGCAGGTATGGACCGGGTGAGCCGTAGAAGGCCACGCCGCCGACGATGAACACAACTACCCCGGCCACTGTCAACACGCCGTGGCTGGGAACGTTCGGCTCGAGGACGATCAGCCCGATACCGATCACGACCAGCACCACTCCCAGGACGTTAAGAGGCAGGCTGCCGGACCCGTAGAACGCCAGAGCCAGACACAAGGCGCCGGCCATACCCATCAGCAGCGTCGGGTGGAACAGTTCGATGGCGATTAGCAGGATGCCAAGCACGAGCAAGATGAAGGCGATGTCCGGGTCGTCCAGGGTGTGCAAGAACGACTGGATGACGTCCTCATTGACGGTCACCACCGACGCGCCCTTGGAGCGAACCACCACGGGGCCAGACGGAGTCGGCACGGACTGGCCGTCGGCCTGCGAGAGAACCTGATCGAGCGTCTCCGCTTCTCCGTTGATCGCCTGAGCGGCGAGCGCCTGATCCGCCGAGTAGGACTGGGCCTGTGCCACGGTGCTGACCGCCCAGTCGACGGCCTTGGGGTGATGCCGCTGGGCGAAGCCCGTCATGTACTTGACCGCGTCGCTCATGGTCTTGTCGGCTTCGGTCTGCCCGTACACGGTCGCAATGTCGCCGCCGTTCGCGGCTACTGGTGAAGCGGCACCGATGCTGGTGGCCTGTGCCATGTATGCCAATCCGGCCGACATGGTGATGAAGGTGCCGGCGCTGGCGGCTTTGGCGCCCCCGGGCACCCAGACGATGGTGGGCACCTTGGAGCCCTCGAGGGTCATGGCGATGCGCTGCATGGCCTCTTCGCTGCCGCCCAGCGTGTTGAGCTCCATGACGACGGCTCCCGCCCCATCGGCCTCGGCGCGGCGGACGGCCCCGGAGACGTGATCGGCCATGACGTCGTCGACGACGCCGCTGGTCGGCACGAGCACGACCTCCGGCGCGCCCGGCGCAGCCAGAGGGCCAGCGGTCCGCGGCGTGGGGATGGGCTGAACGATGTCAGCGGCGCTGCCGTTGGTTCTGACTTGATTGGCCACGAGCAGGAAAGAGGCTGCCACAGCCAGCGTCGCAGCCAGCCGAACCGCGGCGAAGGCTCCACTCCGGAACCTGGACCAGCCTGAACCGAGGCGCGACAGCACCTCCTGCGGTCGCGACTCTGCCTGACCCAACTGGACCGTCCAAGGAAGTTGGGCCACGGCATTGGGCAGAGGGGGCTGGCGCGAACTTCCAGCGAACTTGGCCAGCCGCCGATCCATGTCCAGGTCGAGATCGTCGTCGAACTCGAAGCCGCTCATCGGGCGCCGCCTCCCACCGGCTCGACCCGGCGGCGCAGCGTCTTCAGGGCCGCATGATGTCTGGATTTGACCGTGCCGACCGGAATTCCGAGCCGGTCCGCTATCTCCGCCAGAGAGAGGTCGCCCCAGTAGCGCAACACGACGACCATTCGGAGCTCGTTGCTGAGGCTTGACAAAGCCCGACCGACGGCGTCACGGGCCAGCGACGCCTTGAACGGATCGGCCGTCTCGAGATCCACGTCATCCGTGCTCACCGTCCGGCGCCGGCTGCGCTGGCTGAGCTTGGTGCGGCAGACGTTGACGAGAATCTGGCTGAACCAGGCGTGGAATCGATCAGGCCCGCGGAGCCTCGGCCAGCCCCGCCAGGCTCGCACGGACGCTTCCTGGACCGCATCCTGAGCTTCGGCCGAGTCCGCCAGTAGATATCCGGAAAGTCGATAGGCCATCGCCAGTTCGGCCTCGAGAGCTTCCGCGAATACCGCATCGAAGGCCCGCTCCCGGGCGGCGGTCGATCCAGCCGGCACCCGAACCAGTTCGGCACTTAACAACGCATCCTTGGCGAACATTCCACGCTCGACTGGCGACCCATCTGGGTCGCATGTTCGTTTGACTCGCGACTCGGCGTTGGGGTTCATTCGGAATCTTGCCGCTCCGTGAGCCAGGACACCGAGGGGTGCAGATCCGGACCAACCACGGCATCGAGCGCCAGCTGACTCCATGTCTCCATGCGGTCGAAGATGTGACGTAGCTCGTCGAGTTCCTCGAAGGAACCGCTGAGCTTGTCCTTCTCGCGGACTTCGACGGTCCTGCCGCCGGCCTCGGCCACATACACGATGCCCAAATGGTGCCGGCCGACATCTACCGTATCGTCGTTGAGGAGGCCGACGTACTCGAATTCCGGGATGAAGTCCGCGTCGATCTCCTCGCGCCACTCGCGCTCCAGGCCGCCCAGGACGCCCCCGTCGCCCGGGTTCAGGTGGCCGCCGATGCCCACGGTGAAGCGGTCGTGCAGACGAGGGTCGCCCCCGGCCCGGGTTCGTTTCATGAGGAAGATGCGATCGCCGTCGCGCAGGACGAGATACGGGATGATCTGCTTGAGGGAGGGGTCTGTCTCGGCATCAGGCCTCGGAACGTATCTCCCGGCCGTGTCCGCACGCAGGTATATGGCGTCGACACCGTCGCGTTTGACACCGAGCCAGGGGGCCACGTCGCCGAACAGCGCATCGCGATGCACTACGTAGACCAATTCGGGGTCGGGGGCGTTCATGACTCTCTCTCCTTCAGTCGTTCCCGCGCCGCCTGGAACCGAACCAGCAACTGGTCCGCGTCGGGTCCGTCCTCACGTTCCAACTCCGCCAGCCAGCTGTCGATCACCGCGCGCAGGTCGCGAAGTCGGGTCGCCAGAGCCGCCGAATTCGTGGCGGCGATGCCGGCGCCCATTGCCGGTTCGCCTTTGGCCAATCGGGTCATTCCGGCCCAGCCGGTCGCGGCCAGTACTTCGGCCGCTCGCCAGTCCTCGCGTTCCGGTTGGCCAGCGCCGCCGGCCACCGCTTCCACCATCGCCGCGGACACGACCAGGGGCATGTGGCTGATCGCCGCCACCGCGCTGTCATGCGCCGCGGCTCGCATCGGGACTTGCAGGGCGCCGCACGCCTCGATCAGCTCGCCCATGTGTTCCCCGTCGCATAGCCTGGCAAACTCACCCGGCACCGTAACCCAGGGCCGCTGAACGAAAAGATCCGGAACCGCGGCATCGTAGCCGCTCAGTTCCCGGCCCGCCATCGGATGGCCGCCGATGAAAGGGAGTCTGTGGGTGTCGGCCCTGGCCACGATCCTGACTTTGGCGCTTGCGACGTCGGTGAGCGTGCAGTCGTCCGGCAGGTACTGCCGCAACGGGCCGCCGATCTGGTCAATCAACTCGAGGCACACCAGCGGCGGCGCGGCGAGTATCACGATGTCCGCCCCTTCGATCGCGTCCTCGATCCTGGGCACGGCGATGTCGACCGCGCCGTCGGCCCGCGCTCGCTCGACGGGCGCCGCCGATCGACTCCACGCAGCCACTGTCCACGAGCCGGGTGTGCCTCGCTCGTGGAGGGCGCGCGCAATCGAGCCGCCGATTAGACCGAACCCCAGGATTGAGACTCTCACCGCCCAATTATGGGCGCCTCGTGCCTCGCGCTGCGCCGTGCGACAAAATGGGGTCATGTGGCCGCCAAGAGCAACTGCCCTGGCCCATGTGGGGAGTCCAAATGGGCCGCTCCACACCCGAACGGATTAGTGCGCACTGCACGATAGTCCCGCTAGAATGACTTCGGGTTGGCGGCAGACGTGTTGCCCGCATTCGAAGCCGCCGCCGTCAGGAGGGTGATTACCAAGATGACCGAAGCATATGGGGAATCGCGGCCAATCCGTGTCCTCCTTGTCGATGACCATCAGCTCCTGACCGGTGCGCTGTCGCAGATGCTCAGCCGTGAGAGCGACATCGTCGTGGCGGGCGTTGCCGGCAGCGTCGCCGAGGCCAAAGCGATGGCTCGAGAGCGCCTCGATGTAGTTCTGATGGACTACCGCCTGCCCGACGGCACCGGCGCCGAGGCGACACGGGCCATCAAGGCGCGCTGGCCTGCCGCTCGCGTAGTAATGCTGACCGCCCTCACTGACGACGAAACGGTCCTCGAGTCCATCCAGGCCGGCGCGGACGGATACCTGACCAAGGATCGCGCCATCGACGAAGTGGTCAGCGCGGTACGTGCCGCCTATGCCGGCGAAACCCTTCTGCCTCGGTCGGTGATCGTCGGCATCGCCCAACGAGTCGCCGCCGCCCGCGAACGTGGCACGGAGCGACGCCAGATCGAGCCGCTGACCCCGCGTGAGCTGGAGGTTCTCAAGGCCCTCACCGAAGGGCTAGCCACTCCCGAAATCTGCGAACGGCTCTACATCGCCCCGAACACGCTTCGCACGCACGTCCAGAACATCATGGGCAAGCTGCGAGTTCATTCGAAGCTCGAGGCGGTCGCGTTCGCCCTGCGTCACCGCCTGGTGGAACCGCCCAAGTCGGACGACAACCTCTTCTGAGAGTCAGGCCACTCCGACCCGACGCCGCTGACCTGACCGTCGATCGTCCTTGCGCCGCTCATCACCCGTGGGTGACACGCCGTGACGTTCCTGGCGCCGCATGATGACTCGCCGGTCATCACTCCGCCGATCGTCGTTTAGCATCGCGCCGCAGCGCGGACAACGCCGCTCGTCGGCGAACAGCTGAGCCATAGGGACTGTGGCCCACAACGTTCTGCCGCACTGAAAACACGCAAGTCGTGGCATGAGCAGATGCTACGTCTTTCCCGCCGCCATTCAAGCCACCAACGCGGACGATTGCGGGGTGCCGGACGTGGCATCGCAAATACGTTTCTTGCAGGATGGACCCGATCCGTTACCGCCGCAATCATTATTGAGTGCGCCGGTAACGGCGATGCGGCGACCACTTGGGCAAGTGGTCGTCTGGGCGGGTCGTCTCGCTCCCCCCGGGGCGGCCCGCCCCAAATCTTCTTGTTCACTCTCCAGCCGATCGCACTCCTCCTCCGCGATCGGCTGCCCGCCACGTAGCGGCCCGAAACGCACCCATGTGAAAGAGCCGCCCCCGAAAGGGAGCGGCTCTTTGCTCTTCGCGGTTGCGTCGACGACGGGCTAGGCCTCGACCGACTCCAGTGCGAGTCGCACTTCTTCGGCCGGATATTCGTAATCCTCCAGCTTGCCCTCGAGGTAGCGCTGGTACGACGTCATGTCGAAGTAGCCGTGACCGGACAGGTTGAAGAGGATTACCTTCTTTTCGCCTGTCTTCTTGGCCTCGAGCGCCTCGTCGATGGCGGCGCGGATCGCGTGGGTGGACTCCGGTGCCGGGATCAGACCCTCGGTTCGAGCGAACTGAATGCCCGCCTCGAAGCAGGGGCGCTGATGGACGCTGCGGGCCTCGATGAAGCCCTCGTGCTTGAGCAGGCTGACCTGCGGCGACATGCCGTGGTATCGAAGTCCGCCGGCGTGGATCGGCTCCGGTACGAAGTCATGGCCCAGGGTGTACATCTTGACCACGGGAGCCATCTTGGCGGTGTCGCCGTAGTCGTACGCGAATCGACCGCGGGTCATGCTCGGGGCCGCCTCGGGCTCAACGGCGATGACTCTGTATTTGCGGCCGCCACGGAAGGTCTGGCCGAGCCACGGGAAGGCGAGGCCGGCAAAGTTGGAGCCGCCGCCGGCGCATGCAATGATGATGTCCGGCTCTTCGCCCGCCATCTCCATTTGCTTGATCGACTCGAGGCCGATGATCGTCTGGTGGAGCATGACGTGGTTTAACACCGAGCCGAGCGCGTAGTGGGTGTCGTCGCGCTTGACCGCGTCCTCAACCGCCTCACTGATGGCCATGCCCAGTGAGCCGGTGCTGTTCGGGTGCTCGGCCAGGATGGCGCGACCCGCCTCGGTTTCCATGCTCGGGCTGGCGACGACGCTCGCGCCGTAGGTCTCCATCATCAGGCGACGGTACGGCTTCTGGTCGTAGCTGGCGCGAACCATGTAGACCTTGACTTCGATGCCGAACATGGCGCCCGCGTAGGCAAGCGCGCTGCCCCACTGCCCGGCGCCTGTCTCGGTCGCGATCCGGGTGATGCCCTCTTCCTTGTTGTAGAAGGCCTGCGGGATCGCCGTGTTGGGCTTGTGGCTTCCGGCCGGGCTGACGCTCTCGTTCTTGTAGTAGATGTGGGCCGGAGTATCGAGCGCCTTCTCGAGGCGTAGTGCCCGCACCAGCGGACTCGGCCGGTATTGCTTGTACAGATTCCGAACGGGATCCGGGATCTCGATCTCGCGATCCATCGACACTTCTTGAAGGATCAGGCCCATAGGGAAGAGCGGCGCGAGATCCGCCGGACCGAGGGGCTGGTGGGTGCCCGGGTGAAGGGCCGGGAACTGGGCCACGGGCAGGTCCGCGGAGATGTTGTACCAGGTCTTCGGGATCTGCTCTTCGCCCAGCATGAAACGAGTGCGGTCGACCATCGGACTCCTCCCGCCGGGTACGCCGGCGACATTGATTGCTACGCGCCCGACGTCGCCCCAACAACGACTGTGGCCCGCAAAGCCTAGCGGCTGTCGAGGGGACCGTGCAAGCCCGCCAACATCGCCTCGCTGAGAGCCTCGTAGCGCGTCGGGCCGCGGCCGATAACGCTCTTGTAGAGCACGATCCGATCCACGGACCACGACAGCTCGATGTCGCGGGCGAGCTCCACGAGATGTCGTGCCCGCTCCGCGGCGCCGGGTACTCCGTCGGTGCGGGCAAGCGTCAGGTGCGGAGAGAACGGCCGGTTTTCCGGCGGCCAACCGAGCGGCAGCAATTCCGGGTCCAGGCGCCGTACCAGCGCCGCGATAGGCTCCTCGCCCTGGGCGATGCCGATCCACAGGACGCGTGGGTGACTCGGATTGGGAAACGAGCCCGCTCCGCTGAGAGTGACGCTGAAGGGCTCGACGCCACTCGCCGCGGCTGCTAGCGCCTCGCCCAGAACGCCCAGCTTCTCGTCCGGGGTTGCGCCGAGAAAACGCAGCGTCACATGCAGACCATCCACTCTGACCCAACGGGGTTGCCCGAAGCTGCGGACTTCGATCGAGCCGCCGGCCACGGTCGACATCAAGTCACCCAGAGCGGTACGGACGGACTCGGCGACCGGCAACGCCACGAACAACCGGCTCGTGCCGGGCGGATCGTCCACGGGGCGGACGAAGGGCCGGCGGCCACGTTCCGGCAGTCCCGTGCCTCGATCTATACCACCTACCCCTCGTTCCGATGTCATCAGGCATCCCCGTCAGTCGTTGTAGAGACGCTCCTCGATGAGCTTCTCCTGGACGGCGCGACCGTTCGGGTCGAAACAGGAGTACTCGAAGTGTTTCTCGTACTCGAGGTCGATGTTGTCCTGGCCGCCGCGGTTCTTCTCAACGGAGACGATCACCCAGTCGCGGAAGCGCTGCGCCTGGTACGGGTTGAATTCGATATTCACCTTGGCGACGATCTGATACTTCTCGTTGATGATCAGGATGATGTCCGCTTCGTAGTTGATCGCCGACGAGCCGCGGAGGTGGTGGTTGCGCAACCGCTGGGCCTTCAAGCCCTCCTTGTCGGCCGCCACGATGCAGATCATGGGCACCTGTTCCGACAGCGCGATGTCCTTGAGGCCGTTGACGATGTAAGTGACCTTCTCGGCCTCGGTATTGGGCTCAGGGAAAATCGGGACCTTCTGCATGTAGTCCACGACTACCAGCAGTCGTCGATCGCCAGAAAGGATTCGGTGCTGCTGAACCAGCTTGCGGATGTTGGGGATCGTGCTGGCCGTCTGCGAGCCGCGCATCAGGAACAGGTTCTGGCCGTAGCGGGCGATTCGATCCAGGCTCGGCCTGAGCTTCTGATTGGCCGCCAGGCCGGCTCCGCCGGTGCCTTCGCCCATCCACGAGGACATGATCTCCTTGCGGACATCCTGGACCTTGACGGCGCCGGTCTTCTGGGGCAGATGCGCGAGGGCCGATTCCAGAGCTACGAGGCGATTCAGCAGGTACTGCTCTTCGTGTTCGAAGCAGATGTACAAGACGTTGGCCTGGCCGCTCGAAGCGACGTTGCGGGCCATCTGGAGTGCCATCGTCGTCTTCCCGGTGCCCTGGGCGCCGCCGATCAGAAGAAGCTCTCCGGGCCGGAGCCCGCCGCCGATCGTCTTGTCGAGTAGTCCAAAACCGAGCGGGACCGGCTGATATTCGCCAAAACGGCCGCTGGCCAGGTTGTCGTTGAGATCGACCAGCACGTCGAGCGCCGAGCGCGGGACCATGCTTCCGTTGTCGGTGTCCACGCGCCAGGTCACCTGGGCCGCGCCTTGGTCGGCGCCCGATGGCTTATCCGTCGTTGTCACAGGTGCCTCCAACCGAATTCAACCACAGCGCAGCGGTTCGCCGATCGTACCAGCACCAGCCGCCCCGGCAATTGATCCAGACCGCACACGCGCCGATGCCCCTATTCACCTATTGCGCCGAGCCGGAATCGCCTGCTCGCGTCGCTTCACCACACCTATTTGATCCCTAGTTTCGCAACCTCGTCCCAGTAGCTGACTATCGTCTTGATGCCCGTCTCGTAGTTGGACATCCACATCCATTCGTTGGGTGCGTGGAAGTTGCCGTCCGCGGGAGCGAATCCGAGCAGCACCGTGGTCAGACCGAGTATCGATTCGAAGCTGGCGCAAACCGGAACGGAGCCACCTTCGCGGATGTACAACGGCGCCACTCCGAATGTCGCCTCGATGGCTCGCGCGGCCGCCTGCGTCGCCGGCGTGTCGATGGGCGTCAGGCTTGGATTGCCGTCTCCCAACCGCTGAATGGAGTAACTGACGGTCCTGGGGGCGATCTGGGCGATGTAGGCGTCGATTAGCCCGAATATCTTCTCCGAGTCCTGGTCGGCCACGAGACGACAGCTGATCTTGGCATGGGCGTGGGCCGGAATGATCGTCTTGGGTCCTTCGCCCTCGAAGCCGCCCCAGATGCCGTTCACGTCCAGCGTGGGTCGGGCGCCGAGTCGCTCGAGAGTCGTGAAGCCGGGCTCGCCGTGGAGCGACGGCACGCCGATCGACTCGGCGTACCCGGCGTCGTCGAAGGGCAGCGCGGCGAAGGCGGCCTTGTCCACGCCCGTCAGCGGCGCCACGTCGTCGTAGAAGCCGGGCACGCTGACCCTGCCGTCGGGGCCCTTCAGGGCGGCCACGATCTGGCAAAGGGCGTTGGCGGGGTTGTCCACCGCTCCGCCGTACACGCCGGAGTGCAGGTCAACGTCGCTGCCAGTCACGTCGAGCTGGAAGTAGACCAGGCCGCGCAGCGCGACCGTGATCGCCGGCAGGTTGCCCTCGAAGAAACTCGTGTCAGAGATGACCGCGAAGTCCGCCTTGAGGCGATCCCGGTTGGACTTCAACCAGCCGTCGAGGTGGACGGAGCTCGACTCCTCCTCGCCCTCGATGACGAACTTGAGGTTGACCGGGAGCGACCCGCGCGTCCGCATAAGCGCCTCGACGGCGCGGGCATGCATGCTGACGTGGCACTTGCAGTCCGAGGCGCCTCGGGCAAGCATCTTGCCGTCTTTGACCACCGGAACGAACGGCGGCGACTCCCACAGATCCAGCGGATCAACCGGCTGGACGTCGTAGTGGTAGTAGACAAGCACCGTCGGCTTGCCGGCGGCGTGCAGCCAATCCGCGTAGACCACCGGATGGCCGCCCGTCTCGGAGACTTCGACGTGCTCCATGCCGGCGGTCTTCAGATCCGCGGCGATGAACTCAGCCGCGGCCCTGCAGTCGGCGGCGTGGGCCGGTATTCCGGAAATGCTGGGAATGCGCAGCAGCGCCTTGTACGACTCGAGCCGGGCATCCTTCGTCTCGTCGAGGAACCGCTCCAGCGCTGCGTCGACCACTGGCTTGCTGACTGCGTCCGGCATTTGGGCCTCCACTCCTGACTGGTTGTCCAGATTCTATCGAGATCGCCGTGGAACGAACGAAGCGGCCGTTGCGCCTGCATAACAGAACCGGGCGGCCGTTTGGGCCGCCCGGTCAGAGTTCGCTAGTGGCTCAGCCTCAAGATGGGCTGGGTTCCGGGCTTGGTGCGCCGGCAGGCGGCACCGCGGGCGGTGCCGGAGCCGTTGCTCCGGGGGTGAAGAAGCCGCCGGCGGAGGCCATCGCCATGCCGTGCAGGTTCTCCTTCGGCGGCAGGTCGCTGAAGAGCGTTTCGAACTCCTCCGCGTCCACCGTTTCCTCGGCGATCAGCTTGTCCGCGAGAGCCAGGAGCTTTGCCTTGTACTCGGTCAGGACCTGAGTCGCGCGCACGTAGCCGTGCTCGATCAGGGCCCGGACTTCGTCGTCGATCATCTTGGCGACGTCGTCGGAGTAGTTCCGCTGCTCGCCGATCTCGCGGCCGAGGAAGATCATCTCGTCGCGCTTCCCAAAGGAGAGCGGACCCATCTTGTCGCTCATGCCCCACTCGGTGACCATGCGCCGGGCGAGGTCCGTTGCCTTTTCGATGTCGTTGGAGGCACCGGTCGTGGTGTCGCCGAAGACCAGCCGCTCGGCCGCGTTGCCGCCGAGCAGACCCGCGATCTTGTCCTCGAACTCTGTCTTGGACTGAAGGTAGCGGTCCTCGGCAGGCATGGCCATGGTGTAGCCCAGAGCCATGCCGCGACTGATGATCGTGATCTTGTTGACCGGATCGCACTTGGGCAGGATTCGCTGGACGACGGCGTGGCCGCCCTCGTGAATGGCGATGATTCGCTTTTCCGTGTCGGAGATCAGGCGGCTCCTGCGCTCCGGCCCAGCCACGATTCGTTCCAGGGCCTCGGTGAATTCGGACATACCGATCGTCTTGCGGTTGCGCCTCGCGGCGAGGATCGCTGCCTCATTCACGAGATTTGCGAGATCCGCACCCGACATACCGGCGGACTGGCGAGCCAGGGCTTCTGGATCGATCGCCTTATCAAGCGGCTTGCCCTTGGTATGGACCTTGAGGATGGCCACGCGGCCGCGCATGTCCGGCCTGTCGAGGATGACCTGACGATCGAACCGGCCCGGTCGAAGCAGCGCGGGATCCAGGACGTCGGGGCGGTTGGTGGCCGCGACGACGATCACGTTCGTGTTCGTATCGAAGCCGTCCATCTCGACGAGGATCTGGTTGAGGGTCTGCTCGCGCTCGTCATGAGAGCCGCCGAGGCCGGCACCGCGCTGGCGACCGACGGCGTCGATCTCGTCGACAAAGACGATGCAGGGGGAATTCCGTTTGGCCTGGTCGAACAGGTCGCGGACGCGGCTGGCGCCAACGCCGACGAACATCTCGACGAACTCGGAACCGGAGATGGAGAAGAAGGGCACGCCCGCTTCTCCGGCCACGGCCCGGGCGAGCAACGTCTTGCCGGTGCCTGGAGGCCCGACGAGGAGCACGCCGCGTGGAATTCGCGCGCCGAGGCTGTTGAATTTCTCCGGATACTTCAGGAACTCGACAACTTCCTGGAGGTCCGTCTTGGCCTCGTCAACGCCGGCGACGTCGGCGAACGTTACGACCGTCTTGTTGCCGAGGAACATCCTCGCCCGACTCTTGCCGAAGCTCATGGCCTGATTGTTGGTGCCCTGAGCCTGCCTCATGAAGAAGAAGATGAGCAGAACAACCAGTCCGACGGGAACAAGGGTGCTGAGGAGCAGCATGATCCAGCCCGTGTCGGCTGGGCTCTTGCTCGTATAGGTAATCGTCTTGGGAGTAGCGCCCCAGCCCTCCAGGACGGCCCAGTCGCCGTTGGCGGGAGAGTCGTCCACGACCGTGTAGCTGGTCTTGGCGGCGTCCCTCAACGTAACGGTCAGGGTCGAATCCTGACGAACGACGGTCGCGACATTGCCGGCCTTGACGTCCGTCTCGAAGTCCGAGTAGCTCTTCGACGTCGGACTCGACGGCTGGATCAGCGCATAGAGGAGTGCTGCGGTAAAGGCAACGAGGACCAGCATCACGATCCCGTTGCGCATGAAACGCGTATTCAAAGTTTGCGGAGCCTCCGGGTGGGCGATCGGTTATCGGCCGATCGGCCGCCGCAGTATACGCCCGGGGACACCTGGACTCGTTTGCCACGAACCCTGTCACGGTGGATGGACCCGATCCGTACGCCGCGTGACGGCCTTGCCTCTAAGACCGCCGGCGAGGGCGTTTCGTTCGGCCGACCTTGCCACCGAATCCGACGTCTCGTGCGGCGATACCTGAATACAAACGAACGACCCGAGAACGTGCTCGGGTCGCGGACGAAGATGTTGGTAGCTGGGGTTGGATTTGAACCAACGACCTAGCGATTATGAGCCGCTTGCTCTGCCACTGAGCTACCCAGCCAAGATCCGGCGGTAGTGTACCGGATGAAGTCGCCAGGGGCCACCCGCCGGGCCGTTGCCCGGGTGGTTGCCTGGTCAACCGGGCGGGACCTGGCTACTGGGAGCCGAACAACACTTCAAGCCACGATTCTAGAGGACTGGTGTTCTTAGCCTCGACTTCGGGCTTGATTCCCTTGGAGCCAGGCGCGTTGGCCGGAACCGCTCGCGCCTCGGGGTCCACGGTGAACGGAATCTCCTTGGCCGTTCCGAGCAGATACCCGCGCGCAACCTGGGCCGCGAACGCCGGCTGCTTGATGAGCGTCAACTCCTGATCGAGCGACGCCACTTCCAGCCTCATTGATGCGTTGCGAGCCCGCAGCTGATCGGCCTGATCCGACGCCGACGTGGCGGCCCCAACCTGGCGAGCGAAAACACCGACAAGCCACAGCGCGAACAACCCGGCGACCAGCATCGCCAGGCGCCGGCGGGTGAAGGAAATTGAGGGCGCTGTAATGGACGGCGCGTCCTGCGCGGCATGGTCGCCGGAGGCTTCGGCTTCGCGTCGGTGCATTACAGAATCGTAGCTGTTAGCAGCTGACGTGTCAACAGAAATTCTCTCTTGCACAGGCTGCTACACTGGCGCCGTATTTCGTACGCCCGTTCTGTTTGAGGTGACGAGTGCGGTACTACCAGCCCGCCGGAATCGAGACGATCCTGGCTCAACTGCTGGCCGAGCCGGCCATGGCCAACGGTATCTCACACCACGCTCATCTGCCCGCTCGTCCGGCGGATCAGGTCGAGATGCCCGCCTGGCTGGACCCGGGTCTCAGGGCCGGCCTGGCGAGCCGCGGGGTCGCAGCCCTGTATCGTCATCAGGCTGAGGCGATCGAAGCCGTCCGTGCCGGCGAGGATGTCGTCGTGGTGACTCCCACGGCATCCGGCAAATCGCTCTGCTACCTGATCCCAACGCTGCAGGCGCTCGCCGCCGATCCTACGGCACGGGCCCTGTACTTGTTCCCCACCAAAGCGCTCGGCCAGGATCAGGTCGCGGAACTCGGCGAGTTGAGCCGCGCTTCCAATCTGCCCATCAACGCCTCGACCTACGACGGCGACACCCCCAACGCGATCAGGTCGTCGGTTCGCAGCGCCGGACAGGTCGTCGTCACGAACCCGGACATGCTGCACGCCGCGATCCTGCCGCACCACACCAAGTGGTTCCAGCTGTTCGAGCAGCTCCAGATCATCGTCATAGACGAACTCCATACCTATCGCGGCCTATTCGGCAGCCACGTGGCCAATGTGCTGCGGCGCCTGCTTAGAATCTGCGCCCATTACGGCTCGCATCCGATCATCGTGTGCTGTTCCGCCACGATCGGGAATCCGGGCGAATTGGCGGAACTGCTCACAGGGCGGCCGGCGCGAGTCGTGGACCGGAACGGCGCTCCGTCCGGCGAGCGGCACATCCTGATGGTCCAGCCACCGCTCCTCGATCCGGCCACGGGCGCCCGCGGGTCGGCTCAGGCGCTGGCCACTCGCTGGGCCCTGCCGTTTCTGCGGGCCGGTCGCCAGACGCTCGTCTTCGGCCGCTCGCGCATGGGCGTGGAACTCATGCTCTCCACGTTGCGCGAGGCCCTCCGGCCCGGCGACGGTCCGCGGTCCCGGGTTCGCGGCTACCGGGGCGGCTACTTGCCCACGGAGCGCCGAGCCGTGGAACGCGGCCTCCGCGACGGGGAGTTGCTCGGTGTTGTCACCACCAACGCTCTGGAGCTGGGCGTGGACGTCGGCCAGCTGGACGTCTCGATTCTGGCCGGCTATCCGGGCTCGATCGCCGCCACGTGGCAACAGATGGGCCGGGCGGGACGTCGGGGCGGCACCAGCGTCTCCGTCCTGATCGCCGGCGGCGGACCGGTCGATCGCTACATCGTGGACCACCCGGAATTCCTGCTGGACTCCACGCCGGAAGAGGCCCGTCTGGACCCGGACAATCTGCACGTTCTACTCGGCCATCTCAAAGCCGCCTGCTTCGAGCTGCCGTTCGAACCCGGCGAACGGTTCGGACCGTCCGACGCGGAACCGCTGCTGGCGTTCCTCGGTGAGGAGGGCATGGTCCGGCACGCCGCCGACGATCGCTGGTACTGGTCAAACGAGAACTTCCCGGCCTCGTCCGTATCGCTCCGATCCGCGGCCGAGGAGAACGTCGTGATCATCGACACCACGCCGGACCGACCGCGGGTCATCGGCGAGATAGACATATTCGCCGCCCAAACGCAGGTCCATGAAGACGCGATCTACATCCACGAGTCAACCCAATTCCACGTCGACAGGCTGGACTGGGACGAGCGCAAGGCCTATGTGCGGCGCGTGGACGTGGACCATTACACCTACGCCGACCGGGCCGTGACGCTCAAGCCTCTGGAGACATTCGCGGTCGCGTCGGCCGGCGGCGGAGACTGCGCCCATGGTGAGGTCATGGTGTCCAGCCTGGTCAGCATGTTCAAGAAGCTCAAGTTCGGCACCGATGAGAACCTCGGCTGGGGGCCGGTCCACCTCCCCGAAATCGAACTCCAGACCACTTCCTACTGGTTGATGCTCGGGTCGGCGGCCGACGGCTGGTCTAGAGCCGAAATGGACGTCGCCCTGCTGGGCATGGGCCGGGCCATGCAAGCGGTGGCGGCCTTCCTGCTCATGGTCGACCCGCGAGATCTCGGTCTCGTAAGCCAGGTTCGCTCTCCGCATAACGGTTCGCCTACCGTCTATCTCTACGAAGCCGTGCCCGGCGGGGTGGGACTGTCGGAGCGGCTCTTCGAACGCCACGCCGAGCTGATCGCGGGAGCCGCCGAACTGATAGACGGCTGTGGTTGCGCAAGTGGCTGTCCGGCCTGCACGGGGCCGCGTCTCGAGCCGGACGTGGACGCCAAGGCACTAGCGCTCAGGCTGCTCCACGCCCTGATCGATGATAGCCGGCGTCGCAGGCCGGCCGATACGAACCGCGAGCCGGACTTTGCCCGCGTTCCCGGGCCCGAGGTGGCAGCGTGACGGTCGACGGGACGCGACTCCAGCGCCGTCTCGATGGCATGCGCCGGCATCGCCTCGAGTCGGACGGCATCGATCGTGCCGATCGCGCCGGCCAGTCCGATCCGGAGATACGGCGAGTCATCGCGGCCATCGTGGCCGCCGGCGATGGCTATTCCACTCCGCAACCAGTCTGGCAGGGAACAGGGGCCGTGGATCCAGGCTCGCTGGCCAAACGCATGGCCGACGCGATCGACGGCGACGCTATCGAAACAGATCATGGCTGGTACGTCAGACGCGAGCTGCGGCCGGTGTACATGCCCATCGATCGGAGCCGGCTCGCCGCACTTCCGGCGATGCCGGCTCCGGCCACTCCCCTGCTCTGCCTCGATACGGAGACCACCGGCCTGGGTTCGGCGGCCGGAACCGTGGCGTTCTTGATCGGCGTGGGCTGGTGGGACGGCGATCGGATGCGCCTCGTGCAATTGCTCCTGCCGGATCTTTCGGAGGAAGGGGCGCTTCTCGACGCACTCGCCAGCGAGATTCCGCCTGGCGCCTGCCTTGTCACCTACAACGGGCGTACGTTTGACTGGCCGCTACTCGAGACGCGCTATCGCATGGGCCGCCGCGTTCCTCCGGGACTGGATGGCCATCTGGACCTGCTGCTGCTCGTGCGCCGCCTCTTCCGATATCGTCTACCAGACGCGCGCCTTCAGACGGTGGAGCGGCACCTCCTCCGGCGCCACCGGGCTCCGGACATTCCTTCGTGGGAGATCCCCGCCGCATACCACTCGTTCCTGCGCGGCGGCACGGCGGCCCCGATCCGCGTCATTGCCCGCCACAACGCCGAGGACGTCGTCACTTTGGGCCGCATCCTGGCCCACATAGAGCGCGGCTACGGCGAAGGCGGGGTGCGCCGCTGGGCTCCGCCGGGCGACCTGATGCGACTCGCCCGGCTGTACCGACACGAGGACCGCATTGATGAAGCGGTCGCATGTCTGGACCTGGCTGCCACGGATGTGGACGGCGGCGATCCCGACGTAGCCATGGCCACGGTGGAGCTGGCTCGACTGCTGCGCCGGTCAGGCCGTTTGTCGGAGGCGGGAGTGGTTTGGAGCCGCCTCGTGACCGCCCCCGGCCCACTCGCGGCCGTCGGCTGGATAGAACTCGCCAAGGAGCGGGAACACCGCCACCGCGACATCTCCGGAGCGTGGTCCGCTACGGATGAGGCTCTTCTGGCGCTCTATCGGAGCCGAGGCGCCGGCAACGCCATGCAGCGTCGCTCGCTCGAGGCGGACGTGGCCAGGCGTCGCGCCAGGTTGGCCCGCAAGCTGGAGCGTCTGGCAGAGCGCCGGAGCGCGTGACCGGCCGCGGGCGTACCGTCGCTCTGCGGTCTCACCCCACAGGACTGGGCGGTATACTCGCCCGACTTTCAGCCCATCCTCCCTGGAGGCGACGGTGTTCTTCTACGAGCTTCGCGAAGGTGACGACGACGTCTACGCCGACCTGCTCCTCGTGCGCGAGGAGGAGATGGACGCCGACGAGTTCTTCGAGCTCGTCCAGTCGATCCGACGCCAAATCCAGGACAGCTTCGAAGAAGACACCCTTGTCGAGGCTATCGCCGAGGAGCTGGAACGCGAGCACGGCTTCATCCCGATAACCGATGAGCGCCTCTCCGCGTCAGTCAATGTGTCCAAGGTGGATGAGGACAACTACCTGGCCGAGTTGGACGACGAGGCCGATTACGACGACACGCCCGACTACCGGGGCATCTTCGTCGATCTGCCGCGCAACGAAACCCTGCCCAACTAGCCGGCCAACGGCGGGAGCGGGCAAGCCCGGACCACGGGTCGGGGCTACTTGCTGAACAGGATCTCGATTACGTCGCCGTCCTTGACGGTGTACGTCTTGCCTTCGGACCTGAGCTTGCCGTTCTTGCGGGCCTCGGCCATCGACTTCAAGGCCAGCAGATCCTCGTACGGAACGACCTCGGCCCGAATGAAGCCGCGCGCCAGGTCCGTGTGGATGGCGCCGGCGGCATCCACGGATGATGACCCGCTCGGGATCGGCCACGCCCGAACTTCGTCGGGTCCGGCCGTGAGGAACGAGATAAGCCCCAGCAGTTCGTAGCTGAGCTTGATTATCCGCGCCAGGCTCGACTCTTTGAGCCCGAGCTCTTCCATAAAGACGCCTGCTTCCTCGGGATCCAGTTCGCCCAGTTCCATCTCTATCTTGGCCGAGAGAGCCGACATCATGGTTTGGACTTGCGGGTAGCCGGCTCCCACGGCCGCGACGAGACCTGCCTCACGCGCGATGTCCCCTTCGCCCACGTTCAGCAGAACCAGGACCGGCTTCTGGGTCAGGAAGCGGAAACCTCGGATGACCTTCTCTTCCTCAGGCTCGATCTTCTCGCCGCGGAGCGGCCGGCCATCGACCAGTGCCGCCTGAAGCCGCGTCAGAATCTCCAACTCGCGATCGTTGGCTTCACGCTCCGCCGGCGTGCCGTGATGGCCACTCGCCTTCAGCCGCTCGATGCGCTTCTCGACCAGCGACAGATCCGACATGAGGAACTCGAAGTCGAGGCGCTCCAGGTCCCGCCGTGCATCCACCGTGCCCTCCGGATGAGGCACCGCGGGGTCCTCGAAAGCGCGCACGACGTGCAGAAGAGCGTCGGATTCTCGCAGCCGAGCCAGCTGGTCGGCCGGCAGCTCCTCAGTTCCGACTCGGCCTTCGCTCGAAGCCGGCGGGGCTCCAAGGTCGAAGTACGTGACGTCCGCCTGGACGATCTTCTTGGGTTTGAAAATCTCGGCCAGCCGGCCCAGCCGCTCATCCGGAACCTTGACCACACCGACATGCAGTTCCATCCCGCCGTAACCGCCGGTCTGGGCATGGCCCCGGGTGAGGGTGTTGAAGACGGTCGTCTTCCCGGAGCCGGCTAGCCCGACGATGGCAATCTGCATTGGCTGGTGATCTCCTCAGTCGATCGATGACGTACACATGCTAGTGGCTGCCGGCGTGGTACGCGCCTGGGTCTTCTCCGCAGCCCAGTCCACCTCCGACGCGGCCCAATCGACCTTCGCCGAGCGGCCGACCGGTCAGTACCCCTGCGTGGGGTCGACGACGTGAAGCAACGGCTCGCCGGCCCGGTATCGTCGCAGGTTGTCGCAGAAGACCGCGAATGTTCGGCCAAGGACGTCGCTGCTGGACCAGCTTGTATGGGGAGTGACGATGCAGTTCGGCTGGCGGTAGAAGGACGAATTCTCCGGCAGCGGCTCGTCGCGGAATGTGTCGAGCACTGCGCCGCCGAGCGGTCCAGAGCGAAGAGCCCGCAGCAGCGCACGCTCGTCGATCAGACCGCCCCGAGCCACGTTTATCAGCCACGCCCCCGGCTTTGCGGCCAACAGGGCATCATCGTCGATGAGGCCCTCCGTCTCATTGGTGAGCGGCAAGGCCAGCACCACGAAGTCCGAAGCGGACATCAGCAGCGGCAGCGCGTCCATCCCGCCCAGTACCTCGACACCTTCCGGCGAATCGGCTCCGGGGTGGCGTCTAACCGCGACCACACGCGACCCGAACGGCCGAGCCAGTTCCGCGACTCGCCGGCCGATGCCGCCGAGACCAACCAGCCCGATGGTGACGCTCGCCATCTCCTGCGACTCGAGAGGCTGCCACGTTCGCTCGCGCTGCAACTCCAGAAGTTGGGGGAGCCGGCGGCAGATGGCCAGCATGTACGTGATCACGTACTCCGCTATCGGTTCGTCGAAAACGCTCCGACCGTTGGTCACGGTCAACCCGCGCAGCAGCACGCACGGCGTCAGGACCGATTCGACACCCACCGAAACCGAGTGAATCCAGCGCAGCTTAGGCGCACGGCCCACGAGCCTGTCCAGGACGTCGCCGCCGAGCGACCAGCCGCGAAGCAGGACCTCGGCGTTTTCGAGCGACTCGTCGGCGAGGCCTTCGGCGGACACCGGGATCAGGCCGGTACCGGGCGCCGCGTCCAGAATCTCGTCACGCATCGCCGCGAAGGCGTCACGTCCGGTGAGCACGGGACTGATCGCAATGGCGATCGGCGAGCCGCCGGGCCCTCCGCCGGGGCCGGAGAAAGCGCTGTCGTGTGAGTTCACATTCTTCCCCTGTTCGTGACGGTCTGGGTCGCAACGGCAGAGTTCAACTTACGAGCGGGACTCGGGCAAGCCAGCGCGACGGCGAGTCAATATCTTCTGGAGTCGGCAGATTCTCGGGTCCGATCCACAACGCTCGCAACGCCGCCGGGCCGCCGACTCGTGCCACGGCGGCCACGAACTGCTCGCCTTTGCGGTACTGCTCCATCTTCAGGTCCATACCTGTCAATCGCATCATGGCCCGCTCGAGGCCGCCCCGATTCTCCCGCCGGGCATGGAAGCGTTCGCTGATCAACTCCACGTCGGGCACCAGTTCGCGGCCGACCTCGTCCATCATGTAGTCGCCGAATCCTTCCAGCAGACTCATGACCGCCTGGATCTCGCGGAATTCCCGACGTTGCTCCGGAGTCATCAGCCCTTCCATCCAATTCTCACCGGCGGTCGCCCTCCTGAGCGCCCCGCCCAGCCTGGTCAGCCCGTCTCGGCTCATGGCGGACACGCTCGTCGACAGCGACGACATCTGGCGCTCCAACCGTTCCGACAAATACGGCCGAAGCCACGGATGGGCCTCGAACTCGAATGCGTGCGTGGTTTCGTGCAGGGCGATCCATGTTCGGAACGGATTCAGAGGCACGTCCAGAATCGCGGCCGTGCGACGGATGTTCTCGTCGACGAACAGCAAGCGACCCGGCGACGACTCCGCGGAGATGAGGGCCAGGTCGTACTGGCCGAGGACATGCAAGCCCATAAATCCCAGTAGGTATCCGATCTGGCGAGTGGTCACCATACGATTTACGATCGCCATCCCGGCCCGTACCAGACCGGCCCCAGGTGGGACCGACTGCTCGAGCAGTTGACCCTCGACCTTGCTCATCAGCTTGGCGAACGTCGCCACGTTGGCGTGGACCCACTCACCTCGCGAGGCCACGCCGCTCCGCTCCACGATCCCAGGAAGTTCCGTTTCCAACGCCCGGCTCAGAGCGGGCACAATCTCGGTCATGGCCGCAGCGTAGATCGGGGCCGCGCGCTCGAGTTCGTGTCGATCGAGCGTGCCGGCGCCGTTCCGCACTCGCACGGCCGCAAGTCGCTCGGCGGCGGCCCAGTCGATGAGGCCCCGGCGCGCGGACCTCTCGGCCGTCTTGCCGAGCACCGTCATGGCCGCGCCCAGTGCCGCTCCGGCGAGAAATCCGACTGTTACGAAGGCGCTTCGGCTCCAGCGGCCGTCGCCGGTCCGGCCGGTTCGTCGCCGGTCTGCTCCGGGCTTCGGCCCACCACTCACGCTTCGCCGTTCCCCAGGTCAATCGAGTCTATGTCCGGGAACCTCTCGCCGAACATCCTCTCGGCAACGGTTCGGAAGACGTCCACGTCGCCGGTCGTGAGTTGTCGATGGACGGCTTCGCCGGCCGTCTCGTCGGGCGGTTCGTGGCCGGCCAGGCCTGCGTCCGCCGCGGTACCCCGCGTAGTCCCCGGCGCCTCAAGGGCGTTGACCGACAGAAGCTCCGCAAGCGAGGACGCCGTCGCCGTCGCGGAGTCCACGATCGCGACGCTATCGCCAACGCTCGCGCGAAGGAGCCCGGCCAGGAGCGGGTAGTGAGTGCAGCCCAGCAACAGTGTGTCGATCTTCGCCGAGGGTGGCAGCGGGAAGATGAAGTCACCGTCCTCATTACGTTCGCCCAGCAGCGGCGCGACGGCCAGCCTGACCGCCTCCTCGACGTCTGGGCCCGCCAACAGCCCTGCCTCGACCAACGGCACCAAACTGGGCGTGGCGTGTTCGTAGACCTCGATCGCGGGGTTCTCGTCCTTGATGGCGTTGAAGTAGGCGCGGGACCTTACCGTGGCGGGAGTGGCGATGACGCCCACGCGTCGATTGCGAGTTGCCAGAGCCGCAGCCGATGCGCCCGGCCTCACGACGCCCAACACGGGCAGGTCGTAGCGGCGTCGGAAATCACCCAGTGCGACGGATGTGGAAGTGTTGCAGGCCACAACGAGCGCCTTGACGTCCCGTTCGACGAGCGCATCCAGCGCCTGGATGCTGAAACGCCGCACCTCGTCGTCGCTGCGGACACCGTAAGGAGCTCGGGCGTTGTCGCCCAGGTAGACCGTCGACTCGAACGGCAGGCGGCGCAGGATCTCGCGCAAGACAGTCAGGCCGCCAACTCCGGAATCGAAGACGCCGATTGGACGCCGATCGGACACCGGCGCTAGCCTCGAGCCGGAACGTTTGTCGTCCGGCCCATGATGGTCTGCGCCACGCGCCGAACGTCCTTGCTGACGGCGGCGTCCGGGCTCGACACGACGAAGGGCATACCTTCGTTGTTGGCTTGAACGACGAGCCGACCGTCCGACACGACCTCAAACTCGGGCCGACGGCCGATGATCCGGGCCAGTTCGTCCCGTCCGATGCCGCCGCTCGAGTCGGCCCGGTTGACCAGATACTGCAGCTTCTCCGGCCCATACCCGATCGAGGCAAAGACCTCACTGACGGCGATCGTGTTGTGAATCGTCGTCGAGTCGTAGGTCACGATCGAGAGCACCACGTCGCTGCCGTCGAGCAGCGCCAGCGTCACTTCCGAAAGCGTAGTTGGAGTGTCGATGACGATGGCTTCGTACAGCCGCCGCAGAAGCGAAAGCGTCTTTTCGACGTCGCGGACGGTGACCATCTCGGCCATCTCCACGCGCGGCGGCGCCAGCAGGATGTCTATACCGGCCGGATCGCGCCACATCACGTCGCGCAGATCAGACTCCTGTACGCGATCCGTCGGCAGATCCAGGATCGAAGGCACGTCGCTCGGCACCTTGAGGAGCGCCCGCAGATCGCCGTATTGGAGACTGCCGTCGATGAGCGCCGTGGCGACGCCCATCTGACCCAATGCGACAGCTAGATTGAAGGCGATCGTCGTCTTGCCGACACCGCCCTTCGGCGCGAACACCGACACGACTCGGCAAGCCCCGGTGGCGCGGGCCTGCCGGTCCACGAGCACGTGAGCGAGTGTGTTCGCCAGTTCGAAGCCGCTGAACGGCAGCGTGAGGACGGCATCTATGCCGCGGTTGGGATCTCGGGCCAGCGGGTGTTGCGGGACGGTGAGAACTACGACCGGGATGTCCAGGCCGGAATCGCGCAACTTCTCAATCAGCTGCGGCCCCTTGACCTTGCCCTGAAGGAGCAGGTCGACCATGACGACATCGGGCCGGAGCTGCTGCGCCGCCTCCACGACCTTCGATCCATCGTTGAAGACTTCGAGCAGCTTGACCTGCGACTGCACGCTCAGCAGATTGCGGACGTGCTGGCTGACCTGCGGCACGTCCTCCGCGACGAGCAGACGGATCGAATTGGTGTTGGCCACGGACCGACTATATCAAGGTCGCGGGGCGGGCCTACCCCGCCGCCGCGCAACCAGGATCGCTCGGCCGTCGTGGGGCCCCAGCGGACTCAGGTCATAGTCGCCGGCCATGACCTCCACTTCGAGGCCCGCCGCCAACGCCATGGCGCTCAACTCGTCGGCGTTGAGGAGCCGCAGGCGATCCTCGCGGATCCAGCGCTTTGGCGCGCCGCCCAACTCGGCTTCGTCGTAGATCACCGTCAAGCGCACATTTCCCGTCGCCGGCTCATGCTCGGCGGCGGCCATCTTGGTCACCACCAGGCCCAACGACGGTTCGGTTCGCACGTACTCCAGGCTCAGGCGACCGTCGTAGCGGGCCAGTTCCTCCGCGCTGGGAAGCCACACGTCTACTACGGCAATGCCGCCGGGTTCGAGGTGCCGGGCCAGGGTGTCCAGCGCGGCTTGCTGGGAGTCCCGTGTCGGGAGCAGCAGGATCGAATTTAGAGCCAGGATCGCGAGCCTGAACCTCGCACCGTCCGGCAGTTTCAGCCCGATCAAATCGGCCTCGACCCAGGTGAGTCTGGAGGCCACATCCGGACCGCTCAGAGCCGCCGTTTCGGCAGCCCGGGCGAGCATGGCGGCATCGATGTCCACCCCAGTCACCTCGAAGCCAGCCACAGCCAGCGGTATCGCCACACGGCCCGAACCGGCAGCGATCTCGAGAACCGGCCCACCCGTTCTGGAGGCCATCGCAACGTAGAGATCGATGTCCCCTGGATCTTCGGCGAGGTCCAGGTCGTACAGCCTGGCCAGCGCAGCCAGCGTCTTTGGGTCGCGATCGAACGGGGGCATCGACTACAGCCTAGCGCGTATCCACCGACGCCATCGGCCCGCAGTTACGGCCTCTTCCGTCGGATTGTTCATCACCGCTCCATCGAGAGGGTGATCTCGGCGAGCAGTACAAGAACGACTACGAAGACCGCGATCGGAACACTCAGAACGCTCTGGATCTTGAGTGCCACGAACAGCGTGACCACTGCCGCAACCCACGCCCCTCTCCTGAGGGCGCGGCCCCAATCGCCCAGCAGCGCGATGCGACGATGATGTGCGAACCAGACGAGCCAGAAGATCGGCACCGTGGTGAGGCCAGTGGCCAGGCCGATCGCGGCCGCGCCTTCCAGCCCCGAAGTCGCATCCGCCCTGGGGTACGTGGTAGTCACGATCTGGGCGACGACAAAC
>PMLK01000108.1 GCA_003158875.1 Chloroflexota bacterium
GGGCTGGCCCCATTGCGGTTGACCCTGGGGCTGCGCGCCCCATTGCGGCTGACCCTGGGGCTGGCCCCATTGCGGCTGCGATGGCTGCTGCCCCCACTGAGGCTGGCCCTGGGGCGGAGGCGCTCCGAACCCGGGTTCATTCGGCGGGAGGGCTGCCCAGCCGGGCTGATCCGGCGGCGGCGTCGCCGGCGCACCCCACGGCGCCTGAGCCTGCGGTTGCTGCCCCCACACGGACGGAGCCGAACCACCGGGCTCGGCCGAACCAGGGACGGGCTGATTGGGATCCTGTGGCGTCGTCATGGACCCTCCGGATGCAGTACGGGCGGATGTGGCGGGTGCTGCTGAGCACTGCAGCGAGTCTCACGCGGCCCAGCACGTCAGTCAAGCAAATTTCATCGACTCAGCCGGCGTCATGCCACATTCAGTGTCCCGACTCATACACATACACGTCCTCGACGTCGCCGTCGACTTGGAAGCTCGCGGCCAGACGGTATCGTGCCCGAACGAAGTCCCTGAGCGGGGCAAGCGTATCTAGATTGGGCGACTCCGAGGGGTTCGGCTGGGCCTGGAACATCGGCACAGTCGCGGGACTCTCGACCACAACGGCAGGCGGGGCGGCCGTCCACGTCACCAGCAACGCCTCCGTCTTTGCCGGCGTCCAGTAGCCCGGAGTCACTATCGGGAACTGGTAGACGTAGCGATCGTAGGATCGCCGGCCCGACATCAGCAGAACGCCTGTGTCGTTGCCCCACACGAAAACTGTGGCGCTGGTGGCTGTGTTGGAGTCAATCCAGGCTGCTGTTTCGGCAGTGACGGATTGGCCCGTCGCCGCCGACGTCGTCGTGATGGACGTAAGGCCGACGACGACCGTACCCGAGACCACGACCAGGCAAGCGACGAGGGCCGTGGCCAGTATTCCCGTGTTCCTGCGCCCCCTAGTTGGCACCCGGACCGCGCTGACCAGCCATTTCCAGCCCGGGACGGAGACCAGAATGAGAGGTGGCACGACAAGGATCAGGTAGTGCAGGAAGAGGCGGTGTTCGTAGCCGAGGAGGGCCGCTTCGGCAACGACCCAAGCCAGGCAGACCCACGTCACTCGCCCGAACGAACGTGGCCTCCGGACCATCAAAACCACCGCAATCGCCGCGGGCAGGAAGAGTCCGGCAAGGAGCAGCAACGTCGCGGGTAATCCGTTGCCGAAGCCTGGGCTCGCAGCCCGGTACGAGGCGTTGTAACTAACGACCTGGTCGATCGCGTCACCGAGCGCGCCACGGGCCGCGAGCCAGGCCACGACCAGGAGCGGCCCGATCGCGGCTCCGGCCACCGCCGCTAACGCACGCCCAACGCAGTGACGCCACGAGTGCGGTGCTGATGCCGCCACGCCGACGGTCAGGAGCGCCGCCACCGGCAGCGCTTGCAGGGAAAACAGGCAGGCCACACCCGTCAGGAGTCCGATGGCGCCTGCTTCTGGCAGTCCAAGAGTTGTCCGCCCCAGCAACCAAAGCCCAACAACGAGCGGCAGAATCGCGAATGTCTCGGTGAAGCCTCCGCCGTAGGCGATGGGGTGAGCGGCTATGCCGATCGAGACGACGCCAGCCAGCAAGAACGCCGCTGCGGAGCCCGTCGATCGCCTCAGAACCAGTTCCAATACCAGGACTGCGGCCACGGAAAACGCCACAGACAACAGCCACGTCACCTGCCACGGGTCCAGTGGCGGCAGGACCACTTGCCCGATCGCGTTCAGCAGATACAGACCGGGCGGCTTGTTGTCGAACAGATCCGTATACGGCATTCCACCCTGTCTGATCGTAACCCCGGCAAGGGTATACACGGCCGCATCGAAACCGGGCCCGATTAGAAGGCCCGGCAACAGGAGCAACGTCGTCAGCACGGCCAGGGAGACCGGACGAGCGATTCGCAGAACTCGCATCTTGGGTGCACACCTCGTCCGAGCAATGGGCCGCGCGGCGGGCTGTCGCACCGGCTAGGCTGTTATACCGTGACCAATCATATGGCCCCCAACTCCCCCGCCGAGCGCCGTCGCGCGTGGCCCCGTCCAGTCCGCGGAGACCTGCTATTCGCGCTGGCAGTGTTCGGCGTGTACGGCATTGCGGTGGGTTTGTCGATAGCCATCGACAAGCTTCGGGTTGATCCGATGATGGAGGTGGCGATCAACGTCCTCCACGGTCACCTCGACTCCAACGCCATCAAGGGCGGCGCGGACGTGGTGAACGTCAGTGGCCACTACTACCTTGCCCTGGGTCCCCTGCAACTGCTGCCGTACCTTCCGTTCGCCATGGTCCCGGAGCTGCAGACGATCTGCCGCTATGCCGTCGGGGTGATGTGCGGAGTGCCGGCCGCCCTCCTATCCCTGCCGCTTGCCCGTGCCTGGGGCGCCCGCGGCAAGGATGCCTACTGGATAGGCGCGTTCACCGCCTTCGGTTCCTTGCTCTTGTTCGTCTCCGTCGTCGGTGACATGTACTACCTGGCCCACGCCGAGTCGTTCCTAGGACTCACGATCTTTCTCATCGAGTGGCGGGGCCGACGCAGAGCTGCCGTTCTGGGCACGGCCATGGCCTTCTCGTTCCTGGCGCGACCTACTACCGTCGTTGCCGTCATCCCATTCGGGCTGCTGCTTCTCCGGGAGCGCCGCGCGTCTCTGCCGGCGATCACCGCCCGAGCCCTGGCTTTCGGGGCGCCTCTTGTACTCGGCCTTTTGATCTTCGGCTGGTTCAACTGGCTGCGGTTCGGATCGCCGTTCGAATCGGGCTATTCGATCTCGTCGCTGGTCGACGCCAGCTTGATGCAGAGACGGGCGCAGGGCTTGTTCTCGCTTGCCCAGGTACCCGAGAACCTGCGCCTCTTCTTACTGGCGACGCCGCGCCTCAGCGCGTCCTTCCCGTTCGCCATCCCGAGCCAGTACGGCATGTCGATGCTGCTGGTGTCTCCGGCGCTGCTGACGTCCCTGTGGGCCGGTTTCCGCGACCGCTCCGCCCAGCTCCTATGGCTGGCGGCGGGGTTGGTGGCGCTGCCCGTCTTCCTCTATTACGGCGGCGGCTTCGTCCAGTACGGCTTCCGCTACTCGCTCGACTTCACGCCATTCCTGATCGCTTTGATGGCTATGGGATCACAGCGATGGACGGGCGCGTTCGAAAGACTCCTGATCGTCGCCAGCATCGTGTCCGTTTCCGGGCTTGGTCTTCTGTGCGACCTGGCCTGGAACGTCTAATAGGCGCGGGCGAACAGAACCCTTCGCTCAGAAGCGGCACCGCACACAACGCACCTCCCGGCTTCGTCGGGCGAGTCGAACGGGATGCACCGGATCGTGATGCCCGTCTCCTCGTTGACCTGCTTCTCGCATTTCGCGTCGCCGCACCAGGGCGCCATATAGAAACCGCCCTCGGCCTCCATGCCGTCCTTGAGTTCTTGGTACGTGTCGGCGTTGTGCGTATTCGCGGCCCGGAAGTCCACGGCTCGCTTGAATAGCTCGGCCTGATAGGTTCGCAGCCGTTCCGGGAGATCTGTGGCCAGCTGCGCCAGCGGCACGGCCTCCTTGGAGCGGTCGACGCGCTTGACCAGCATGCCCTGGCCCGCGGCCACGTCACGCGGCCCGATCTCGAGCCTGAACGGGACTCCACGCAGCTCCCAGTGGTTGTACTTGAAGCCCGGTGAGTCGTCCCGCCAGTCGACCTTGAGGCGTACCGCGCGGCCTTCGGGCGTCTCCGCCAGTGCGGCCTGAAGCCGATCGATCGCGGCGGCGACCGACGCCTTGTCTTCCTCGGAGCGGAAGATCGGCACCACGACGACCTGCACCGGCGCGACGTTGGGTGGCAGCACCAGCCCTGAATCGTCGCCGTGAGTCATGATCGTGGCCCCGACCATGCGCGTGGAGAAGCCCCACGACGTGCCGTAGGGGTTCTTGCGAACGTTGTCACGGTCGAGGAACTGGATATCTGCCGCCCGGGCGAAGTTCTGGCCGAGCATGTGGCTGGTGCCGGCCTGGAGGGCCTTCTTGTCGCGCATCATGGCTTCGATGCTCCACGTCCAGTCCGCGCCGGGGAACTTCTCGCTGTCAGTCTTGCGACCCTTCACCACGGGAATGGCCAGCCAGTCCTCGGACACCTGGCGGTAGCCCTCGAGCCCGGTCGCGACTTCGGCAGCTGCCTCTTCCTCGGTGGCGTGGAAGGTGTGAGCCTCCTGCCACAGGAACTCCGTCGTNNCGCGTCCGCAGCTCCCAGCGGACGACGTTGTTCCAGATGTTCATCAGGAGAGGCAGGTCTCTATATGACTGGATCCAGTCCTTCACACTGTCGGCGATGATCGCCTCGCTCGTGGGTCGGATAGCCAGCCATTCGTCGAGCTTCTTGCCGCCGGCGTGCGTAACCCAGGCGACCTGAGGGTTGAAGCCCTCGACGTGTTCGGCTTCCTTCTCCAGAAGCGACTTCGGCACGAAGAGCGGGAAATAGACGTTGCTGTGGCCTGTCGCCTTGATGTACTTGTCGAGCTCGGCCTGCATCGACTCCCAGATCGCGTAGCCGTACGGCCGGATGANNCTGGTGGGTGATGCTGGTGACGAAACCCTCTTTGGGCACGAGCTTCTCCTCAGGCGAGCTAACGGGAACTGGACTGGCGACAATCGTACCGCGCAAGTTGCAGGCCATGCGAAACTCTTGTCCGGACGCTCGGCGCGACTCACCGCAGCCGAGAAGGGAGGCCGATCCAATGGCATTCGCTCAATTCGATCTGGCCAGGATGATGCACTGCGTTGCGAGCGACGAAGAAGGTTTCTCCTGCGTACGGGCACCATCGCACGACGGCGGTCATCACTGGGACCGCTGCGTGGAGTTGGATGGAGATGGCCACCGCTGCGCGCTGCCAATCAAACACCCGGGTCGACACGAGCCGCCCTGGTACGACAGGACCTCGGCACCCGGCGCGAGCCACAGCGTCATATATGGCGGCACGGAACAGCAGACCGACGCTCTGGCCGACAGAATGGCTCGGATAGCGGCCCGCTACGGTTGGGCGACTCGATCTCGGACCTTCACGCCCGGACTGCCGTGGAGAATCGGATTCCTGCGACCCGTGTCCTCGAACTTCAGCGTCAACGGCCGGCTGACGCTCACCTTCGAACGGCGGCCCGTCGACCTGCGCACATCGGCTGACTCGAGCTCCTCAAGCCGTCGTCCCTGGTCGTGCCGCAGCCTGCGATAGCGCCCCTCGTTCTGCAGTGCGGTCTCGTGATCCGCTAGCCTCGCGTTCCCGCCGGAAAACGCCGCTCAACATAGTCGTCGAGGATCGCCTTGAACTCATCGACTATGTGGTCACCGCGCAAGGTCCGATCCAGAGTCCCGTCGATGAACACCGGCGCCACCGGATCCTCGAACGTGCCGGGCAGGCTGATTCCTATGTCGGCGTGCTTGGACTCGCCGGGGCCGTTGACGACGCAGCCCATGACCGCCACTCGTAGCTCCTCGACCCCTGGGTGCCGCTCGCGCCAGACGGGCATCTGGTCACGGAGATAGGTCTGGACGTCGCGGGCCAATTCCTGGAAATACGTCGAGGTGGTCCGGCCGCAACCGGGGCAGGACGTGACCTGCGGCAAGAACGACCGGATCCCCAGGGACTGCAGAACTTGCTGGGCCACTGCCACCTCTTCGGTTCGATCGCCTCCCGGCTCCGGAGTGATGGAGACGCGGATGGTGTCGCCGATTCCCTCGGCCAGCAGCAGGGATAGACCGGCCGACGAGGCCACGATCCCCTTCATGCCCATGCCCGCCTCGGTCAGGCCGAGATGCAGCGCGTAGTCACCGCGCGTCGCGAGCCGCCGGTACACCTCGACGAGGTCGCGGACACCCGAAACCTTGGCCGACAGGACGATCTTGTCGTGCGGTTGACCCGTAGACTCCGCCAGCTCGGCCGAACGAACGGCGCTTTCGACCATGGCGTCGATCATCACTTCGCGGGCGTCACGCGGGGCGTCCAGGCGCGAATTGGCGTCCATCATTTCGGCCAGAACGGCCTGGTCCAGCGATCCCCAGTTGACCCCGATGCGAACCGTCTTACCGTTTTCGACGGCCACGCGCACGATCGCCTCGAAGTGGTTGTCGTGGTGGCGACCGGAACCCACGTTGCCCGGGTTGATGCGGTACTTGGCGAGAGCCCGCGCCGTTTCCGGATAGTCGATCAGCAGCTTGTGGCCGTTGTAGTGGAAGTCGCCGACTATCGGCACGGCTGCGCCGAGATCCGCGACTTTGCGCACTATCTCCGGAACGGCGGCGGCAGCAGCTTCCGTATTTACGGTGATACGAACCAGCTCCGAGCCGGCGTGAGCGAGCCGGGCGACCTGTATAGCCGTCGCGTCCGCGTCGGCCGTGTCCGTATTGGTCATCGACTGAACGGCGATCGGATGGCCGCCGCCGACTACGACGCCGCCGATGTCGACCGGGGTCGAGATGCGGCGCGTCCCGAATGGTGTCGACTCCATGCTACGGAGCGCCGCCCCGGACGATGTCGAAGAACGTGACCCAGCCTATGAAGCCGAGCAACAGGGCGAAGCCGGCGATGTAAGCCCACTGCTCGATCGCCCCGACACCCTTCACGCGGAAGACTCGTTTGAGGATCATGATCACGAACTTGCCGCCGTCCAAAGCCGGGATCGGCAAGATGTTCACCAGGGCCAGGTTGGCCGAGATGATCGCGGCCATCAGCAGCAGGAGCATCAGGGCGTTGGGTTGAGTGGCCACGTGACCCACGTCGCTCGCAATCCCGACCGGTCCCTGGACGCCCGACGGCGCCACAGTGGGATTCGTGGCGATATTGCGTACGAGATCGCCCAGCGTTGTCAGGATCAGGCCCATCGCCCGGGCCGTTCCGTCCACCGCCAGCCCGGCCGCCGTCACCGGATCGCCAGGGCTGGTCGTCACGGCGCCGAGTGAGACACCCAGCGCACCGGGCTTGTCGGTTGTCGGAACGCGTAAGTTGACGGTCACGGTGCGCTGCTTGCCGGAAGTGTCGGCCACCACGAGCTGGACCGACTTGCCCTGATAGTCCAGGAGCTGCTGCCGCCAGGTCGGGACGGGATCTTCCCCGAACAGCAGGAGGGACGGCGCCGCGAACGGCTTGCCGTCGATGGAAATGAGAGTCTCGCCGTCTTGAAGGCCAGCGACGCGGGCCGGCGTGTTCTGGTCTGTGGTGTAGTTGGAGAGCGTCATGGTGGGCGCCGTGACCGGATTGAAGGCCCAGGCCACCACGAAGAACAGCAGCACGGCGGCAATCACGTTCATGGTGACTCCCGCGATCAGCACGACCAGCTGTTTCCACAGGGCTGCGCGGGTGAAGGCCCGAGGGTCGTCGGACTCCTCTTCCTCGCCTTCCAGGCGCACGAAACCGCCGATGGGGAGCCAATTGAGGGTGTATTCCGTCTCGTGATCATGGCCCAGGACCTTCGCCCTCGGCGGGAATCCCAGCCCGAACTCGAGCACTCTGATTCCGACGAGTCGCGCCATGATGAAGTGGCCCAACTCGTGGAGCAGCACCAGCGGTACGAGGATGAGCAGAAGCCCGAGCGCCGCGATCAGCGCGAACTGGATGCCTTCGAGTGTCATCGATAGGTCTCCGCGAAGTGGTGGACGTCGGTCTCTATCGCGACGAGCTGGTCCAGATCCGGATCGGCCGAGCCGCCGGTTCCGAAGCGCTCGACCGCGGCTGCCAGCAGTCGCGGAATGCCGTTGAAGTCCAGCGTTCCGTCAAGGAATCGCGCCACGGCCACCTCATCCGCCGCGATCAAGGCGGTGCTGGCACGCGGCCCGGCGTTACCGGCTTCGCGGGCCAGCCGCAGTGCCGGGAATGTTGTCTCGTCCGGCGCTCGGAAGTCGAGATGGCCCACCGCGATCAAGTCGACGGCGGCGGCAGGCGACGCGATCCGGTGCGGATATGTAAGCGCGTACTGGATCGGAAGCCGCATGTCTGGTGTCCCCAGCTGTGCCTTGAGTGAGCCATCCACGAACTGCACGGCCGAATGGACGACGCTCTGCGGGTGAATGACGACTGAGATCTTGTCTATGGCGACATCGTACAGCCAGCGCGCCTCGATGATTTCGAGACCCTTGTTGACCAGCGTTGCCGAGTCGATAGTGATCTTGGCGCCCATGCGCCACGTCGGGTGTCGCAGGGCCGCCTCGGGGGTCACTGTCGCGAGGTCCGCGACAGTGGCGTTGAGGAAGGGCCCGCCGGAGGCTGTCAGCAGTAACCGCTCGATGGCTGCGTGCTTCTCCCCCACCAGGCACTGCCAGATCGCGGAATGCTCCGAATCTATGGGCCTCAGCCAGCCAAGCGGACTGGCCAGAGCGTGTTCGCGATCACCCGTCGCACCAGCGGCGCCAGTCGCCAGGCGACGGACGAGAGGCATGACGAGATGGCCGCCGGCGACCAGAGTCTCCTTGTTGGCCGTGGCAACGACCTTGCCCGCCTCAAGCGCCGCAAGCACCGAACGGAGCGCGACCAGTCCGCTGGTAGCCACGACTACGAGGTCTACATCCGGAAGTGTCGCCAGAGTCTCGAGCGCATCCGGGCCGCTCAGTACCTCGACACCGATCGGCATATCGAGCCGCGCGGCGGCCCGCGCATCGGCGATGGACACGATCCGCGGAGCCAGCAGGCGCGTCTGTTCCTCGAGAATCTGGCCTTGCGAGCCGGTGGCGAGGGCCACCACCTTGAATGCGTCCGGGTTGCGGCTCAGAACGTCGACGGTCTGCCGGCCGATCGATCCGCCGGAACCGAGCAAGGCCACGCGCGTGGCGCCACCGTTCCCCTCCCCCGCCGATCTGGCCACGTCAGCGAACCACCGCCGCCACGAAAATCGCGACGACCGGGGCCGCGAAGATGAACGAGTCCACGCGGTCGAGTATGCCACCATGGCCGGGGATCAGCGTTCCGGAATCCTTGGCACCCGCCGCGCGCTTCAGCATCGACTCGGCCAGGTCTCCAGCCTGAGCAACCGCACCGACGAGCGGGCCGAGCACCAGGCCGAGCGTCATCGGCTGGCCGAGAGCCCACATGCCCGCTACCGCCACGGCCGTCGAGGCGGCCAGTCCACCGAAGAGTCCCCAGTAGCTCTTCGACGGGGAGATGTGCGCGAGAAACTTGCGCTTGCCAAGCGCGATGCCGATGCAATAGGCACCGGTATCGAATGACCAGACCAGCAGGACCGCAAGCAGTATCCAGCCCCTCTGCGCACCGAGCTGCGCGAGCGGCGAGCTCGACGGAAGGGCCGGCGCGACCTGCCCGATCCGCACCAACCCACCGAGCATGCCTACGTAGACGGCCGTGAATGCGGTGCCCATCCATGAAGCGAAGCCGACCTTGACGTCCTTCTGACGGAACGCGGCAACAGCGGCGGCTATGACCACGGCTGCGACAAGTAAGTCTGCGTAGGGGCGGTAGTGCTCGATGGAAGCCATGTCCGCGGCAACGACTAGAGCGCACGCGACGGCCATTGGGGTCACGGCCGGGTAGCCCGCACCGCGCAGCAGTCGGACCGCCTCCCAGGCCGCCACGGCCACGAAGACCGCTATCAGAGCGGCGAACCAGGGCTCCCCTAGAAACAAGACGATCAGAAGTGGCGGCACGAAGATGGCCGCACTCAAAGCCCGCTGGCGCATTCGACTACCTCCCGAACCGGCGTTGCCGGCCGGCGAACTCGATAAGAGCGGCGTCCAGCGCCTCACAGTCGAAGTCCGGCCAGAGGATCGGGCTGAAGTAGAACTCGGCGTAGGCGGCCTGCCAGATCAAGAAGTTGGAGAGCCGCTGGTCGCCGCCGGTCCTGATGACGATGTCCGGGTCGGGCAAACCGGGCGTATACAACGCCGCCGCCACTACACCCTCGTCGATCTGCTCGGGGCCCATACCTCGCCGAACGATCTCGCGGGCCGCGTCCACGATTTCCGTTCTGCCAGAGTAGTTGAACGCGATGTTGACCTGTAGCCGCCGCCCCTCGGCCGTCTCGTCCAGGGCACCCTGAATAGAAGCCGCGGTTTCCGGCGGGAGCTCCTCCAGTCGACCGAGAAGCCGTATCCGGGCCCCTTGGGCCTTTAGTTCGGCGGTTTCGTTGCGGATCGCCTTCTCCAGCAGCATGAACAGACCGGCGACTTCATCGTCGGAACGGGCCCAGTTCTCGCGGCTAAACGCATACAGCGAGAGGACCTCTATGCCGCGGCGCACGCAATGACGAATGATCTCGCGGATGTTCTCGACGCCGGCCGCATGGCCGTCCATCTCGGACTGGCCGCGCGCCTTCGCCCAGCGCCTGTTGCCGTCCATGATGATGGCGACATGGCGCGGCAACTCCTCGCGAGGAACTTCGAATGGCTCCGTGGGGACCGCATCCGGCGACCCTATAGCTGCGCCGGCTCGCTCCGTGGCCGGCTGCGACTCCAGGTGTACGAGCGCCGGGGCGTCTGTGGGGCGGGATATCCGACCTGCCACTAGACCTCCATGATCTCCTGCTCTTTGACCGCGCCGACATGGTCCACGTCCGCGACGTGCGTGTCGGTGATTCGCTGCAGCTGCTCCATCTCGCGGCGGATCTCGTCGGCGCCAAGCGTGCCGTCGTGCTCTTCCTTCTTTAGCTGATCGGCACCCTCGCGCCGAAGGTTCCGGATCTCCACCCGGCAGTCCTCCATGCGCTTGTGGATCTGCTTGACTAGATCCTTGCGCCGCTCCTCGGTGAGGGGTGGAATGTTGAGTCGAATGACCGAGCCGTCGACATTGGGCACTAGTCCGATATCGCTCTTGGTGATTGCCTTCTCGATCGCCGCTAGCACGCCGCGATCCCATGGCTGAATCACGATCTGATGAGCTTCAGGGACGCTGATGCCGGCCAGCTGGTTGATCGCCATCGGAGAACCGTAGGCGTCGACCATGATGTGATCCACGATGGCGGTGGAGGCGCGGCCGGTCCGGATGCCCTGCAGGTCCCGGCCGAGAACCTCGACTGCCCGAACCATCTTGTGCTCCGTGGCGGACAACGTCTCACTGCCCATTAGAGTCTCCTCCGGTGATCAGTGTTCCCACAGAGTCGCCGGCGGCGACTCGAGTGATGTTCTCAGGTGCGTTCAGGTCGAATACGACTATCGGAAGATCGTTCTCCATGCAGAGCGACACCGCAGTGGCGTCGAGAACGCGCAGTCGCTTGGCCAGCACCTCGGAGTATGTGAGCTTTTCATAGCGCTTGGCATTGGGAGTCGTCTTGGGATCCGAGTCGTAGACGCCGTCGACTTTGGTTGCCTTGAGAATGATCTCGGCGCCAATTTCAACCGCTCGCAACGCCGCAGCCGTGTCGGTGGTGAAGTACGGATTGCCGGTTCCGGCGGCGAGGATGATCACCCGCCCCTTCTCCAGATGCCGCACGGCCCGTCGCCGGATGTAGGGCTCGGCCACTTCGTTCATGCCGATGGCGCTCATGACCCGAGTCGGAACGCCGGCCTTCTCGATAGCGTCCTGGAGGGCCAGGGCATTCATCACCGTGGCCAGCATGCCAATGTAGTCGCCGGTGGCGCGGTCCATCCCTTTCGCCGCCGCCGCCATGCCACGGAAGATGTTGCCGCCGCCCACGACGATCCCGATCTGGACGCCGCTGCGATGTACCTCCGCGACTTGGGCGGCAATGAAGGCGCAGAAGTCGGGGTCGACGCCGTATTGCCGGCTGCCGAGGAGAGCCTCCCCGGATAGCTTGAGCAGGATGCGCCTATACCGCCCTTGCGTCGTCGTTGAGACTGACGGTTTGGTATCCACCTTGCCGGCAGCGTCGCCTCTGGCCGCGGTGGCCTCGCTCATCTACTCCCCTAGCTCAAACCGGACGAAGCGTCGCACCTTGNNCTTGATATTCTCGCCGGTCTTGGCGATGGCGGCAGTGATCAACTGCCCGACGGTGATGTCCTGGTCGCGGAACGGCTGCTCCACGAGGACGACTTCGCCGAACCACTTCTTCAGCTGACCCTCGAGGATCTGCTCGCGTACGGATTCGGACTTACCAGCAAGTGCCGGCGACTCCACGAGTTCGGCCTTCTTGGCTTCGAGCGATTCGGCCGGTATGGACTCGATTGTCGGATAGAGCGGCCGAAGCCCGGCCACCTGCATCGCCAGGTCCCGAACGAGCTTCTGGAACTCGTCCGTCCGAGCGACGAAGTCCGTTTCGCAGTTGACCTCGATCAGGACTCCGATCTTGCCGCCCATGTGGATGTAGCTGCTGACCTGACCTTCGTTGGCATCGCGCCCCGAGCGCTTGTCTGCCGCGGCCTGGCCCCGCTCCTTGAGTATGGTCGCCGCCTTCTCGATGTCTCCACCCGTCTCTTCGAGCGCGCGCTTGCATTCCATGATGCCCGCGCCGCTCTGCTCGCGGAGAGTCTTGACGGTCTCAGCCGTGATCGTCGCCATGTCTGTTAGTTTCTCCCTTAGTCGGCGCGAGCCGGCAACCCGGAACCATCCGGATCGTATGCTCGGGCGGGTTGTTCCTTGTTTCAGTGAGCCCGCGGAGACTCGTCGGCGTTGGCCTCATGAGCGTGGCCGGGGACGTGGACGACCGGGAGCAACTCCTCGTCTTCCACGTCGGGTTCAAAGCTGAGAGCACCACCACCGGCCAGAGCCGCCACCAATTCTTCGGTCGCGATCTGCTCGACCTCGGCCTCCGGCGCCGCCTCGGCGACCTCGGGCTCGGTGTTCATGCGGGCACCGCGCTCGCGAGCGCCCTCGATGCACGCATCCGCGACCAGCGAGCACAGCAGCTTGATGGCGCGAATCGCATCGTCGTTCGCCGGAATGATGTAGTCGAGTTCGTCCGGGTCCACGTTCGTGTCGCCGGTTCCGATGATCGGCAACTCGAGCTTGCGGGCCTCAGTGACGGCGATTCGCTCGCGATGGGGATCTACGATGAAGACCATCGACGGGATGCGCTTCATCTTGCGAATGCCACCGAACGCGTCACGGAGATGATCCATCTCCTCAACGAGCTTGGAGACTTCCTTCTTGGTGAGGCGTTCGAAGTCGCCGCTGGCCTGGCGCGCCTCGAGCTGGTCGAGAAGGGCGATGCGCTTCTTGATGGTCACGAAGTTGGTTAGCATGCCGCCTAACCAGCGGCGGTTCACGTACGGCTGGCCGGCGCGAATCGCTTCCTCGGCGACGGGCTCCTGAGCCTGCTTCTTGGTCCCGACGAATAGAACGCTGTCGCCGCGAGCGACGGTCTCGCGAGCTGCGGCCAGGGCGACGTCGAGCCGCTTGACCGTCTGGGCGAGGTCGATGATGTGGATCCCGTTCCGCTCCGCAAAGATGAAGGGCTTCATCTTGGGATTCCAGCGACGGGTCTGATGCCCGAAATGGATGCCCGCTTCCAGGAGCTGGCGCATCGAGACGGACGGCATGAGAAAACCTCCTGCGGTTGAGACCTCCGCAGCGCTCCTGCCGAGAACCGGGATCCAGAAGGCTCACCCGGCACCGCTCTCGACACGGCACTCTGCGTGTGAACTCCGCGAACCCGTCGGAAGAACTCCGGACACGTGCGCGGGAGCCATCGCGTTGCGACGACCGGGCGGAGTGTAGCACAGGCCAGTGACGCTCCAGCCTGCGGCTCCAGCCTGCCGAACGGCCGCGACACAGCGCGGCCGGCATCGTACCCTGCTAGACATGCGACCCCACTCCGTCTTCAGGACACGACGGCGCGAGATCTCGGTGCTGGCGATGATCGTCTGCGCAGTGTCGGTCGTGTCGCTCGTGGCCGTCGGCCTGCTCGACGCCTCGGCGTCCGGCGTGGCCGGGCCGACGACTCTGGCGGCCGGGGCGTCGGATGCCACTCCTTCCGTCTCCGCTACCTCGACGTCTCGGCCGCCGGCTTCCGTCGCACCTCCCGCCGCGCTCGTTGCGACGCCACTCGTGCCGGTGGTTTCGTTCTGGTCCGCCAGCGAGACCGTCGGCCGGGCCGACATCCTGGGGCTGTGGATGGGCTCCGCGGCAGCAACCTCCAGGACCGGCTACAAGACACTCGCCGTCTCGGATGCTTACGCGGACGCGCTCGGCCTCGCCTTCGAGATCGCGCCGAGCGCGTCCGTGCACCGGCTCACGACCGACCAGGTGAAGACGGCGGTCGAGTCGTCGTCGACGGTATTGGGCCTCATTCCGGCGCAGGACGTCTCAATCGACGTCCGCGCCCTTGCCGTAGATGGAATCTCGCTCTTCACGTCCGACCGCGTCCGGACCGTCGCCCGTTGGCCGCTCGACGTTCTGGCCCCGTCACCGGCTCCGGCTGCCGCAGCCTCTCCGGCCGCCTCTGGGGTCGCGTCCCAGACGAACTTCGATCCCTCCGGGGTCTGGACCCTGGCCGCCGGCGGCGATGTGAATCTGGCGCGCGCCGTCTACGTGCAGGCCGTCACCAAGAAACTCGGGCCGGACTACCCGTGGTCGGCAGGGTACGCGGTCATCCGGGGCCGAGCCTGCTGCGGCTACAACAACGCTCCGCTCGTGAACGTCAAGGCGACCGGTCAGGGCGGCATTCTTCGATCGCGTCTCTCCGACGCCGACATTGCTCTCGTCAACCTCGAAGGCTCCGCTCCAAACAATCACGTCAACGACCGCGACAGCCTCAACTTCACGTTCGACCCCGCCCTCCTAGTCGGCTTGAAGGACGCGGGCATCGACGCCGTTACTCTCGCCAACAATCACATCAAGAACGGCGGCGCCCAGGGCGTCATCGAGACGATCCAGCACCTCGACGCCATCAACCTGGCTCACACCGGCGCTGGCGCCAATACGACAGCCGCCCGGCAACCAGTCTGGCTGACCGCCGCCGGCCGCAAGATCGCCGTTCTCGGCTACTCAGCTGTCGGCAGCGGTAACTGGGCCACAGCCACCAAGCCAGGCGCTGCGCCACTCCATCTGGCCGATGTCACCGCGGACATCCACGCCGCGAAAGCGGCTGGCGCCGACATAGTCATCGTTATGCCGCACTGGGGCGAGGAATACACCTACCTGTTGAACGCGACACAGAAGGGCGACGCCGCCGCGTTTGTGGCCGCGGGCGCCGATCTGGTCATCGGCAGCCACTCGCACTGGGTTGGCGGCATCGAAACACTGGACGGTGTGAACGGCCCCGCCTTCATCGATTACTCGCTCGGCGACTTCCTGTTCAACCTGAATCACGACGTCCAGGCTCAGGAGGGCGTCCTCGTAACCCTCACGTTTTCGGGCTCGAAGCTCGTTCAAGTGAATCTCGAACCCACGGCGATGATCCAGGGCTCACGCGTCGGTCTGCTAAACCCGTCGACCGACGGCAAGGCGGTCCTGGACGCCATTCGGGCAGCATCGCGGCGTTTGCCCGGCTGGTAGAGCCGCTCTACGCCAGAGCGTTCTTGTACAGGACGACGCGGGTTCCGCTGTTGCCGTCACTCGGTTCGACTACCGCAAGATCGAGCGCGATAGGGTGGCGCGGCAACGGCACTCCGTCCGGCAGGTGCCCCGCCTCGAGCAGTCTCGCAATCCCGGCCCGGAGATGGAGCCGTTTACGCCCGTCGAAGCTCCCTTCCGCGCCTCCGTAACCCCGCGTTCCTCGCCACCTGACCTCCACGACCACGAGCCGCGCCGGTGGGCCGGGGTCGACGGCAACGATATCGAGCTCGCCTCGACCCGCATGAACGTTCCGTCCCAACACTTGCCAACCTCGCCCGCGCAGCAGCGAAGCGACCCGCTCCTCGGCGGCGTCCCCGAGTCGCTGCCGGCTCGTCCGAGAAGTTCCTTCCGCCACGCCCGCGACTCCCGACCGGCGGCGCTAGCCGAACGACTTCAGATCGTCGGGATCCACAGCATCCGCGGGCGGATCGTCCCACAGGGCCATTTGCCGCCGATTGCGACACGGAGCGAACGAGACGCGGTGTATCGGGCTCAAGCCCAGCGCGTCCAGGCCGGCCCGGTGTTCCGGAGCCGCATATCCCTTGTTGCTCGCCAGCGCGTAGCCGGGATACAACTCGTCGTACTCCTCCATCAACCGGTCCCGCGCCACCTTGGCAATCACGGACGCGGCTGCCACTGAGGCGCACAACCGATCGGCTGAGACCAGCACCCGCTGATGCACCGGCACCTCAGGTAGCGATACCGCGTCGAGCAGGAGCGCGTCCGGACGGACGGACAGCCGAGCCGCGGCCAGCGTACTGGCCAGCAAAGTGGCCTGGAGGATGTTGATGCGGTCGATCAACTCGGGCCCGACGAACGCGATGGACCACGTCACGGCATGGGCGCGGATCTCGACGTCGAGGCTGCGCCGCACTTCCGGCTTGAGCAACTTCGAGTCGCGCAAGCCCCGAGGCAGCCAGTCGGGCGGCAATATGACCGCCGCCGACGTTACAGGTCCGGCCAGGCAACCGCGACCGACCTCATCGATGCCCGCTACGTGGCGGTAGCCGCGCGACCACAGGATCCGCTCTTCGGCGAAGTCCGGGTCCAAACGAGCGGTGTTCCAAGCGGCGATGGCCACCCTGCCGTCGGCCGAACCGGGCGCGGACACAGAGAGACCCCGCCGCGCCGTTGGGGGCGAATTGGCGGGGTCTTCGATCTGAGCGACGGAGCGACGAGCGTTCGGCATGCCGCTCACAACGGGGCTCAGCTGTTGACGCGGCGCTCGCGAAGCGTGGCGGACTTGCCGATGCGCTTGCGCAGGAAGTACAGCTGGGCGCGGCGAGTCTGGCCGTGGCGCACCACTTCTATCTTCTCGATGCGCGGGCTGTTGACCTTGAAGGTGCGCTCCACGCCCACGCCGCTGGCAATGCGCCGGACGGTAATGGACCGCTGAATGCCGCCGGAGCGAAGGCGCATGATGGTGCCTTCGAAGACCTGAATGCGCTCGCGGGAACCTTCGACGACGCGCGCCGACACCTTGACGGTATCGCCGGCGGCAAGTTCTGGCAGGTCGGTTCGGATCTGGTCTTGGACGATCTCGTCGAGCACGTTCACGATTGATCCCTACTTCTAACGGCGGCGCTGCTGCGCTGCGATGGCTATGTGGCCCGCAGCGTAGCTGCGATCAAGGCACATCCAAACAGGCCACCTGGGCGGCCGACGGCGAAGGATATCACAACCGCGCGGCCGTGAGGCCTCGGCCTGTCCGTGGTGAGGCCCCGGCCTCCACTCAAGCACGATGCGTCTCGAGCGCAGTCCCGCCTCATTCCGAGTTCCCCGTCTCGTCCAGTTCGGCTTGAACGGACGCCAGCAATTTCGACTCTTCTTTGGTCAGAGTCCGACCGGCCAACAGCTCGGGGCGGCGGCTGAGCGTCCGGCGCAACGCCTCCTTCAGGCGCCACTTGCGAACAGCTTCGTGATTCCCGCTCGAGAGCACCGCCGGCACGAGGGCTCCTTGGAATTCCGGCGGGCGCGTGTATTGCGGGTATTCCAGGAGGCCATCCGTGAACGATTCCTCGGCCGTCGACTCGGCATCGATGGCGCCCGGCAGCAGCCTCAGGATCGCATCTACGAAGACCAGTGCCGGTATCTCGCCCCCGGACAATACGTAATCGCCAATTGACAATTCCATGTCGACCATGGCCCGGACGCGCTCGTCCACGCCCTCGTAGCGCGGGCACAGGATGACCAAGTGGCTCCGTTCGGACAGGTCCTGGGCTCGGCGCTGGCCGAAAACCTCCCCGCCAGGATCGGGCAGGATCACGACGCTGTCCGGGCGTCGCAGCACGGCGAGCGCCGCCGCCACCGGCTCAGGTCGCAGGACCATCCCCGCTCCCCCGCCGTAGGTGTAGTCGTCCACGGTTCTATGGCGCCCGAGGCCCCATTCGCGCAGGTCGTGAATCCGGATCGTTGCCAGGCCGCGCGTCTGGACCCGCCCGGGAATGCTCTGCGCCAGCGGGCCGTCGAGCATCGCCGGGAACAGCGTCAGAACATCGATCTCGAGCGGCGGGCGGGTCCTCTCACCGGCCGACGGTTCCGCATCGCCCTCGCGGGCCTGATCGGGCTCGCTCACCGGTCCGTGGGTAGGCCGAGAGACGCGGAGTCTGGCGAGCGTTCCGCATCGGGTTCACCTTCGGCTCTCGAATCGCCCGCTCCATCCGTCTCATCGACTTCGCCGCGCAAACCCAGAGCTTCGCCGTCGACGACGACCTCGCCCCGGTTGGGAGCGAAGATCCGAACGACGGCTCGCACAAGCGGCACGTCCAACTCGCCATGTTCGCCTCTGACGACCATGACTTCGGCACCGCCGGCGCGATACAGGTCGACGACTTCCCCGAGCAACGTCCCATCGACGTCGCTCACCTTTGCGCCCACGACCTGGTGCCAGTAGAACTCGCCTCGCGGCAGTTCCTGGCCGGGAGCGACTACGGCTTCCAGGTACAAGTCACGAAGGGATTCGGCCGCAGTACGGTCCCGGACTTCGCGAAATCGCAATCGCCAGCCCAGGGCGTCGGGGCCGGCCTCCGCGATCGTCAGGGCCTCGTTCGAGCCCTCGCGATACAGCGACCCGCCCACGGCGAAACGCTCTTCCGGTCTGTCGGTCAGGGTTTCGACGCGCACGGTTCCACGCAGGCCGTGGAAGCCGCGCACCTGGCCGACCACGAGCCGCTCTCCAGCGGTCACGGCCGGCCTCTCAGCCGATTTCCAGGGAAACGGACTCGCCGTCCCGTGCCGACATGACCTTGAGCAAAGTCCGCAGTGCCTTGGCGACGCTGCCGTTCCTGCCGATAACCTTGCCCATGTCGTCTTCGGCGACGTGAAGCTCGATTACGGTGCCATCCGGGCCTCTGGTGACCTCCACGGTCACGGCATCCGGATCGTCAACCAAATTCTTGGCGACGTACTCAACGAGATCCTTGGCTGCCATTGGCGTCCTCGTGTTGTATTCGGGCTTGGCCCTGTCCGCCGTCAGGCGAACTACTTGGCGACCGGGGTAGCCTTGCGCTCGACCTTGGGCACGATTCCGGCGTTCTGAAGCAAACGAGACACGGTGTCGGACGGGGTCGCACCCTGCGCCAGCCACTTCTTGGTCTTCTCGGCGTCAACCGCAAACTCGACCGGAGTGCTGCGAGGGTTGTAATGCCCGAGGGTCTCGATGGCCTTGCTGTCGCGAGCGCTGCGTCCGTCCATGACTACGACGCGATAGGCCGGCTGCTTGGTGGCCCCGACTCGGCTGAGACGAATTCGAACTGCCATGTGCGAGCTGTTTCCTCCATCAGATGTTGTCGCGACTTGCCCGGCTGGCTACTTGGCCGTGACGATGAGTCGCAGGATAACCGTATTGCCGTTCACAACGGTGGAGCCGACTCCGCCCAGGTGGTCGAAGTATGGCTTGTAGTCACTGGCCCATTGGGACGCTGAGACGCCGAACAGCGCCTCGCCCATCTGGTCCTCCAGCGCCGGGACGTTCCAGTAGAACGCGCCTGAGTTGCTGGGTCCGACAAGCGCCATGACGGACCTGTAGTCCGCCTGGGTCGCCAGCGAGTTGAATGGATTCGTATCCAGGACCGACTTCACGAAGCTGTCGTCAGCCCCCGCGACGATTAGATTGCCCTTCGTCGCGATGGCAAGGTCTATCGAGCCTACGCTCGAGATCGGGTTCGAGTCGGCATGCACGATCGTGATATCGGTGCCGTTGTAGGACTCGGTGCGCGTTGTCACACCCAGACTTCCGCCGCCCAGGGAAAGTCCGACCCGCAGGAGACCAACCTTGGCACTGGCCGTGTCGGCGTCGGTCGTTTCGATGACGACTCCGCCGTCGAATGCGGAGCCATTCTTGGTCATGACCACCGAGGCGTCCCCTATCCAATCGAGCCCACCGATCGACGACAGGGCGCTCTGCACCTGCTGCCACGTGGAGTCGGTGGACATATCCTTGTCCAGGGCCGCCAGCTCAGTCGTCAGGTTCTTGCCCAGATCGTGCGCCTCGGTTTCCAGGACAGTCGATGCGGGAAGCGAGCCCGCCAGTCGGCTCTCGTGATTGCCGCCAGACGCGGCGGCCGTGCCAGTCCCGGGCTCCAGGATGTTCAACGTCAGGCGGTCGCCGTCAGCGCGAAGGGAGCCGACGGTCCAATCCGGAATACTGTCCGCTGAAATCGGGAGTGTCGCCGCGGCTGAGGCAACAGCGCCGGTCGCATCCAGAGACCCAAGGCTCTGCAGAGTCTGGTCATAGCTATCGAGATCGGCCATCACGATAGCCCTGGTATCGAGGTAAAGCCTGGCCAGACTGTCGCCCGCGAGCGAGGCCATGGCCGCTTGATACGACGGATTGTCAGCCAGGGAGCCCTTGGACTTGCTATCGATGGCCGCCTTCACCCCGTCGATCGTACCCATGAGGAGATCCTGGTCCGTGAAGGCATAGGCATCGGTGTTGTCGCCCGACTCGAACGAAACGAGCGTCGCTCCGTCATAGCCCGATGCGGTTGTGGAGACGTGCTCTGTCGCAAGCTCGGACGAAACCCACTTCTCCGCGGCCGCCCGATCCTTCAAAGCCACGATCGCCACGACTCCCGGATCCGTTGTTCCGGATATCGACGGCATCGCCGCACCTTCCAGGCCGCTCAGCGACGTCACCGCGATCGAAACCTCACCTTCCATCCACGGCTTGAACGCCGACGTGTACGAGAGGCTCGGAGAGACGGACCGGGTCAGCCGGTTGAGGATTTCGTCCAGGGCCGTATCGAACTGAGAGCGGTCCTTGAATCCTGGGAAGTGACTCATGAAATCGGCCAGCTTGCCGTGCTGATCGCCGGGCAGGTCGGTTCTGATCTCGAGAAAGGCCACGCTGTTCTTGGGTGCGACGCTGGCCGTCAACGACCTGGTGCCGCTCGCCCCGGACAGGACATAGACGGCGCCGGTACTCACCAGAACCACGCACAGCACGATCGCTCCGGCGATGCCCCAACGAAGTCTGCGCGAACCGGTCGGAGCCGGTCCCCATTGGGCCGCTGGAGTCCAGCCGTCGCCGGCCGGAGCAAACTGGGATTCAGGCGTGCGATTGATGCCTTCGATTGGTTCCACTGTTTCCCCTCCCTACCCGAACATGCCGGGGAGTTTCCGCCCCATCCGGCCGCCGGAAAACTGCTTCATCATCTTCTGCATCTGGCCGAACTGCTTGATCAGCGAATTGACGTCCTGCAGGCGAGTGCCCGACCCCTGGGCTATGCGCCGCCGCCGACCCGCGTTGAGTATCGAAGGTTCGCGCCGCTCGGCCGGTGTCATCGATCGGATGATCGCCTCAACGCGCTTGAGGTCGCCGCGATCTACCGACTCCTGCGCTTGCTTGGCCATGCCGCCCATGCCGGGAATCATTTCGAGGATCTGGCCCATCGGGCCCATCTTCCGGACCTGCTCCATCTGCTCCAGCATGTCTTCGAGGTTGAAGCTGTTCTTGCGCAGCTTCTCGGCCATCTTGTTGGCCTGCTTGGCATCGAAATGCTCCTGCGCCCGCTCCACAAGAGTCAGCACGTCGCCCATCCCGAGAATCCGGCTGGCCAGCCGATCCGGATAGAAGGGCTCCAGCGCATCTGTCTTCTCGCCCGTACCCATGAACTTGACCGGCAGCCCCGTTACCGCGCTAATCGACAGTGCCGCGCCTCCGCGGGCGTCGCCATCGATCTTGGTCAGTACCAGACCGCTCACCGGGACGGCAGCGTGGAAAGCTTCGGCGACGTTCACCGCCTCCTGGCCGCTCATCGCGTCGACGACCAGGAGCGTTTCGGCGGCCTTGACGGAGGCGGCTAGATCCGCGATCTCCTTCATGAGCGGTTCGTCGACGGTAAGCCGGCCGGCGGTGTCGATGATGATGGTGTCGCGGACCTGCTTGCGGGCGGCCGCAAAACCGCCCTCGACGATGGCCGGAACGCTAGTCCCGACCGGCGCTCTATAGACGGGAATGTCCACCGACTTGCCGAGGGTCTCCAGCTGATCGGCCGCGGCCGGCCGATACGGGTCGGCGGCGACGAGCAAAGGCCGGCGGCCCTGCTTGTAGAGGTACCGGGCCAGCTTTACCGCCGTCGTCGTCTTGCCCGAACCCTGCAAGCCGATGAGCACGATTACCGTGGGGTTGCCGGTCAGGTGAAGATTGCGGTCGCCCGCCGAAAGAAGCGCGACCAGTTCCTCGTTGACGATCTTCACGACTTGCTGGCCGGCGCTCAGGCTCTCCAGGACTTCGACGCCGGTCGCCCGTTCCCGCACCCGTGCGACAAAGTCCTTGACGACCTTGAAATTGACGTCCGCCTCCAGCAACGCCAGCCGCACTTCGCGCATGGCCGCATCGACGTCCGCGGCGCTGACCCGGCCGTGACCGGTAAGCGCGCCTAGCGTCTTGCGAAGGCGATCGCTGAGGGCATCGAACATGGGCGGTTGGAGTTCTCCATGATCCGTCCCGCCGCTCCGACAGCACGAGCGACGTTGGGCCGCGGATTCTGGCGGCACCGGAAGCTCGCGGAGTGTACTCCATGCGACCGCACTCCGACAGCGCCCGAAGCTCTATGGCGGTCCACTCTTCGTGAAGCAATGCCGTCAAACGTCCTGGGCAACGGCTTGCTGGCGGCGATGCTCGGTCACGAGCATCAGTCGCGTGATCCACTCCCGATCGATCGGCGTGATCCGCGTGAACTTGACCGCCACTTCGCTCGTGGGCGTGTCATCGAACCTGTCCGCAGTGAAAGCAGTCTCGCCGGGCGGGGCCGCCACCACTGGCCGTTCGACGCGAACTACCTGATCCGTTGTCGAGATCCTATCGCCGCCCGTGAGGGGAACCATTAGATCCAACACGTCTCCGACCATGACTTGCGCCTGGGTTCTTATCAGAAGGCCGCCGGGGCTAACGTTGACCGTCGAGCCGGCGCTGCTCCTGCCCCGTGGCTGCCAGGTGGTTGGGTCCAGCCGGCGGAATCGAACCGGCATCTCCACCTCGCATCGTGCCGTGGAGCGGCGCTGAACTTCGTCCAGAGCGGCCGGCCGCCGGACCGCGAATGCCCTCGAGCGGCTACCGCCCATGGCTCGCAGAAACTCGGACCTGCCGACGCCGGCTCCGCGGTCCCGTGCCACCGACATCGTGACCGGGTGGCCCAGTCTGAGACGCTCGAGCCGGCGATCCGGCGAGTCCAGCCCCAACCACAACTCGGTGGTGCAAACGTTGATCAGGACGGTTGCGAACAGGAGCGGTAAACCGGGCAGGCTGACATCGACCTGGATGCGATCCCCAACTTTGAGTTCGAACGGCTCGGGTGGCATATCGCGCTCATCTTCGTTTGCTGCGCTGACGACCGGAATCGAATTCCTCGGGCACCTGCTCGTCGGGAGGGGTTTCGGTTGCTCGTCGCCGCTTGGCGATTGGGGTAGTCCCTTGTTGAGCGCCCGTGTCAGCGGTGCGCTCTCAGCCAGTCTCCGATTCGAGACCGAGGCGCGTCACCGTCCGTGCCACGTTCCGCGCCTTGCGGCGCGAGCCCAAAGATCAACGCCGGCACAAGTGCGTACGGCCAGTTGCCGAGCAGACCGCCGGCCGATTCGGTGAACGCGGCGCTGACGAAGAAGGCGAAGATCGCTACGGCGAGGGTGAGGCACACCAGCTCGAGGCCGGATCGGCGAGCCGCGAAGGCACACGCCACGCCAAGTCCGAGTAGCCACGCAAGCCAGATTGCCACGCCCAGCAGGCCGATCTGCACGAGCATCACGCCGATGCTGCTCTCGGCGCCCGCCTGCCCCACTCCAAAGTCGCCGCCGAAACCCAGGCCGTGGCCAAACGGTGCGTGGACCACGCTGTTGAAGCCATCGTTCAGTCCGTTGAGATGCGCAAGTACGCTGGACCAGCTGCCGAATAGTTCCATGGCCGCAGCGCCGACCGCGCCGACCGCGCCGATCCCGGCCGCGAGGCCGACCACGACCGCTGGGCGGCGCAGTTCGGGCCGAATGTGAGCGGCGACCGCGTAGCCGCCCGCGACCACCAGGACGAGGACGCCGGCCTTGCCGAGCGTCAGTGCCGTAGCCAGCGCGAGAATCGTGACCACCGCGTAGGCGCGCCACTTACCCGGCCAGAGGGCCAGTGTCACGGCTGCGGAAAAAGCCAGGTACATCGCCAGTGTCGTGGGCTCCATGTAGGTCGACACGAGGCGTCGGACCGTGTCCCCCAACCCGAACTGGAAGTAGTTAAGCGGGAGTCCCTGATAGAACAGTTCGAAGTGATTCTCACCGGTGTATGCGGCAATTCCGGCCGCGACCGACAGGCGGTGATACTGGGCCGCAGGCACGAGATCGCGCCAGACCACTGTCTCTAGAATGGACCGCTCCAGGAAACCAAACAGGGCTACCGGCACGGCGACGGCCACGATCGCCACCAGAATGGCCCGAACGTCCGCCAGCTTGACCGGCAGAAGGCGCGCGGCTACATACACGAGTGGTAGCTCCGCGAAACGCCGGGCATAGAGGATCCTCGTTTGGAGCGGGGCGCCGCTGAGCGTCAGGGCGATGAGGATCGCGACTCCGAACAGGATCGCCGCGACGTCGACAAAGCGAACTGCCCCTCTGGTTGCCTCCCAAACCTCCCTGGCCCGGGGCAAGCCCACGAGCATCAGGAAGAGGAAGAACAGCTCCTTGTACGCGAGCAGCCAGGTCAAGGTCGTGGCGTCGAGTCGGCCCGAGACCGCCGTGAGGATGAACCGCTCAACGGACAGCCAGATGAGCAACCCGACGATCAGGACCACGGGGCGCGACCGAAGGAACCAGAAATATGCCAGAAGGAGCATCGCCAGCATTACAAAGGCGGCCACGAACAGCGGCCCGCCCGGCCCAAACAGAACTGCGACCACGGCGGGGGCCAGAGTCGGGGCAAGAGCCAGGGCCACGTCGCGCGGAGAGATCGCACGGATTGCTCCAACGGCCGCCGAAAGGGGGTTCATGCTTCCCTCGAGTTTGGGCACCGGGCTCGGCAGGTCGGCCCGCCTCGGCGCGGAGAGTCAACTATACCGTTCGACTAGGTTCCGACTCGCCCACTCTGCCAGCGGCAGTTGCAACCGGCCCATAGTCGGGCGTTCGAGCATGGTCTACAGTCACCATCCGCGATACGCGACACCAGTAGATACCAGCCGCTGTGGTGGCCAGAAGGTGCGTGGAGACATCCGACGTGGACTTCGAGCGACCCTCCGTCCGAGAACCTGCCGAAAATCGCGCTCCGCGCCGCCGCGGTGCCCGCGACTCGCGACTCGATGACGGGGCACGACTCCTCGCCCAGAACAAACCAGAAACGGCTGAGGCCAATTTCCGGGTCGTCCTCGACTCATTCCCCGAATCCGCGGTCGCCCAGGCTCTTCTCGCCATGGCCCTCGCCGATCAGAACCGAGCGCCCGAGTCCCTCGTGGCCGCCGATGAGGCGGTGCGGCTCAACGCCCATCTCGCCCTCGCCCACGCCGCGCGCGCCTGCGCTCTTGAGTCGGCGGGTATGGCCTGGGAGGCGGAAATGGAAGGCCGACAAGCCGTCGCTCTCGCCCCCACGGATCCAGATCGCCGCTCAGATCTGGCGGGCATGGTCGGGCGAGCCGGCCGGTACTCGGAAGCCCTTGACATAACCACTCGCGGCCTCTCGCTCAATCCGCAACATCTACCGTCACTGCATTGTCGCGCCCAGGCCCTCGTATCGCTGGGTCGTGCCGATGAGGCGCAGGAGCTTCTGACCGCTGCCTTGCTGGAGGATCCCGACCTGGCGCAACTCCACGCCAGCATCGGTCTGCTGCTGGAGCGACGCGGCGACACGACTCGAGCGGCGGACGAGTTCCGCGAAGCCTTACGTCTCGACAACTCCATCGACGTCGCCCGACATGGATTGCGCAGAACAGGCTCGACCTCTCGCAAGCTGGGCGCCACAAGCTGGCTTCGGCGATCTCGCTAGTGGCAGCAAGCTTGAGGCCGCCTGAGTCGTGGCGCCTCCAGGCGGAGAAGACGCTCGTCTAGGCGAACAAGGCGTCGACGAACGCGTCGGGGTCAAACGGCAGCAGGTCCCCGAGCCGCTCGCCGACGCCAACGTACCTCACGGGCACTTTCAGCGAGTCCTCTATTGCGAACACGATGCCGCCCTTGGCCGTCGAATCCAGCTTGGTCAGAACGATCCCCGTAAGTCCGGTCGCTTCGTGGAAGACCTTCGCCTGAGCCAGGCCGTTCTGCCCGGTCGTGGCATCGAGGACGAACAGAACCTCCGGCCTGGCGCCCGGCAGCCGCTTGTCGATGACGCGACGCATCTTGGCCAGTTCTTCCATCAGGTTCGACTTGGTGTGAAGGCGTCCGGCCGTGTCGGCTATGACCACGTCCACGTTCCGAGCCACTGCCGCATCCAGGGCGTCGAATATCACGGCTGAAGGGTCCGCACCCGGAGCGTGCGCCACGAACTGGCAGCCGGCACGATCCGACCAGACCCGCAGCTGATCGATGGCCGCGGCCCGAAACGTGTCGGCTGCGGCGAGCAGCACCGATTTGCCGTCCGACCGGTACTTGTAGGCCAGCTTGCCGATCGTGGTTGTCTTGCCCGTGCCGTTGACTCCCACCATCAACACCACGGCGGGCTTGCCTGCGCCGCCTGCATATGGGCGCCAGCCAGGATCGCCCGGCAGCAGCCGCGATTCCAGTTCGGCTCGAACCGCGCTCTCGGCAGTCATCTCTTCCTTGCGCGCTCTGGCATGTTCCACGATATCCATGGCCAGGGCACCGCCCACGTCGCCGGCAATGAGCACCTCTTCGACGGCGTCCCAATCGGCGCCGGTCGGGCCCCCTCGAAGGGCGCCGCGCAGGCGCGACATGAATCCGCCACGGCTGCGCTCGAGCCCGGTTGAAATGTCGCCCGGCGTCTCGTCGACCGGCTGCCAGTTCGCCTCGGGCGCAGCAGCGATATCTGCCGCGCCAGCCGAATCGACCGTTTGCTCCGCCGGACCGGCTACGGGCGCCTCGTCCTTCGGTCTACGTCTCAGAAACACCGCCTGCCTCCCGATCAGCCCGCCGCCGCCGCGGCATTCCTCTTGTTGACCTGGTCCGCAAGATCGCGAGCTTCTTCGAGTCGCAGGCTGATGACGCGGCTGACTGCATCGTCGCCCACCGTCACGCCGTACAGGGCGTCGGCACTCTCGATCGTGCCCCGATTGTGCGTGATCACGATGAACTGCGTCTGCTCCGCCAGGCTTCGCAGCGCGTCGGCGAACCGGCCGACGTTGGCCTCGTCCAGCGCCGCGTCCACTTCGTCCAGCACGCAGAAGGGCACGGGGTGGACCTCGAGCATGGAGAAGAGCAGCGCTACGGCAGTGAGGGTTCGTTCGCCACCAGACAGCATGCTGAGCGGCTGAGCCTTCTTGCCGGGTGGCCGCGCCACGATCTCGACGCCCGTGCCGGCCAGGTCTTCGGGGTCGGTCAGGCTCAAACGGGCGAAACCACCGCCGAATAGCTGCCTGAAGCGAGCGTCGAAAGCCGTTTCCAGCGCGGTGAACGTCTCCCTGAACTGGGTCGAGATCATGACGTTCAGCTGCTCGATCAACGATCGTGTCTTGGCGATCGCCGTAGTCAGGTCGGCCCGCTGAGATTCCAGGCCGTCGAGTCTCGTCCTGACAGCCTCGTACTCCTCGGCCGCGAACGGGTTTGGCGCTCCAAGCTCGTGAAATCGGCGGCGCAGCTGCGCCAGTCGAGACGCCCCGGGTGGTTCCACAGGCTCCGTGCCCGCCCAGCATGCCGTGGCTTCGGCGAGCAGACTTTCCAGACCCGCTCCGCCGGCCTCCGCCGAGTCTTCGCCAGCATCGGGCTGCAGCGAGGCGACAAGATCTTCGCTGCCACCGAACTCCGGCCCGCGATCCACTCCCTCGAGAACTCCTTGAGTCTCTTCCATCAGCAGCCGGATTCCCAGGTCGCCCAAACCGGCCAGCTCCACCAGGACTTGTTCGCGGATCGAGTCCAGAGCCATGCGAGCTTCCAGCTCGGCCACTTCGGCGGCGCGAGCACGCTCCTGGCAGGTTCGTAGCCGATCGCGGGCTTGCACCGCCGACGCTTCGGCCTGGGCGAGGCGGGTTCTGCCGGCCGCCGCCGCCGCTCGCAGTTCTTCCAGTTCGGCCCGGACCGAGGCCTCGCGCATAGCGGCCGCGGCCAGAGATTCGCCCAGGCCTTCGCGTTCAGTGCCGATCTCCTGCTCGCGCCGGGCCAATTCGGCGGTCTGGCGCTCAAGGCTGACCATTCGATCCTGGTCGAAGGCCGCGGCGGCGGCGGCGCGTGCCCGCCTGGCCTCCGCCTCGTGGCGCTTGCCTTCAAGCACCGATTCCTCCGTCGCCAGCTGATCCCTTCTGGCTCGAAGCGCCGCCGCTCGTTCCTCCCACTCTCGGAACGCGTTGGCCCGTTCGGCCTCCGGCCCTTCCGGTCGGGCTGCCTTCCCCGTCGCACTCGGTTCGGCAGCTGCTGAGGCCGCGGCCGTGGCCAGCCGTACGGCCTCGGCCAATCGGTCGCGATCGGCCTCCAATCGGGTTGCCTGCGCCGAACGCCAGGCAGCCTCGCGGGCGATTGTCTCCAATGCCCGGCTCACACGTCGCTCGGTCTCCTCGGCTTCGTGGCGACCGGCCCCGGCGCGCCGTTCCGCTTCGCGCCCGCCATCAAGCGCTGTCCGCGCCGTGGCCGCCTGCTTGACCGCCTCTGCCGCCTCGGTCGCGGCATTCTCCGCCTCGGCACCCAGTCGGGCGACTTCCTCCGCCAGCCGATCGACTTCGGCGCGCCGCTCCAGCAGCGACTCGGATCGGCCCATGGTCACGACGCCGGCCGAACTGACTACCGCTCCATCGCGAGTGACGGCAATCCAGCCGACCGGCAGCTTGGGCTGAACGCTCAGGGCGGAATCGAGATCCGGCACCCACACGGCGCAGGCCAGCAACCTGGTCGCAACCCCAACCGGGTCCACTCGAATAGCCTCGACGAGACGCCCGCCACCCTGCCCGGCGGCTGCGGCTGCGGTCGCTTCACCGGTTTCGGTGGCGCGGTCTCGACCGGCCGACGCCCGGCGCGGCTCCTCCGGTCCACCATCGATGACCAGCACGCCACGCTGACCGTCGAGACCCAGCGCCGCATCTCGCCCCACGACGTAGCCGCGCATGGTTTCTCCGAGCGCAGCCTCGACCGCGACCCGGAATCCCGCCTCGACTTCCAGCCCGTCGGACAGGGCCCGCCCCCCAACCTTCCGAGCCGCCCTCGCGATGCCTCGCGTCTCTTCTTCCGCCAGCCGTGCCTGGAGCGACTCGAGCCGACCACGCAATCCCGCGACCCGGCTCGACGAGGCGGCCGCCTTTTCGGCCGCGGCCTGACGGGCTCCTTCCCGGCGGTCCAGTTCGGCCCGAGCCGCCTCACGAGCGCTGACCGCTGCCCTTTCGTCCTCAACCGCTTTCGCCAGCGCTGCTCGTGGCGCCACGCAGGCTTGCTCGGCGGCGGTCAGGTTCCTTGTCGCCTCATCGGCAGCGGCTCGTTCATCGGTCGACTGCCGGCCGGCGTCGGCAAGCCGGCGTCGGGTGGTCTCAACTTCGGCTGATCGTGCGGCCTCAACGCGGCGCAAAGCTGCCAGCGCCTCTCCCTGGGCCTGCTCGGCGGCCCGCATCGACGTCAGCTCTTCAAGCGCTTCGGCGAGGGACCTCTCGGCCTCCCCAACGGCAGCGGCGAGGGCCAGGTCTCGGGCCGGCACCGGCGCGGCCTGTTCGCGGCGTTGCACCGCCAGGTCCGCTTCGGCCGCGGCGAGTTCCTGTTCAAGCCGCTGGCGGTCACGCTGGGCCGAAGCCACCTCGCTGACGGCGCGGGCGTCACGAAGCTGTAGATCTGTGAGGGCCGCGCGCGCCGTTTCGTGTGCCGCGCGCCGCTCCGCCTCGGTCTCCGAGCCAGTCGCAAGTCCTCGGGCGATCGCCGCCGCCGCTTCCTCACCCGACCGCAATTCGGTCAAAGCGGCGTCTATCTGGGCACGGCCCGTGGCAAGTTGCTCGCTCGCCGACGCGTCTCGGGCGGCCGCCTCGTACCAGCGCCACCGAGCCAGGGAGATGATCGCCTCCCCGAATTCCCGTCCGGCAGTCTGGCGAGAAACCTGCTGTTCCGCCTGAGCTGCAAGTCGGCGCGCCTGTGGCCGCAGCTCGGCCAGGACATCTTCCACGCGCGCCAGATTCGCCTCGGCTTCCTCCAGCTGGTCCTCGGCCTTGCGCTTACGTCGCTCGTGGCGCCGGACCCCGGCGACTTCCTCGAATAGCGGCCGGCGTTCCTCGGGACGAAGCGCGAGAGCCTGGTCCACCATGCCCTGGCCGATGAACAGGAAGGCGTTGTCGGCCAGGTGAGCGGCGTCGAGCAGGTCGACCAGGTCCTTGAGCCGCACACGCTGCTTGTTCAGCAGGTAGTCGTTCTCGCCCGACCGGAACAGTCGACGACCCAGTTCTACCGTTTCGTATTCGATCGGCAGGAGCCTGTCCGAGTTGCCGAACACGAGAGTGACATCGGCCATGCCAAGCGCCGATCGCTTCTCCGATCCCGCGAAGATGACGTCCTCGGACTTGCGCAACCGAAGGGCGCGGCCCTGTTCGCCGAGCGCCCAGCGAAGCGCGTCGGCCAGGTTGCTCTTGCCGGATCCGTTGGGTCCCACGACGGCACTGATGCCGGGCCCAAACTCGACCATCGTCCGTTCCCCGAACGACTTGAACCCTTGCAGACGCAAGGCCAGCAGGCGTGCCGGTGCCGTCACGAGTCGTCCGCCGGCAAGTCGAGCTCCGTCCACGGCTCGCCGGCGGCCTCGCGAGCCACCTCAGCGTCCAGCCAATCGCCGCGAGAATCGCTGTCTTCCCCTGGGAACTCGACGAGTTCCGGTGAGAGAACCTCGGCGTCGGCGCTGTCCTTGCGCAGGCTTTCGATCGCGTGGGCGGCGGCTTCGGTCTCGGCCACGCGACGCGAGTGGCCGTGTCCAACACCAAACACCCTACCGCCGACGCTGACCTCGATACGGAACACCTTGTCATGGTCAGGACCAACCGCCTCGACCACGCGGTATTGAGGACGCTCTCCGCTGAGGCGCTGTGTGTATTCCTGAAGCCTGCTTTTCGGGCTCTTCAAAGCACCGAGCGGACGATCGATCGTCAACTCGGGCGCGGCCAGGGCAGTCACGAACCCGCTGGCAACCTCGTACCCAAGATCCAGGTACACGGCGCCGACTAGAGCCTCGAAGGCGGAAGCGAGCAGGGCCGGCCGTCGCCGGCCGCCGCGCTGCGACTCCCCCTCGCCGAGCAGCAGATACTCACCGAGCTCCAGCCGCGCCGCTAGGCGAGCCAGACCGGTCGTACTGACGATCGACGCCCGCCGGGCGGACAGAACGCCCTCGTCGTCGTCTGGATGGCGACGATAGAGGGCGTCCGAAATGGCCAGACTGACAACAGAATCGCCCAGGAATTCCAGGCGTTCGTTGTGGCCGGCGGCCAGGTCCCGATGCTCGTGCAGGTAGCTGCTGTGTATCAGCGCCTGCTGAAGCAGTTCGAGGTCGCGGATCGCGAGCCCCAGCCGCTCGACTAGAGCGGCTGCGGGTCGCATCGGTCGAACCGCGGGCTAGGCCGCGTGCTCGTCGATGTAGTCCGCGGCGTCCTGCACCGTGCGGATCTTNNGAGGTCCAGCGAATCGGCGTTCAGATCATCGACAAACGAGGCTTCGGGCTTAACCTCATCCTCGTCGACACCGAGCTGCTCGACGACGATCTTCTTGAGTCGCTCGTAGGTAGTGGCCACTGACGCCCTCCTCGGGGTTCCTTGTACTGAAAATTGACGGTTACTGCGGCCCCGGATCCG
>PMLK01000036.1 GCA_003158875.1 Chloroflexota bacterium
CGTCTCGAGCAAGCTTGTGGCCAATCAGCCCGCAACGCTCCAAGTCGGCGGCAGAGCGACCATTCCGCTTACGGCCACGGCCATCAGCGGCAACCTCACCGTTACCAATGAGACAAGCTCCTGGGCGATCTTCGTTGGTCCGGACGCGGTGGCTTATCCAACCTCATCGACCCTCAATTTCGTCAAGGGCGACGTCAAGGCCAACGGCCTGACAGTTTCGCTCAGCGATTCGGGCGCTCTGAGCGCGACATACATGTCCAGCACCGGCAATACGACGCACCTGGTCCTGGACGTGACCGGCTACTTCGAAGCCGCTCCCTAGACGCCATCGGTGATACGGTCGAATCGGCCAAACGCCGCGCGCGACGTACTCGTTTGGCTGTCTGGTATAGACTCGGCCGACTTCACCCAACCTGGGTTTAGTGCACCAAACCACACCACAGTCCATCCGTTTGGCCTACCTCGTCCTGGGACCAAGGCGCGACTAGCGACCTCAGGCCTTCTGTGACAGGGTTCGCCAGTGCCTTGATCGCACCGTCAGATATCGACTGACGGGCGGCTTCCCTGAGTCTGGCGTCAGGCTCGGAATCGGAGAACTACCCAAATGCGCAAGTTTGTCGTCGCGCTCGCAATCGGACTCCTCGCCTCGGCCGGTGGCCTGGGCTCGCTCGCACCCCAGGCAGCGGCCGGATCTCCACAGCCCAAAGTCGTGATCGTGGTTGGGGCGGTGGAGGGAACGACTTCGTCATATCGGGCCGATGCCGACGCCGCTGCCACCGAGTTTCTGAAATTCACCTCAAACGTTGTGAAGGTCTATTCGCCCAACGCGACCTGGGCCGCCGTCCAGGCGGCAGCCGACGGTGCCTCCGTCCTCGTCTACCTGGGGCATGGCAACGGCTACCCGAATCCGTACAACAAAGTGCTCTACACCGATCGTGACAACGGAATGGGTCTCAACTCGGCGGCGGGCCAGGGGGACTCCGACAATAAGTACTACGGCGAGGCTTACATGTCTCAACTCCACCTCGCCGCCAACGCCGTGGTGATCCTCAACCACCTTTGCTATGCCTCCGGCGACAGCGAATGGGGAACGGGCAGGCCGAGTCTTGCGACGGTGAAGATGCGAGTCGACGGCTACGCCGCCGGCTTCCTCCAGGCCGGAGCGCGAGCCGTGATCGCCGACGGCGCAAGCGGCATCAGTCCCTATATCGACGGCATCTTCACACCTCACCTGACCATCGATCAGGTCTGGAGGAACGACCCGGGGGCTCACGGCAACTACGACACATGGACCGACTCGCGGAACTCGAGCTATGAGTCGCAGATAGACCCGGACCTGAGCCATCCTCAGAGCGACGGCGACTACTACTACCGCTCGATGGTCGGTGATCCGAAGCTCTCAACCGATTCGATCGGCATAGGCGTGACTTACGCGCCCACGACCTACCACGCAGTAACGCCCACCCGGCTGCTCGACTCTCGTGAAGGCAACGGCTTCTCGGGCAAGCTCGTGGCGAACACGCCCCGTTCGTTCCAGGTCACCGGCCGCGACCTGGACGGCGGCGGAACCGTGCCGGCAGGCGCGACCGCGGTAACCGGAAACTTGACCGTCACGGACGAGTCGAGCTCCTGGGCCGTCTACCTGGGGCCGGACCCGATCGCATATCCGGCCAGTTCGACCATCAACTTCAACAAGGGCGACATCATCGCCAATGGCGTGACCGTGGCGCTGAGCACCGCCGGATCAGTTAGCGCGACGTATATGGCGAAGTCCGGCAACACCACCAACCTGGTGTTCGACTTGACCGGCTACTTCACACCCGACACAAGCAGCGGGGCTACCTATCATCCCATAGCGCCCGCCCGGATCGTCGACAGCCGCAAGGGTCAGGGCCTGTCGCACAAACTCACCGCCAATCACGCCGGCACGTTCGCCGTCTGGAATCAGGGATCGGTTCCCAACACCGCCGTGGCCGTGACGGGCAACCTCACCGTCGTGAACTCCACGAACTCCTGGGCTGTTTACCTCGGCCCCAATCCGGTGGACAATCCGTCCAGTTCCACGGTCAACTTCCGATCCCGCCAAGTCGTCGCCAATAACTTGACGGTTGCCCTCAGCGACACGGGCACCCTGAGCGCCACGTACATGTCGTCGGGCGGGAACACGACCGACCTCGTCTTCGATGTCACAGGCTTCTACACCAACGATCTGTCAGGCGACGAATACGTTCCCCTGAGGCCGGTCCGCATGCTCGACTCACGCTGGGCAAACGGCATCGTCGGCAAGATCTACGCAAGCTCGCCGCGTACCCTCCAGGTGGCCGGTCGAGGCGGAGTTGCGGCCGACGCAAAGGGCATGTCCGCCAACGTGACGATCGTCAACCAGACCAGTTCGTGGGCGATCTACGTGGGACCAACGCCGGTTGCCAAGCCGACGACCTCGAACCTCAATTTCGTGAAGGGTGACGTCAAGGCCAACGGGGTGACCGTCGCTCTGGGTTCCGGCGGTGTCGTGTACGTCACCTACATGTCCAGCGGCAAGAACAAGACGGATCTCGTAATCGACGTCACCGGCTACTTCGTCGCACCGTAGGCCACTCCGCGCGGTGAACGTCGTTTGCCGGGCGGAGTAGGCTAGAGACGACTCCAGGCGATTTCTGCGCCTGGAGTCGGCAACCGCCAGGTCGCAACGAATCGGAGTAGAGCCCGTGTTAGGTGTGTCGTGGTCTACGCGTCGGATCGTCGGGCCATTGGCCATCGTGGCGGTCGCAGCTGTCCAGTTTGGCGCTGCGCCGGGTCCCGCTCTGGCCGCCTCGGCGAAACCGGCGACGGTCGAATCCGTCTGCCCGGCGGCGACCCCGGGCACCGCCCAATGCCTCGCCATCCGCAGGACGGACGTGGTGTCGGCCGCCGCCGGCGCCCTGTCGCCGCAGTCCACGCCGTCGGGATTCGGCGCAGGAGACCTTGAATCCGCGTACTCCCTGACTTCGTCGGCGGCTTCCGACGGCGGCGGGATGACCGTGGCCATCGTCGATGCGTTCGATCTGCCGACCGCTGAATCGGACCTGGCGGCGTATCGGAGCCAGTTCGGTCTGTCGGCGTGCACGACCGCGAACGGCTGCTTCCGGAAAGTCGATCAGAACGGCGGCACGAGCTATCCCGCGGCCAACTCAGACTGGGGCCAGGAGATCGCACTGGACATCGACATGGTGTCGGCGATTTGCCCGAACTGCCACATTCTGCTCGTGGAGGCCAAGACCCCTAACTACATAGATCTCGGACTCGCCGTCAATCGAGCCGTGGCCATGGGCGCAGACGCGGTGTCGAACAGCTACATCGGCTCCGAGTGGCCCGAACAAACCATGTATGACACCTACTATGATCATCCCGGCGTAGTGATCACGGCGGCCAGCGGCGATTGCGGCTACGACTGCGTCGGCCTGTACGGCTCGCTCTTGAACGAGTACCAGAGCGCCGCCTATCCGGCCTCCGCGCCGGGCGTGATATCGGTCGGCGGTACGAGCCTCGTCAAAGATTCGAGTTCCCGCGGCTGGAGCGAGTCCGCGTGGGGCAACTCCAAGGGGGGGACCGGCAGCGGTTGCTCGACCGTGGAACCCAAGCCAGCCTGGCAGACCACCACCGCTTGCGGCGCTTACCGGGCCGAAACGGATGTGTCGGCCGTGGCGGATCCACTCACGGGCGTGTCTGTCGTGTACAACGGCGTCTGGGACGTGTACGGCGGAACCAGCGCCGCCACTCCGATCATCGCAGCCACGTTCGCCCTCGCCGGTCCGTTGTCGCCGACCGAGCAGCCGGCCAAGGTCCTGTACGACAACGCCGCGGACCTGAACGACGTCGTCGGCGGCGACAACGACGTCACCTATCACACCTGCACGCAGGACGTGCTCTGCAAGGGCGTGGCTGGCTACGACGGCCCCACCGGGCTCGGCACTCCCAACGGTATCCGGGCCTTCAGCCCCAATGCGTCCACATTCAACCCCATCACGCCGGTCCGCCTGCTCGACACTCG
>PMLK01000093.1 GCA_003158875.1 Chloroflexota bacterium
ACGACGCCCACGATCGGGAGCCCGCCCATCTGCCGAGAATGCGAGCGAGCTCCGTCTAGGGTGCCGGCCCGCATGGCGGAGTTGAACTCTCTACTGCCACCCACCCTGCTGGCTCAGACTCGCAGCCTGCCGACGCGCACGCTCTTCTTGCCCGCTCGGAGAATCAGGTATCGATCCGCGATCGGGGATGGAACCGGATCGTCGGGCGCCTTCATGCGCTCATCGTTGATCGACAGCCCGCCCTGGGCGATGGCGCGTCGGGCGTCGCCGTTCGACGAGTAGAGGCCGCTGGCGACGGCCATTCGGAACGTTCCGCCGGCCACGTCTTCGGAGCTGAAGTCGAAGCCGTCGATTTCGCGATACAGACCCTCGAGTACTTCGGGGTCTCGAATTGGCTCCTTGGAGAAGGCCGCCTCGCTGAGTCGAATCGCGTCCCTGGCCGCCTCTTCGCCGTGGACTCGCGCCGTCAGGTCGAAACCTACCGCCTTCTGAGCCACGCGACTCTCGGGATGTGCGGCTTGCTCGGCTTCGATCGCCTCGATCTTCGCCCGCTCGAACAGCGTGAACGTACGGAGATACTTCGGAACGTCGCGATCGTCGGCGTCCAGCCAGTACTGGTAGAAATGGAATGGACTGGTTCGCGCCGGGTCCAGCCAGACACTGGTTCCGGCCGCCGTCTTGCCGAACTTGGCGCCGCTGTCGTTCGTGAGAAGCGGGTAGCTGACGGCGTGGGCCAGGTCCTCCGCCTCGCCGGTCCCGAACTCCTTGCGGATGAGCTCCAGACCCGCCGTCATGTTGCCCCACTGGTCTGCTCCGCCAAGCTGCAGCTCGACCCCATCAGACCTGTATAGGTGCAGGAAGTCGGCCGCCTGCAAGAGCATGTAGCTGAACTCCGTGTAGCTCAGACCAGCCTCCATGCGGATCTGGACCGAGTCCTTGGCCAGCATGTATGGAATCGTCAGGTGCTTGCCGATGTCACGCAGGAATCGGAGCAGCGAGTAGGAACTCAGCCACTCGTAGTTGTCGACGACCTCGGCCCCATTGGCGCCGTCGAAATCCAGGAACTTCGTCAACTGAGCCTGAATCCCGACCACGTTCTCTTCGACTGTCGCGCGGCTGAGTAGATTTCGCTCGGCCGAACGGCCCGACGGATCGCCGATCATCGCCGTCCCGCCTCCGACCAGGATTACCGGCGTTCCTCCCGCGAGCTGGAGGTGCAGCAGGCCGAAGATGGGGACCAGGTGCCCGATGTGCAGCGAGGGCCCTGTCGGATCGAAGCCGTTGTAGCCTTTGATCGACGCGCCGGTCGCCAGTCGTGCGGCCAGACCGCTGCTTGCCTGGTGGAGCATGCCTCGCCACTTCAACTCGTCCAGGAGTCCGCGCAAGCCGCGTTCGCTCGAGCCGGTCCCCGGATCGTTCTCACCCGCTTTGCCCGGCATCGCCATCGCCAAAGCCGCTCCTTGTCGTCACGCCCTGGGGCGCATGTCCGTCGAATGCCCCAGTGGACTGGGGAGGGCGTGTCCGCCTTTCTACCTATGCTATCGTGCGAGCGCCCATGCAGACCAGCCTAGCCCGTCGCCAACGCCATCGACGCGCCAAGTACGGCTCGAATCGATCCGGCGGTGGTGCCGGCAACAAGATCGCTGCCGTATTGCCGCTCTTCCTCCTCGGCATGTTCTTCACGTCGAGCCTGGTGGGCGTCGGCGCCGCCGTCGAGATCTACTCGAAGTACAGCAGCGACCTGACGGACCCGGTTGTCGCCCTCAATAACATCGACTTCGACCAGCAGACGGTCCTGTACGACCGCACCGGCACGGTTCAACTGGCGGCTTTCGGTTCCGAGAATAGACGCGTTCTCAAGTTCTCAGAGATCCCCGACGTCGTCCTCGACACTACGACCAGCACCGAAGACAAGACGTTCTGGAGCAACACCGGCTTCGACCCGGCCGCCGTGCTGTCCTCCATCCGCGATGCCCTGTCGGGGCGTCCGCGCGGTGCCTCGACGATCACTCAGCAGCTGGTCAGAAATGCCCCAGGCATCCTGCCCGCCACGAACTCCACAGTCGATCGCAAGATCAAAGAGATCCTCCAGTCCATCAAGTTGACGCAGGAGCTGCCCGGCGACGCCGGTAAGCAAACGATCATCTCGGACTACTTGAACCTCAACTTCTACGGCAACCAGAGCTACGGGATAGCCGCCGCCGCACAGGGCTATTTCGGTGTCACGGATCTCAATCAGCTGACGGTCGCCCAGGCCGCGATCCTCGCGGGCATCCTCCAGGCCCCCTCCGCCTACGACCTCGTGGCAAACGCGGATCCGACCAGCAGCGGCACCCTCGTCGTGCCCGATACCGCGCCGGTCGTCCAGCGTCGGAATACGATCCTCGAGCAGATGCGCCGCGACAACCAGGATGGCTTGCTCCGGGGCAAATACACAGACGCTCAACTCATGGCCGCGGAATCGCAACCGGTGATCCTGGCGCCGAACAATCAGCCGCAGATGATCGCGCCCCAGTTCGATCTCCTCGTGCGGCAGCAGCTGGCGGACCTTCTCTGCGCTCCGGGCACTGACCCGGACAGCTGCGCCGCGGTCGACACCGGCGGTTACAAAGTGATCACCACTCTCGACGCCAAAATGCAGGCCACGGCCGAGAAGTGGTTGAAGGCGTACATCTTTGGCCCGAACCAGGGCAGCACAAGCGCCGATATTGCCTACTTGGCCGCCCTCGGCATCACGGCGAAGAAGGACAACTACGACTACAGCCGCATCATCGGTCCCAGTTCCACGAGCAAGGTAGGGCTGCGTAACGGCAATATGCACAACGGAGCGCTGATTGCCCTGGACTACCGGACCGGTCAGGTGCTGACCTACGCGGGCAGCGCGGACTTCTACGGCAAGACCGTCAAGAACCCCTCTCACCCCGATCAGGATCTCTTCGATCCCGAATACGACGTCCTCTCCTCCGGAAACGGTCGCCAGCCGGGATCCGCCTTCAAGCCCATCAACTACGCCATCGGCATCCAGGACAAGACCATGACGGCCGCTTCGCTGTTCATGGACGTAGCGACGGACTTCGGCGAAGGCACCGGGACCAGTTACATCCCTCACGACGCCGATGGCCTCGAGCGTGGGCCCGTAAGACTGCGCGAAGCCCTGCAGTACTCCCTGAACATTCCCGCCGTCAAAGCCGCCGCCATCAACACAGTGGATCACGTTGTCCAGCGAGCCCAGGACTTCGGTCTGACTTTCCCCGCGAACACTACCCCGGGTGTGTCAATCGGCATCGGCACGGTCGAAGTTCACCCGGCCGACCTGGTGTCGGCGTACGGCGCGCTCGCCGATGGGGGCACGCTGGTCGAGCGAAACATAATCATGTCCGTCACGAACGCATCCGGGTCCAAGGTCTACACCGCATCCGCCAACCCGGCGAAGGTGACCCACCCGTCAACGCCCCAGGCGTCGTACGTGATCACCAACATACTGGCCGGCAACACGGACCCCTCCCAGAACAACTGGTGGAGCCAGTACAAGATCATGCAGGGCAAGACGAGACGCCCCGCCACACTGAAGACCGGAACCAGCGACCAGACTCAGGACCTGATGGCGGTGGGCTACGTAGCTGCGCCCACCGATCCCAACTCGCCGGCCATCGTCGCCGGAGTATGGGCCGGCAACAGCGACGATTCGCCGGGCCACTCGGTGATGTCGCTCGAGCTGGCGGCACCGGTCTGGCACGCCTTCATGACAGACGTGACAGGCGGAACCCCGGTCGCCAGCTTCCAGCAACCGAGCGGCCTTACGTGGGCCAAGGTCGACGCCTATAGCGGCATGCTACCGGGACCCTATACGACTCAGACGGTCAACGAAGTATTCATCAACGGGACCGTCCCGACTCAGGTCGACACCACGAAGCAACCCTTCGACATCGACTCCACCACCAACACGCTGTGGACGTACGACTGTCCGGGCACCAAGGTTACGAAGGGTTTCCTCACCTTCAGCCAGGTTGATACGAACAACCCTACCTGGCAAAAGTACGACAGCATTTGGGCCGGTCGAGCCGTGCACGGGAGCGGTGTGAAGGGCGGCCCCAACGGTGGAAAGACGTCCTACTTCTATCAAGTGGGGTTCTGGACACCCTACGGCAAGACATGGGGTGCCTCGTTCCCGCCGACCGCGACTTGTACTCAGAACACCGGTTCCCCGCCGCCGGACTACACTCCGCCGCCCGTCCCGACCGATACTCCGGTCCCAACCACGGCGCCCACGCCGGAATCGACGCCTTCGCCGACGCCCGCGGCTCTGCCGCTACTGCCTCTGCCGCTGGCTCTGTACCGCCGTTCGTGGCGCGCGTCCTGGCGCAACCGAGGACGTCGCGGCAACTAGCCGGTCTTACCGACCCGAGGTCCGGCGCCCGATCAGAGTTCGGACCAGATCTATAGCGCCGTCCAATTCGGGGAGACGGAACATCCTGGCCCAACCTGCATAGGCCGCCAGTCCGGCTATGCCGCCGAGGCTGAGTTCCAGCACCATCACGAATAGCGACGGGCTGCCGCCGCGGTCTACCAGCCGCGCAACGACATATGTAGCAGCCGACGCTACGACCGCCCCGGCCGCGAACTCGCCCGCATGCCGGACGAGTGGCCGCAAGTCGAAACCGATCCTTCGCTCCATGAGCGCGATTAGCACGGCCACTTCCGCCCAGGCGCCCAGGCCGATAGCCAGAGCCAGACCCTCCAGGCCCATGAACGGGAACAGCACGATGGCCGAAATCACGTCCACGGCAACGGCCACGAGGGCCGCGGTCACGGGCGTTCTGGTGTCCTTGCCGGAGTAGAAGATCGGCGCCAGCAACGCGATGAGCACATGAGCGACCAGCCCGAGCAAGAAGACGTCGTACACCGGAGTCATCGTGGCGGTGGCGGCCGCGTCAAAGGCGCCGTGCTGATAGAGGAACCCGATCGTTGGACTGCCGAGAACGAGCATGAACCCGGTCAGCGGAATCACCGTGAACAGCAGCAGCCTGACTGACTGGTCCACGAGCCGCCGGAACCGCTCGTCGTCCCCGCGCGCGACGGCCTGCGACAGCGGCGGCAGAAGGACGATACCCAGTGGTACGCCGATCAGTCCCACGGGAATCTGCAGCGCAGTGAAGGCACCGAAGTATTGCGATATGGCCCCGGAGCTGTCCTTCATCGTCGAGGCGAAGTACGTGTTCACCAGAAAGACGATCTGGGTTACGCCCAACCCCAAAGCACGCGGCGCCATCAGGAGGAGGGTTTCCTTGACCGCCGGATCGTGAATGTGCAGCTTGGCGGCATAGAGACCCGCCTGCCGCACGGCCGGCACCTGAGTGAGTACGTGGCCGGCGGCACCTACGACCACGCCGATCGCCAGCGCCTGGACTCCAAGGAACGGGGTCAGGACGACGGCGCAGACGATGATCCCGATGTTGTAGACGTTGGGCGCCATGGCCGGGGCGCCGAAGATCCCCACGGCATTGAGACCGGCGGTCATCACAGCCCCGACGCCCAAAAATATCGGCGACAGAAGCATCAACCGCGTCAGGCCAATTCTGAGGTCCAGCTGTGCGGGATCCGGCGTCGGCAGGAGGACCGCCACGATGGTCGGGGCCATGATCCAGACCAGGATCGCCAGCGGGATGAGTACCACGATCATCAGGTTGGCGATGGTCGATATCACTCGCCTGGCCCGGTCCGGCTCGCCTTTGGCGAGCAACTCGGAAACGACCGGGACCAGGGCGGACCCCACGGCTCCCGCGGCCACGAGCTGGAAGAGTGTGTCGGGGATGCGGAACGCGGCGTAGAACGAGTCGAGATTCTTGCTACTGCCGCCGAATTCGGCAAAGAACACGGCCGTGCGCGCCCAACCAATCAATCGCGATAGAACCACCCCTGCCACAACCACGACGCCTGCCAGAGCTATCGCCCGGCCGCCCAACCGTGCCGCCGATCCGGCCGACAGGTCGCCGGTCGAAACCTCAGCCGACAGGACTGCGTCACCCGCCACCGCCTGTGGTGCAGCGGCCTCCGGACGGCCGGCCAGTGGCGAACGAGGCTGCCAACCGCGCAGCCGTGGCGACTCGACGCCACGGGCCGGTCCGGACGCGGGCACAGAATCGGAAGCTCGCACTGGGCTCGAATGTGGCAGCGTATCGCCCGCACCGGACGCACCGCCAGCGATCGGCGCCTCAGGATCCGGGGTCTGCCAAACAGGTACGGTCGAGTCGTCGGTCGGGGGCGCGTCACGCCGCAACTTGCGTTGGTCCGTCATCGGAATCGGCGCGCCAGACGCCAGGCCACGCCAAGCACCTTGTTCGGGGCGTATTCGTAGGCGTGGATTCGTATCGTCGAAACGCCGCCGAAGCGACGCTTGAACAGATAGAGGTTCCACAGCGGATGCGACTCGTCCTGGGGCACGCCCTGGGCCGACTGAGTGTCTACGCCACCCATGTCATAGCCGCGGAAACCGGCCTCGGCCGCCCAGCGAATGATCCGCCACTGCAGAAGATGATTCGCCCGCGTTCGCCGCATATCGGCCCCGTCCCGCGACCCCGCGGCAAAGTACACCAGCAACTCCCCGCAGTGGAGCAGTAACGCGCCGGTGTCACGCCCGCCGGCGCCGGCGAACCAGAGGCTTGCCACTCCCGACGCCCCGAGCCGACGCCACTGATCCAGTTCGTAGGCGCGATCCCTCACGATGAACCCCTCCCGACGGCCGGTGGCCGCGTGGATGTCATAGAACTCGGCCAGGGCGGCATCGCTGGCCGTCGCGTCCATCAGGTCCACATTCTCAGTCGTAACGCCCGCAGCCAGGGCCTTGGTGATGTCTTGCAGCGTCGTGTGGCCCAGACGCTCGCGCTGAGCCGCCTCAGACGCCTCCAGAGGCACGATCATCGCCGTTCTGGACACCTGGACGTCTCGGGCGGCGACGCGGAAACCCGACCCCGTCAGAGCCGCGGCCGGCACACTGTCCACCCCCCACGCCGGATCCACGGTGAGCGTGACCGATCCACGTGCACGGCCTATTTGACGGAGGCCGGCGAGAACCGCGTCAGCCGTGCCAGGCTCACTCGACAGCAGGACAGGGCCCCGCGGCGCGTAATGGATCCGCAGTCGCCCCAACGGGCCGGCTCGCCGACCCAGCAGCGGACGTTCCTGAATTGAGACGCACCCAATCCTGGCGTCATTGAGTTCGATTACGTAGCGGAGCGGCGTCCATCCCAGACTCCGCTTCAACTCGCCCCAGGCGTGCGACTGGAAGGCTTCCCCCATCGGTGTGCGAACCGCCAGGCCGTCCCATGCCGATGGGTCCCAGCCGGTCGCGTCGATGACGCGCAGCGAGCCGGACGCCGGTCGTGGCGCCGCGCGGTTAGCGGGCAGACTCAATCGCTCCTCCAGCGAGCGGCGCGTTCGCAACCGCGCGCCTTGGGTGGATTGTCGCATTCCGCGCCGACGTCCTGCCAGATTTGCATCGAGCGGCGGCTGGACGGCCGGCGCGGACCCTAGAACATGACGACAGTTGCTCCGTCGCCACCCTCGCCGCGGCCGCCCGCACGCCACGCTCGGACCAACGGATGGCCCCCCGCGTGCTCACGCACCGCATCCCTGAGGGCGCCGGTACCAAGTCCGTGAATGATCGTGGCCTGAGCCAGGCCCGCCAACGAGGCGTCGTCCAGGTAGCGGTCGAGGACCTCCAGGGCCTCCGCCACCTTGGCGCCTCGCAAATCCAACGACGACGCCACGGTCCGGGCCCGCTCCATCTGTATTCGCGAACCCGATAAGCCCCCACCGGACGAGGCCGACGGGGCGTAACGGTGGCTGGACGAGCCCTCATCAGAATCGCCCGACTTGCCGCTCTCCGATGCCGGATCGAGTTCTTCAACCGGAACCGTTATGCGCATACCGCCCGCTTCCAGAGTGGCCCGACGACCTCCCTTGTCGAGCGCCGCGATCCGCCCCTCCGCGCCACCCGAGCGAGTTCGCGCCCGCATGCCGATTCGCCACGCGATCGGCTCCGCGGACGCGGGTCGGGTCGGGAGTGGCTCCGACGTCACCGCCGGCAGGCTGTCGAGCCGCGAATTGAGATGCGCCAGATCCTCGTCGAGGCTCTTCTGGGTGATCGTCTCGCGCTGCAATCTGTGGCGCATGCCGCGGACTTCCGCCCGCACTTCGGCGATCAGCCGCTCGGCATCGGCACGTGCACCAGTGACGTACTCCTCTCGTTCGCGAGTCGCCCTACGCCGTTCTTCATTCGCCGCAAGGAGCGCCCGACTCGCCTGTTCCTCAGCGCTTCGGGCGTCCAGCAGCGCCTCCGCCGTGTTGGCCTGAGTGGTCTTGATAGCCGCCAGCGTCGCCTCAAAATCGTGGTGTTCATCCGTCAGCCTGGACCGGGCGTCGTCAACCAGCGACGAGTTCAGACCAAGTCGCTCGGCGATGGCGAATGCCTGGCTCTGACCCGGCAGTCCGATCGTCAGCTTGAAAGTCGGCCGGAGAGTCTCGACGTCGAACTCCACATTAGCGTTCCTGGCCAGCGGCGTCGTATGGGCGTAGAGCTTCAGTTCGGCATAGTGGGTCGTGGCCGCCAGCAGCGCGCCCGACTTGATGAAGCGGTCCAGCAACGCCTGCGCCAGGGCGGAGCCTTCCGCCGGATCCGTGCCGGCACCCAGCTCGTCGAGCAGGATTAGCTTGTTGGGCCCGGCTGCGGCCACGATCCGGACGATCGAGCGCATGTGGCCGCTGAACGTGGACAGCGACTGTGCCACCGACTGCTCATCGCCTATGTCGGCGTAGATGTCGTCCAGAACGGGCAGTTTGGTGCCCGTATCCGCCGGCACGTGCAGACCGGCCTGATGCATGAGGCTCAGCAACCCGAGCGTCCGCAGGGCCACCGTCTTGCCGCCGGTGTTCGGACCCGTGATCAGCAGGGCGGTGTATTGCCCGCCCAGACGGATGTCGTTGGGCACGACGTGCCCCGTCAGGCCGGGGTGGCGACCGCCCAGCAGCACGATGTCCGGTCGGGCCGAGATCTCGGCGGGGATGGCGTCCATTTCCTCGGCCAGATTGGCCTTGGCCGACCAGAAGTCGAACGTGGCCAGGGCCGACAGAGTCTCCCGAAGTGGCGTGGCTTCGCCGGCCACGACGGCCGAAAGTTCATCGAGGATGCGCTCGATCTCGGCCGTTTCAGCCAACTGGGCCTCGCGCCAGGCGTTGCCCATCTCCACTGCCACGATCGGTTCGACGAACAGCGTCTGGCCGCTGCCCGAGGCGTCGTGGACGATGCCTTTGACCTTGCCGCGTGCGTCGGCCCGGATCGGTACCACGTAGCGCCCGCCGCGAAGCGTGACGATGGGCTCCTGCAAGGAACCGCTGAGTTCGCCTGAGTGGATGAACTGGTCCAGTCTGGCCCTCAGCCTGTCGTACGCGATCCGGACTGCCCGCCGCAAGCCGCCGAGCCGCGGCGATGCCGTGTCGAGGAGCTCGCCGCTCGAATCGAAGCTTCGCTCCAGCGTGTTGCGCAAACTCGGCAGGGGATGCAGTTCCAGAGCAAGGTCGCGAAGCAACGGCCGCCTGTCGCCGCTCAGCGCGTCGCGCAGTCTCGACGCCGCCTCGAGGGTCGCGGCGATCTCCATGAATTGCATCGGGTCCAGACGTCCGCCGCGGGCTGCGCGCTCGATCCACGGCCCAATGTCCTTGCTGCCGCCTATGCCTGCGCCGGGATGCCCCGAAACGAATGCCCGAGTCTCCGTTGTCTCCTGCAATCCGCGGGCAACAATCACGGGCTCGGTCGACGGTTGGAGCGATTCCGCCAGTCGGCGTCCCGGTCCAAATCCGGTGGCATTAGCCAGGCGCGCCCTTACGGCAGGGAATTCGAGCAGTTCGATCGACCGGGCATCCATGGTCGCCGGCCTCGCGGGCAGATCCGGGTGCGAGTCGACGGGCCTCATGCGGCACCTCCCCGCGACAGCGATCGATGCCCGGCCGCAAACACGCGCCATGGGATGCTCCGCCACGGCTCCGGCGCGTAGTCGATGCCGATACGAGCACCGCTTACGAGTTCCAACTGCTCCGCGTTGGCAGACGTTTCGAGTCTCAGCTGGGAGGACGAATCGCATAGATCCACGCCGTCATCGTCCCGGCTTATCTTGTACGCATCGCAGACCAGTCCCGGACCGGATGCGAGTCGCCAGGCTGGCAGCGCCGCGATCCTGGCGACGGCGGCGACGACGGCGGCCGGCCCTCGATTACGGGCGCGTTGGGCGGCCAGGTCTGTTCTGGCCCGCCGCATCTCCCCCACTCCGGCGACCGGCTCCACGGCCCGAATCAGAACAGCCGCCGCCTTGCCGTCAGTCTCAGCTACGACATTCAGACAGTTATGCATACCGTAGACGAGGTACACGTAGGCGACGCCCGGCCGGCCGAACATGACGCCGTTACGTTTCGTCTGCCCGAAGCGAGCATGACACGCCAGGTCTTCCCGGCCCACATATGCCTCCACCTCAACGATGCGTCCGACCCGCGCATTCGGACCAGTACCCCGCACCAGCATCGCCCCGACGAGGAGGCGAGCCCCCGAAACGGCGTCATCGGCCAGCAAGCCGCGATCCAACACCGGCATGACATCTGACTCTACGGAACTGGAAACTGCGCTGGCGTTCAGGGGAAGAGAGAGACCAGATCGCTCGGGATCAGGAAGGACACTGAGTGCATGAACGCGGGCGCGACGTGATCTCTGAAGAAGATGGCGATGTGCGACTGATTGGCCATGATGTCCTGGGCGGTCCGAAGGTAGGTGAGGTCGCCCGGTCGCGCCGCTGGCAGGGTGTAGGAATTCAGGATGATGACAACGAAGAGCAGCACAAGAACGCCTTGCAGTAGTCCGAGAAGGCCGCCGAAGATATCGTCGATGATGGGGTGATCGGCGGAGAGTTCCGTTCGCTTGTAGGCTCCCTGGGTCACGATCGAGGCGGCAACGGTCACTACTACAAACACGATCGCGAAAGCCAGCAGTTTGTTGTAGTCGCGGTCGAACTGAGTCCAGTTGTCGGCGAAGAAGTCGCCCAGCGGATCTCGGAGATTTGCGGCAACGAGGAAGGCGACCAGCATCGAGCCGATGCCGAGGAGCCGCCGGATAGCGCCCTGCATCACGCCGAAGAAGAAGAAGACGCCGAGGCCGATCACCAGCCCGATGTCCGCTATCGGTGCCCCTCTGATCGCTCCGAGGATGTCCACGAGCAACCTCCGTTTGTGAGCCCGCCGCGCTATCGGTCAACTGGTAGCGTAACAGCGCGGCCCGAAGCGGAGCAATGAGCGGGGCGCTAGCTGCGTATGCGGCCCTGGACTTCAGACTCCAGACCGGCTCTTACGGCGGCCATGGCGGAGTCGATCTCGGCCTCAGTAAGCGTCCGCTCATTGGAGCCGAAGACGAGCCTGTAGGCGACACTCTTCTCAGTTGCCGCAAGCGGCGCGCCACGATAGACGTCGAACGCCCGAGCGTCCAAGAGTAGATCGCCGGCACTCTTCCACAGCACGGACTCGATATCCGCGGCGCGACGCGCCTCGTCCACGATCACGGCCAGGTCGCGTTCCATTACCGGGAAACGGCCGATCGGTGCAACGTGCAGCGATCTTCGAACGCCTGTATCGAGCTCGCCGATGGCGAGTTCGGCGATTATGACCCGCTCCGACCGCAACTCCCACGCCGCGACGGCGTCTGGATGGAGCTCCGCCACCCGGCCGTGGAGACTGCCGTCGTCGCACCTGGCCTGGACAGTCATCGCCCGGCCAGGGTGGAACGGATAGCCGCGCGTATCAGCAACGTAGGCGGGCCCGGGCAGGTGAAGACGCTCGCACAACAACTCGACCAGCCCCTTGCCATCCTCCAGGTCGTAGGCACGGGACTGCCGGCTCCAAGCAGGCGGTTCGGCATTGCCGGCCAGGACAAAGGCGACGCGGGTCCACTCGTGCGCCCGGCCCTCGATCCGACCGTAGCCCTTGCCGACCTCGAACAGCGCCACGTCCTGGCGTCCCTGGCGTTCGTTGAGGGCGAGGACGTCGAGCAGGCTGCCGACTATCTGCTGCCGCAGGATGGAGTGCTGGCTCGAGAGTGGGTTCGTCACCACGATCTGGTCGCCCCCGGCGACCGACGCGGGTGAGATTCCCAGTCCGTCGTCGCCGGGCCACGCCAATCTTGCTTCGTCCTCCGGCGAGACCAGGGCGTGGGTCACGGCCTCGCTGACGCCGGCACCGGCGAGCGTCTCGCGAATCATGTTGCGAGACTCAGCCGGCGAGAATCGGTAGGCGGGCATCAGGGTGCTGGGCAGATGCGCCGGCGTGGTTTCGTAGCCCCGCACACGAGCTACTTCTTCCGTCACGTCCGCCTCGACGGTCAGGTCGCGGCGCCACGTGGGGACCACGGCGACCATCACTTCCTCGGTGCCCGGATCCACGATGAGCGGCATGGGCTCAACCGCAACCTGGATCTTCGAGCCGCTCGGAGCGAGCTCAGTCTCGATGCCCACTCGGGCCAGCAGGTCGCGTTGTTCGGCCGTGGCGATTTCGTCGCCCAGAAGCTTGCCCACTCTCGACGGCCTGAACGTCAGTCGGGAGTTGTCTGGTTCGACCGGAGCGGTGTCGATCCGGCCCTTCGCGCACGATCCACCGGCCCAGGCCAGGATCAGCTGGGCGACTCGATCCGCACCGATGCGGGCGAGGCGCGTCTCCTGACCCTTCTCGAAGCGCAGGCTGGCTTCGGAGCGCAGCGCGTAGCGATGTCCGGTGCGGCGGATGCTGACCGGATCGAAGACAGCCGACTCAATGGCGATTTGCGTGGTGTCGTCCGTGATCTCGCTGTCGGCGCCGCCCATGACCCCGGCGATGCCGATCGGGCCGCTGGAGTCCGCGATGATCAGCGTGTCGGGCGTCATGTCCCGCTGGACGTGGTCTAGCGTCTCGAGCTTCTCGCCCGCGCGGGCGAGGCGGACGACGATCGTGCCGTCGCTCACGGCGGCGCCGTTGAACGTGTGCGTGGGCTTGCCGAGTTCCAGCATCACGTAGTTGGCGGCGTCCACGACGTTGCTCACGGGCCGCATGCCGGCCGCCTGGAGTCGCATCTGGATGTGGTCCGGTGACGGCCCGATCTTCGCGCCGCTCACCCATCGCCCCACGAACCGGGAGCACAGTTCCGGGTTCAGGATTTCCGCCTTGAGATAGTCCGAAACCGGCCGGCCGGATTCCTCGACGACGATATCGGGCCAGCGCACCGTAGCGCCGGTGGCGGCTGCGACCTCACGAGCCAGGCCGATCAGGCAGAGCGCGTCGCCACGGTTCGGTTTCACGTCCACGTCCAGGACGACGTCGCCGTACAGATCGGACAGCTCGACACCGAGCTTGGTTTCGGGCGGCAGGATCAGGATTCCTTCCGCGTCGCTGGTGATGTGGAGTTCGTCGCCGGAACACAGCATGCCTTCGGAGGCTATGCCCATCTTCTCCGTTCGTTCGATGCGCCGATCGCCGGGCAGAACCGCGCCCGGCAAAGCCACGGGGATTCGTTGTCCCGGAGCGATGTTGTTGGCGCCGCACACTATGTGGAGCGGCTCGCCGGAACCGATGTTGACGGTGGTCAGGTGGAGGCGATCCGCGCGAGGGTGATCCTCGACGGTCAGAAGCTCGCCGACGACGACCTTGCGCCAGTCGGAGCCCCACCGCTCTACGCCCCTGACTTCCATGCCCAGCAGAGTCAACCGTTCGGCGAGCTGTTCGGGGGTAAGCTGGATGTCGACGTACTCACGCAGCCAGCTCAGCGGCACTCTCATCGGAATTGCTCCAGGAAGCGCAGGTCGTTC
>PMLK01000052.1:0-151 GCA_003158875.1 Chloroflexota bacterium
CAAGACGGTCATCATCCAGGAACTCATCCGCAACGTCGCCTCCGAGCATGCCGGCTATTCCGTCTTCGCCGGCGTCGGCGAGCGGTCCCGCGAAGGCAACGACCTCATCAAAGAGATGACCGACTCGGGCGTCATCGCCAAGACGGCCTTC
>PMLK01000052.1:166-2685 GCA_003158875.1 Chloroflexota bacterium
AACATCTTCCGGTTCACCCAGGCGGGTTCCGAAGTGTCGGCCCTCCTCGGCCGAATGCCGTCGGCGGTGGGTTACCAGCCGAACCTGGCCACGGAAATGGCCGCTCTCCAGGAGCGCATCACTTCCACCAAGAAGGGTTCGATTACGTCGCTGCAGGCGGTCTACGTTCCGGCCGACGACTACACGGACCCCGCCCCGGCGACCACGTTCGGCCACCTGGACTCGACGATCCGACTCGAGCGAGCCATCACCGAGCTGGGAATCTACCCGGCCGTCGATCCGTTGACCTCCACGTCGCGGGTTCTGGACCCGAACATCGTCGGGCAGGAGCACTACGACGTCGCCCGAGAAGTCCAGCGGGTCCTGCAGCGCTACCGCGACCTCCAGGACATCATCTCGATCCTGGGCATCGACGAGCTGTCCGAAGAGGACAAGGCCACCGTCGCTCGAGCCCGCCGCTTGCAGATCTTCAACAGCCAGCCGTTCCACGTAGCCGAAGTCTTCACCGGCCGACCGGGCGCGTACGTCGCTATTCGCGATACCGTGGCCTCGTTCAAGGAGATCCTCGAAGGCAAGGTCGACGACCTGCCCGAACAGGCCTTCTTCCTGGCCGGCACTCTAGACGACGTCCGCGCCAACGCGGCCAAGCTCGCCAAATGACGAGATCGGCCCGCTCGACCGCGCGCCACGCCACCGCAAAAGCGGCGGAGGCATAGAAGATGCCGCTACATCTCGAGATCATCACGCCCGAAAAGCGAGCCTTCACAGGCGACGTCGATGAAGTTGTCGTGCCGGGTATCGAGGGCGAGATGGGCATTCTGCCCCATCACGCGCCCTTGATCTCGTTGCTCGGCCAGGGTGTGTTGCGGCTCAAGACCGGCGGAGAGCAGCAGGAGATCGCCATCTTCGGCGGCTTTCTGCAGGTTCGTCCGGACCGGGTCGTGGTCATGGCCGAAACCGCCGACATCGCCTCGGACATAGATCTCGAGCGTGCCCAGCGGGCGCGGCGAGAGGCCCAAAACGCGATCGACAACGGCTTCGTGGAAGCGGCCGATCTGGCGAGTGCCAGGGCCGCTCTTCAGCGGGCCCTCATTCGGATCCGCCTTGCGGAGCGCGGTCCGCGCCAGGTGCGCGGCGAACATGAGGGACCACGTCCGCGAGTGCAGCCGCGCCGCGAAGAACCGCCGGGCGAGTAGAGGATGGCCGACGCTCGACCGTTTCACTGGGAGTACAAGCCGGACCCGGTCGGTCCGGAAATCCTGCGAATAGAAGGCGGACGGCGCCTGGAGGGAACGGTCGCGATCAGCGGCGCGAAGAACGCGGCGTTGAAGCTCATGGCCGCGGCCACCCTGACCGGTGAACGCTGCCGCTTCACGAACGTCCCCGAAATCGAGGATGTACGCGTCCTGACCGAGGTCCTGCGCGACATCGGCGTCACGGTCGACCACCCCGCGCCCAACGTCTACGAAGTCGCCTCCGGCGACGCCGAGTGGCTCTTCGTGCCCCTCGAGGCCGCGGCGAAGATGAGGGCCAGTTTCATTCTGCTGGGGCCGCTGCTGACGCGTTTCGGGCGGGTCATCATCAGCAACCCGGGCGGCGANNCGGCTACTACTTCGCCAAGGCCCCCGGACGGTTGCGGGGCGGGCCGATCAATTTCCCCCAGATCACCGTCATGGGCACGGAGAACGCCATGCTGGCCGCGGTCCTGGCCGACGGCCACACAGTCATCGAACCGGCCGCCCAGGAGCCGGAGGTCGACGACCTGATCGAATTCCTGCAGAAGATGGGTGCTCAGGTCGAGCGGACGGCGCCGAATCGTATCGAGATCGAGGGTCGCCGCCGGTTGCGCGGCGCGGACCACGCCGTGGTGTCCGACCGCATCGAAACGGGCACGTTCATCGTCGCCGCGGGCGTGACTCACGGCCACATAACGCTTCAGAACGCTCCCTGCGATCACCTCGGGGCGTTTCTCAACGTCATGTCGGACATGGGCGTGACCGTTAGCTGCTCCAAGGACACCGTCGAGGTGGATGCCAGAGGCGCGGACCTGAAGCCGCTGCGATGCCGCGATATCGAGACTCAACCGTACCCTGGCCTCGCCACGGACCTGCAGCCGCCGACGTGCGTTTTGCTGACGCAGGCCGACGGAGACAGCCACGTATATGAGTCCGTATTCGAGGACCGCCTCGAGTGGCTTGGCGAACTTCGCCGCATGGGTGCTATGGTGGAGATAGCCGACCACCATCACGCCGTCATCAGCGGTCCTACGCCGCTCCATGGTGCCGAGGTCGAAATCGGCGATCTCCGAGCCGGCGCCTCGCTCATCCTTGCCGCCCTTGCCGCGGACGGCACGACCACAATCGTCGGGGCACACCACGTACATCGCGGCTATGAGAAGATCGACGCGAAATTCCTGGAACTCGGGGCCAGGATCGAGCGCCTTGCTGAAGGGACTTAGCCACAGGCATGAAGATCGGTATCGACCTGGGCACGGCCAACATCATCGTCTACGTCAAGGG
>PMLK01000104.1 GCA_003158875.1 Chloroflexota bacterium
ACGGTCACGATCGGGGCTCGCGGCTGCATGAGGGCGGGATCGTCCTCCTCGAAGAGCTGCTCCTTAGTGGCAGCACTCACCGGCCCGGTTTCGGTCTGAGTTCCGTCGGCTCCGGCGGTGGCCACCGCTGTAGCAGTCTCCGCAACTTCGAACCCGAGCTCTTCGGCGACCAGCGACGCGGTCTCCCGATCGATACCCTGGTTGATGTTGGCGAAGATGCCGCTCTTGATCAACTCGCGGATGATGTCCGCCGCATTGACTCCAAGCAGTTCCGCCATGTCCTTGACCGTGATGCTGGACGGAAGTTCGATGGCGCTGCGATCGCGCGGATCGCCGCTCTGATTCTGTCCGCCTTGACTGTTGAGGTCGCGGCGCGGCGGCTTGCGAGGTCCACGCCGGCCTCGGGTGCCGCTCCTACTCTTGGCCACGATTACCTCCTGCTTCGATCCTGTTCGCCTCCCCTGTCAGCTCGGCTCGGAGTTCAGCCGGGATCGGCACTTCCAGCGCTCGCTGGAGCGATCCTTTGTCGAGTGCCGCGGTCCGGCACTCCGCCTTTTCGCACAAATAGGCCCCACGGCCGGGTAGCTTGCCGGAAGCGTCCGTAACGACGCGACCGTCCGGTGTCCTCACGATCCGCAGCAGCTCGCGCTTTTGCAGCGCCGTCCGACAGACGACGCACGATCGAGTCGGGAACCGCCGTGGCGGTGCGCCCCGGGCTACGGGGCCACCTCCCCGGCATCGTCTGGTTCCGTTGATTTGGCAGCCTTACGCCGCTTCGGCTTGGCCGGCGTTTCGGGCGCCTCGACCGACTCGGAAGGCGTCTCGACCGGCGCCTCCGCGACGAACTCGATGGATTCGGCGGCCATCTCCCGTTCCGCGTCGGCGACCACAACGGCGTCGACTTCGGGTGTCATCTGGCCGTCGGCCATACCTTCGGCCTCGGCGGCAAGCGACGCTCCTGCCGTCTCCGCTTCGGCCTTCGCGGCCTCGGCGACCGAGACGTCGCTGCGGATGTCGATACGCCAGCCCGTCAGCTTGGCCGCGAGCCTGGCGTTCTGGCCCTCACGGCCGATCGCCAGGGACAGCATCCGCTCAGGCACCACGACGTTAGCGATCCGATGCTCTTCGTCGATATTGACTTCGATGACCTGGGCTGGGCTCAGCGCCTTGGCAACGAACGTGGATGGGTCTTCCGACCACTCGATGACATCGATCTTTTCGCCACTGAGTTCCGCCACCACGGCCTGCACCCGCGCACCTCGCTGTCCGACGGTGGCCCCGACCGGATCCAGGCCCTGCTGACGCGAAGCAACGGCCACCTTCGATCGGCTGCCGGCTTCTCGGGCAATGGCTTTGATCTCAACCGTGCCGCCGTGGACTTCGGGCACTTCCAGCTCGAACAGCCGTCGCAGGAAACCCTTGTGAGTGCGGCTGACGTAGATCTGCGGACCCTTGGCGCTGCGCCGCACTTCCAGCACATAGGCCTTCACGTTCTGCCCGATGCGGTAGTGCTCGAGCGGCGACTGCTCAGTCGTGGCCAGGATCGCCTCGGCCTTGCCCACGTCGAGGATGATCGCCCTGGGCTCGACGCGAGACACCGTACCGGTGATGAGTTCACCTTCCCGGCTGGCGTACTCGTCGAATACGACATTGCGCTCGGCTTCGTGAAGGCGCTGCAGCACGACCTGCTTGGCAGTCTGGGCGTGAATGCGGCCGAAGGCTTCCTGGTCCAGCTGTTCGGTCTCGACCAGATCCCCAACTTCTGCGTCGGGACGATGGGCACGAGCCTCGTCCACCGTGAACTGCGTGGCGGGGTCTTCCACTTCTTCCACTACCATTCGGGCCCGGAAAACACTGACCTTCCCCGACTCGGAATCGATGCGGACGTGGATGTCTTCGTCGCCCGGCGACCGCCGATACGCCGACTGGATCGCCTCTTCGACGGTCCGGATCAGCTGCTCCCGCGACACGCCCTTCTCGGCGTTTAGCTGCAGGAGGGCGCCGACGAAATCTCGACTCACTTCGCGCCTCCCGTTCGCTATGCGCTGTGCCGCCATAGGCTGCGACTCCAGCTCGACCCGCGGTCGGTCGATTCGACACGCCGGTCACCACCATCCGCCCAACAAAAGACGTGGGGGTCACCCACGTCACGAGCGGCCGGTAGATTGACCAAAGTATACACGGCGACCCGGGGCCATCCAAGCGAGCCCGGGCCGTTGCGACCAGGAGCCCAGCGATTACGCCTGCGGCCATTGTTTAGGCCGCAGGCGTATGAACTTCTCGAGGCTCCTGACCGGCTCGTTACTGGCAGGGGGTCGTGTCATCCGCGACCAGGTAGCCGTCGTGGTCGACGATCCTAAACTGGTCGTTGGCGAACTTGGTCCCGGCGAGATCCGGCTTCACTACCGCGCATGCCAGCGCCTCAGCCTGCGCCTGGCTGTCGTAGCCGTCCTTGAGGGTGATGACCCACACGGTGTCACCGTTGGTTGAGTTGATTGACACGCTCGACGCGGCGGATCCAAGGTCCTGCGTCAACTTGACATCGGTCTGGATATACGGCAAGGCGAATACGGTGCAACCGCCCACGCCCAGCACGACGAGCACCAGGACGATAACCACACCGATCAGACAGCCGTGACGATTGCCCGAGCGCTGCGGTTGACCCCATTGCGGTTGACCGGGCTGG
>PMLK01000103.1 GCA_003158875.1 Chloroflexota bacterium
TCGGTCTTCGTCGTATGCGGGGGCTTGTCGATCGAATTCTTCGGTCTGTCGGAACTCACTATCTGTCCTCCTGATGAGCCCGCTCTGCCACCACCGCCCAGCACTGGACCGGCATGGGCGTCTGAGGACGCGAGCCGCGAGCCGCCTCCTTAGCGATCGCCGCGCCGGCTGAGCAACGGAGCCACTATCTGGCCGCTACCGTCCCGAATTCGAGTACCCAGGCTGAACCGGAGGCGTCGCAAGCTCCTCCGTCTCCAGCTCAATCGGGATGCTGTTCAGGATGGTGTCGGTCTGGACCTGCAGCCCGGAGACAGCCGCCTCTACGCCCTCTCTTGTGGCGTTGTGTACCGCTTCCCGTAGAGCTCGATCCGGATCAGATCTGATAACCCGATGGAACTGGGTATGCATGAACAGCAATGACGAGGCCGTGTCGCAGAGGCCGGCCCAAATGATGGAGACTGGATTCATGGTCCGCCACATGGACCACGTCATGAAGAGGCCGGTTCCGAACGGGAACACGGACACGTACACCGTGTACCGGTTGCGTTCCACGGTGATGTAGTTACGAACGGATCCAACCGTGGAGGAACGGATGCGACGCATGTTGAATCTCCCGGGGATCTTCCGGGCTCGAAGTGTCAGCAGGATCGTGGCATACGCCGATTCAGCAGCATCGGCTTTGCCGTCGAGCAGCAACTCCCATTGCGAAATCGCCTCGCGGCGCGGCCATAGAGCGGCTATCACGTATCCCGCAAGCGCCAGGACTTGCAGCGGGGATGCCTCGGTCTTGGACTGGTCGGTCTGCATCATCTGGGCGACGATCGTCAGAGGGATGGCAAGCAACATTGACAACACCGTGCCCCACAGCAGGATGGCGAGCAGGGCGCGCCAGGTGGAGCCCGCTCCCTTGAGGAACGTCTCGTCCTCTTTCCTCAGGGCGTCGTGATACTGAAGTCGGTTTGCGAGGTATAGATCGTTCGCGCTACCGCCCGCGGCTGCCCAGGGCTCCACGTTTCACTCTCCTTGTGTCTTGTTGGATCGACGTTTGCTGGTCGTTGTTGGAGCAACTGCCCCGCTGGCGACGCCGCTGCCTGGCGCAACGTTGCTGTGCCGGCTTCTCCAGCGCCTCATCCAGGGCAATCGATCTGTTTGGTATAGGCCTCGAAGCAGATGCATGAGGACGCACGCCTGCAGGTCCGTCTTGGCTTCCTGATCGGAGCCACCACGTTGCCCGGCCAGCCCCTCCAGGAAGGCGTCAAGCCCGGTCCACCATGCGTCCTTCTGCTTCTCGGAAGCTTCCGGTTTCCACCCGCCCATCAGCTCGGCAAAGGAGCTGGAGGCAGATCTTGTGGCGGATGCGGCGGATCCACGCGAGCGGTACTTACAGGGCGCCGAACAACCTTCGCACTCGGCATACGGCGGCACCGACGCGGCCAACGCCGGAAGCTCTGCTCCGGCTCGTGCGAATCGCTCGGTAAGGACGGAATCGGCCGGTAGCTCCCGCTGGTCGGTCGAGCGAATGTTCTCAACCCTGACGAGGGCCGGCCGATCGAAGCCTTCAGCGTGAACGAATGCATGGAACCGGAGCAGGGCAGCTGCCTCTCGGTCGTGATCCTCGTCGAAACGCATGCTGGCTCCGACCAGCTTGCGATCGTCCTCATGGGGCAGGCGATGCATGATCTTGAGGTTGGTGTTCTTGTAGGCGTCCGGAACCAGCTTCGCTGGATCCTGGTCGGCGATCAGCAATCCCTGGCCGTACTTCCTGATCTCCGCAAGCAGGTTGGCGAACAACTTCGCCGCCGCACCGGCAGCGTCGCCCTTCGCCTCGCCGCCGCCCGAACCCGGTTGAGGGTTTCGCAGCAGCTTGTGCGCCTCCTCAACCACGATCACATGGGCCAGGTTGCGTGATGGGCTGAGGGATCGCCGACGCTCCGCGATGGAGTTCAGAAGGATCGCCATGACGAGCGCGAGTTCCTGGTCGTTGCCGGCCCCCACGCGCGAGAGCTCAATCACGGCCGGTCGACCCAGCACGAGTTCAAGCGGGGTGGAGCGCTGGCAGTCGAAGACCGATCTGGCCGGTCCTTTCTGGAGCTGCTCTACGCGAACGCGGGAAGCGGCAATGATGTTCGAGCGAACCTCTCCCGCGTACTCCAGGTCCTCAGTGGCATGGCGCATCTCCTCGACGAAGTGCTCGAGGGTGGGCCAGTCGGTGACTCCATCGCTGACGTCATCAAGTGCCCATCCTGCCTCGAGGTACGTCTGCTCCAGGGCTATTCGGTATATGGCCGGCAGGGGGTCCCAGAGCCCAAAGGCCGCGTCGAAGCAGGCCAGCAAGTTGGCCACGTGCTCGCCCACTCGAACTCCAGAAGGGACTTCGAATGGATTGACCCGGAGTGGCGCGACGGCGTCATCACCTGCCGTGAGGACGAGCGAGTCTTCAAAGCCCTCGCGCTCCAGGAACCACCTGTAGTCGTCCCCGCTGCTGTTGACGGGCTCGATCACCAGAAACGGAACGTGGTGAATGCGCCACAGATCGTCCAGCACCTTGAGGACCGTCGATGTTTTGCCCGAACCTGTTGTCCCGACTACGAAGGCGTGCATGGTGAGGTCATTGAGTGGAATCCCAACCGGGCCTTCGGCCACACCGCCCACCATCTGGTCGCCGATCTCCAACATCGGCCCGTCTGCGTTCACCTCAACGCGTACCGCGAACGTCGGCCTGCGCACCGGGAAGCCCGCCAACACGCCGTTGGCCGCGATCGGAAGTCGGAAGGCAGCGGACGCTTCCGTCACATCCACCAGGCCGGCAACCGATGCAATTCGCGAGAAGGGCTCGGGAGCGCGGTTCTGCCCCCAGTTCCTGAGGCCCAGCCCACGCAGGTTGTCGGTGAACACCGTGAACTCGTCGAGCGACGCCGGACGAACGATCTGATGGTTGTCTCCGGAAAGCTCGCGCGTCAGGAAGGTCTCCCCCTTGGCGTCATCCGGAGGCGTGATGGTTGCACCGATCACATGAAGAAACCCGTCGTCGAGCGGTTCAGGCGAGGCAACGGCGACTCGAAATCGGAATACGCGATTTCGATAGCGGCGGCTCAGGTCCGCAAAGACCTTCTGCGCGTCGACCGCAAAGGCGTCCGGAGAGAGCTTGCGGCTGCCGGAGTAGATGCCGGTGGACAACATCTCACCGTCTCGAGCGAGTCGGCTGAAGACGGTCCCCAGACGATCCAGTTCGGCCATAACGCGCGGATCGGCAATGGCGGGCTCGAGAGCTACCGAGAGTACGAGCGGCTGCCTTAGCCGGGTGATCTGGTGGAAGAGATTGCCCCAATCGACCGGAGCCACGTGGAATGGCTGAGGCATCCAGTAGAGCGGCATCCCGGCATCTGGTCGCTGGGGACGTGCCGTTGCCGTCCGCTTCCTGATTTCTGCCGATCCGAGCGGGTCGGGATCGAACGGGTCCAAAGCGGCGGCGACATCGAAGTCGGATAGCGGGCTCGTTCCTACGTGCGAAGGCGCCGCGGACAACCGATCCATCATTGACAGGGCCGCAACCTGCGCCTCTTCGACGGACCGTCGTTCAACCCGAAGAAGAAGCCTCAAGCGCAGGCGATTGTCTTCGGAGTTCCAGATCCACCGGTCTTCAACGATGGCGCCCTGCTGGCCCACGAGGCCGGCAAGCCAGGCCTGCTGTTCGGCGAGGGCTTTGCGAATCCGCCCCTGCTCGTCCAGGTCCGCGTACGATCGATCGGCGGTGAGGTCGGAAGCCCAGTCCACCGCGACGCCAGCCCAGGCCCAGGCCAGCCCGTCTCCCTCGGTTGCCAGGACGCCCGCTTGCTGCACTGGGCCCCTCCAGGTAGGGGTGCCCCGCCTTCATGACGGCGGCATCCTCGCTGGCCAGTAGACCATCTGCCGACTACGAGGAATATCCGGCAGGCGGACCAGCCGTTCAGGGAGGGCGGAAAGTACGGGGCCGCCCCAGCCGACGTCCCCAAGTCATCTGTAGCCGTCGGCGGATCCCCAGTGGCAGCCGTATGGCGGCGCCTTCGAGACCGTGATCCCTCACTTAGCGGTCGGCGACATCACCGAAGCAGCGGGACGCCTCGCGTCTGTCGACGAGGTTCGCGCAACCTCGGGCGACGAGTTGTCCGCCAGAGGTCTCCACGAGCGCCGGCGTCCGTGGAGACCTCAACTGAGTGCCGTGGAAAGCGGGTCAGACCTACTGGACCCTATTGGCCTGAAGCGTAATGGCGGTCTGGGCGAGTGCTCGACCGTTCAGAACTGCGCCTGTCTGTAGAGCGATGTTCTTCTTGTCCAGAATGTTCCCGTTGAATGTCGAGGAGGTTCCCAGAGTTGTCGTCCCGGCGACCTGCCAGAAGATGTTCTTGGCTTGTGCGCCGCCAGCGAGGATCACCTTTGTGGCAGAGCTGACAGTGAGAGTCCCGGCGATCTGGAAGATCCAGACAGCGTTCTTGCCGCCCGAGAGGGTGACGTTCTTCGGGATGTTGACACCGGTACCCCACTTGTATGTGCCAGGTGCAAGCGTCAGCCCACCGATGTTTCCAGCGCCCAGTCCCGTAACGCTAGCCGGTCGCCCTGCCGCGTTGGTGTAGGCAGTCTCCATGTCCTTCACGGCCACGGTGAGCTTGCTCGGAGTCGGGACCGCGTAGTTGGATGCGTAGACTTGGCCGGTCACGAGAGACGATCGCGAGAAGGTACGCGAGCTATCCTGCACCAACCCAAATCCGGTTACGGCGGTCGCGGCGATTGGGCTTACAGCGATATCGCCCGTCACATTGGTTGCGCCAGTGGTTGAGATTCCTGCCTTGGACAGAAGAACGTAGTTGCCTGCCGTTCCAAGGTTCACTGATGCCGGCCCGGACGCGGGCGCATTGTTTGCACCAGCAACACCGTTCAGCGGCCCGGCGAGGCTTGCTGTCGGGCTGGTGCCGACTGTCGGACTTGGTGCGGCAGAGTCGAGCGGAGTCGAGGTTGCCGAAGCGCTTTGGCTCGACTGAGCGCTCGATGTTGGACTCGTGGACACGCTGGCACTGGCGCAGCCGGCTGCCGCGAGGCCGATGAGAAGCCCAACGGCTGCGAGTCTAGTAAGAGCGACGGATGGGCGGTTCACTGGTTGATCTCCTCGCCCACGTATCGTGGGCTGACGATGCAGAGTTCGGTCCGCGGCCGCCAGGTTCGGGGTTCGGGGCCGCCAGGTCGGCAACTGGCGACCTGGGTTGTCTGGCCTGTCGTCGGCGGCTAATGCTCGGGCAGGTCCGATTGCCTTTGAGGCATCCGGGGAAGCGGGGCACCTGGTCCACCGCCGTGACATACTCCGTCCACTGCCGTCATTGACAGTAGGCTGGCCCTGGGTCGGTCGAGAGGATGAATACCCTGCCTCGCTTGGACGGCGTCAAGCTTGTTGGTCACAGACGAGTCAACCGGAGACAAGCGATGAGCTTGACCCATCCGGACAGTCGAGGGGCGGACGGGTCAGTGCCAAGCGGTGATCGATTCGTCTCATCTGACGCCCCTCCAGCGGACGCGCCTGACTCGCAACGAACTTACGAGCCGGACGACCGATACGCCATAGCTACACAACCGCCTGCACCGCGAGGGTTAGCAGCGGCGCGACCAGGAGGGCCGGGAGCATATCCGCGACCGCGATCTGGCGAACCTGCAGCAGCCGGAAGCCGATCCCGAGAAGCAGGACGCCGCCGGTCGCGGTGATCGCAGCAACGAGTGCGGCGGGTAGCAGCGAACCGGCGAGCACAGCGGCAAGCGTCCACGAACCCTGCCAGAAGCCCACCGGGATCGCCGACGCGGACACGCCCCAGCCGAGCGCCGCCGCGAACCCCATGGCGGCAAAGCCGTCGAGCACCGACTTGAGCGCCAGCTGATCGATGCCGTGGCCGAGGCCGTCCGAGAGTGAGCCGAGTATCGCGAGCGGTCCGATGCAGAACAGCATCGAGGCCGCGACGAAGCCTTCGATGAATCGGGCTCTCGCTTCGTCGCCGGTCTCGCCGGCCAGACGGCGCTGCAACCAGCCGCCCAGAACCTCGACCCGATTCTCGATGCCGACGAGCGAGCCGATCACGCCGCCGATGAGCAACGCGCCCAGAACGATCAGCAGCGGCGCGGAATTACCGACTGCCGCCGTGAAGTCCGGGTCTTCGAGGGCAACTACGTTCAGCCCGCCGATAACGAGCACGACGAGCCCGAGTGCG
>PMLK01000038.1 GCA_003158875.1 Chloroflexota bacterium
TACGTCTGGTACGACGCCCTGATCAACTACGTCACGGGCGCCGGCTTCCCCGACGATCCGGCCGCTTTCGCCAAGTGGTGGCCGGCCGACCTGCACGTCATAGGCAAAGACATCGCCCGGTTCCACACCATCTACTGGCCGGCGATGCTGTGGAGCGCCGGCATGGAGGCGCCGCGTCACGTCTGGATCCACGGCTTCCTGCTGGCCCAGGGCGAGCGCATGAGCAAGAGCCTCGGCAACTTCCTCGATCCCCTGGATGTGGTGGCGTCGCTGGGCGCCGACGGCGCGCGCTATGTCACGCTCCGCGAAGTTGCTTTCGATCGCGACACGGACGTCAGCTGGGACTCGTTCGTACGCCGCTATAACGCGGACCTGGCCAACGATTTCGGCAACCTGCTCAACCGCACGATTTCTATGGCCAATCGCTATTTCGACGGCGAGAGGCCGAGTGTCGGTCCGGCCGCGGGGCTCGAGAGCGAATGGGCGAGGGTCCGCGACGCCTACGTCGAGAAGCTCGAAGGCTGCCTTCTGAGCGACGCCCTCTGCACGCTATGGGAGTTCGTGGGAGCGGCGAACCGGCTCGTGGAGGCCGAACAGCCCTGGACTCTGGCCAAGGCGCTCAAGAACGGCGACGCCGAAGCGGGAGTGCGGCTGCGCGGCGTGATCGGCGACCTTGTGGAAGCCTGCCGGCTCGTGGCTCTGGCTGCGGCACCGTTCATTCCCACGGCCGCGGCTCGAGCTCTGGCGCAGCTGGGCTACGAGTACGGCTACGCGGCGGACGGCAACGGCGGACCGGCGCTCCTCGACGAATTGCGCTGGGGGGCGCACGCGGCCGAAACCGCGAAACTCGCTACGCCCGAACCGCTCTTTCCGCGCCTGGAAACTGAAGCGCAGGCACCGACCGCCGGCTAGTCGGAAATTCGCCGCAGTCCGAGGACGCACGATGCGACTCATCGACAGCCACGCCCACCTGCAGGCCGACGCATTTGCCGGTGACCTCGCCGTGGTCGTGGAGGCGTCGCGGTCGGCCGGGGTAGAGCGACTCATGGTTCCGGGCTGGGACGCCGACTCGTCGGCCGCGGCTCTGCGCGTGGCACGGGAATGGGGTTTCGAGGTCGCCGTTGGAATCCACCCTCACGACGCCGCAACGGCGACCGCGGCGGAATGGTCGGCCGTGGTGGAACTTGCCGCAGAGACTGAGGTCGTGGCCATCGGCGAAACGGGCCTCGACTTCGATCGGATGCACTCCCCGCAAGAGGCGCAGCTCGCCAATCTCAGGCGCCACCTGCGCCTCGCCCTGAATATGGGCAAGCCGGCGGTCCTGCACTGCCGTTCCGCGGCCGGCGCGCGTGACGCCCAGGACGCGCTGATCGCCGAACTCCACGCCGCGGGTTTCGGCGGCGCGGCGTCTCGGGCGGCGTTCGGGGAGCGCCCGCCCGCGATCCTGCATTCGTTCTCCGGACCGGTGGACTACGGCGCGGCCGCCCTCGAGATGGGCCTCGCCATCGCGTTCGGGGGCCTGGTCTTCCGTCGCGGCGAAGATGCCTCGGCCGAGGTCGCGCGGCTCGTCCCGGCGGAGCGGCTGCTCGTGGAGACGGACTCGCCGTATCTCGCGCCGCCCGGCGTTCCGCGCGGCTCTGTGGCCGGCTTCTCGGGCCGACGCAACTCACCGGAATGGGTTCGCGTCACCGTTGAGTGGCTGGCCGAGCAGCGAGGCGCGTCGACGGATAGCATTGGTGGCGGCCTGGTAGCGGCTTACGATGCCGTCTTTGTGCGCCGCTGACCACGCTAGTCCCCGGACGACTTCACCGGCAGCGGACGAGTTTTCGGTGGTTCGGGGCCAGCCGGAGGAGCACGACCATGACCGACCGAAGCTTTGAACGAGCCAACGACGAGTCTCGAGCTCGTCTGACCGAACTGGCCCACTCTCTGACTCCGGAGCAGCTGGCAACTAACCTGGAAAGCGGCTGGACGGTTGCGTCGGCTCTGGCCCACACGGGTTTCTGGGACCGATGGCAGGCGGAACGGTGGAGTCAAATCCTCGCCGGTAAGTGGTCGGCCGACGACCAGTCCGTGATCGCTGCCGAGCACGTCGCCAACGAAGCCCTGCATCCCTACTGGGCGGGAACCGAAGCGGAGTTCGTGCCGGCGCTTGCCGTCGCGGCCGCGACCAGGGTGGACGCGCTGATCGCCGCCGCCCCCGACGCGGTCATCGACCGCATCAACGGCACTTCGGCGGAGTACATCGTCCACCGCTATCGCCATCGCACCGATCATCTGGACCACATCGAGCGAGCCCTGTTCGCCGCTCGCGAGGGAGTGGATTCAGGCTCGCGCGACGCCGCGGTCAGAACCTATGTGGAGAGGAACGACGTCAGCCGAGCGCGGTTGGCGTCGCTCATGGAAGGGCTCACGGCCGCGGACCTCAGTCGCGCCTCCGCCCCGTCCGCGGAGGGGAGTTGGACTGTCGGTCAGATCCTCGGCCATATGGCGTTCTGGGACCGCTTTCTGAGTTCGCGCTGGCGGGTGGCTCAGGCAGCGGATCCGAGCGGATGTCCGTCGGCATTGCCGGACGACCTGTCAACGCTTCTGAACGGCGGCCTGGAGCCGTTACTGGCCGCTTTCTCGGACGGGGCGCCGGAAGCGCTGATCGCCGAGGTTCTGGCAGCGGCGGAGGAGGTCGATGGTCTCGTGGCTGGATTGCCCGACGAGGTGCCGGTCGGTCGGGTGCTCGGCGAGCGCCCGAGTCTGCTCGATCGCTCGATGCACCGAAACCAGCACATAGCCCAAATCGAGGAGGCGATGGGCCGGTAAGCCCCGCCACGTGGCGGCCCGGCAGAAGCTGGCCTGGGTCGGTACTATCGGGCAGTAATGCATGCAGCTCAGTCCGCATGCCGGTCCGTTCTGATAGCCAAGAGGTGGGAGTGTGTCTCAGCGCAATCAGGTCGGTCAGGGACTCGCCGAATATGCACTCATTCTGGCCCTGATCGCGATCGCCGCGGTCCTGGCGTTGCTGTTCCTGAGCGGAACCATTCAGACGATCCTGAGCACGGTCGGCGCCAAGATTTAGGCTTGGACAGTGAGGAATCGACGGCGCGTTTCAGGTAATGGTCAAGGACTGGCGGAATACGCCTTGATCTTGTCCCTGATCGCAATCGTTGCCATGAGCGCTCTTCTGTTCCTGGGCGGCGGCATCGACAGCATCCTGAGCGCCATCGGGACATCCGTGTAGGGCTTCAAGCGCCGAAACGGGCGGCATTTGCCGCCCGTTTCGGATTCTCAGGGCGCTGTGGCGGGCTCTGTGATCAACGCTCGTCGTGGTGGGGGCACGCCGCAGTGGTGGGGGCACGCCGCTTGACATCACGAACCGCCCTCGTTACGCTGTTAGCACTCTCAACAGTAGAGTGCTAATTCGACCGCCAGAGCAGATCTGTGGCGCGGCGTAAGCCGGCCCATGCCGGCGTCGAAGGACCATATCCAGGAGTTGCGACGGCGGGCATCTCGCCCCCGTCTTCAGGAGGTATTGCGCGTTGGCAGCAGCCACTGCGAGCAGCAAGAAGCTCAAGCCGCTCGGCGACCGCGTCGTCATCCAGCCCACGCCCCGAGAGGAAGTCACCAAGAGTGGCATCCTCCTGCCGGATACCGCCAAGGAGAAGCCGCAGGAAGGAACCATCCTGGCCATCGGCCCCGGCGAGATCCTCGAGGACGGTACTCGCAAGAAGATGGACGTCGCTGCCGGCGACCGCGTTTTGTATTCCAAGTACGCGGGCACGGAGTTCAAGGTCGACGGCGAAGAACTGCTCATCATCGCTTCGAAGGACATCCTCGCCATCGTCGAGGGGTAGGTTCGAGCGCGACTCGATGGTCGCTCGGCCCGGGATCGCTCGGCCGGCAGGATTAGTGCGGAGGAACTCAAGACTTGGCTAAGCAAATTGCATTCGACGAGACCGCTCGTCGATCTCTCAAGCGCGGTGTGGACCGTCTGGCCGATGCCGTGAAGGTCACGATCGGCCCTAAGGGTCGCAACGTGGTCCTCGACAAGAAGTTCGGCGCCCCGACGATCACCAACGACGGCGTCACGATCGCTCGCGACATCGAGCTGAAAGATCCCTTCGAAAACATGGGTGCGCAGCTTCTGAAGGAAGTCGCCACCAAGACCGACGACGTCGCCGG
>PMLK01000106.1 GCA_003158875.1 Chloroflexota bacterium
CGCGTCGAGCTTTCGTCGCGCAGCCGGGAAATGCATCAGGCCCTTGCCGCGGCCAATGCTGCTCCCGACGTCCGGACCGACAAGGTTGACGCCGCCAAGCAGCGGATCGCTCAGGGCACCTACTCGGTCAACGCCGAGGCCGTGGCCAAGGGGATCCTAGACACTCGAGCGTAGATGTTGACGGCGGGCGAGCGGGAGTTCGCCGGTACCGCAGTCGACAGCGATGGCTTCGGCTCGCCCGAGCTGTCCGCTCTGACTGTTGCCCTCAGCCGCCTCGCGGCTGCCTCCGACGGGGTGGCGGACGCCGTTACGCGCCACGACCGCCTCGCCCTTGTCGCTTGCACCGAGCAGTCCGACGCTCTCGTCGAAGAAGTGAGCCGCTTGAACACGGCGCTTTCCGACGGCGAGCGGGCCATGCTCCCTCACGTTGGAGTTCCCGAGCTGTGCAATCGGCTCGCCGCCGGCGCACGGCGGAACGCGTACTTGATCGAGCAGGCCTGGGCAACCGATGCCGCCCTGATGCGCTTGCTCCTTGGACTCGGCAGGGTCGGCGCCGACGGCAACCTCTCCGGCTACTCCGCCAACCCCGGCCCGACGTATGTGGATCGGGGGGCCTGAGCCTTGAGTTCTCCATTCTTCGGACTCGACATCGGAGTCTCGGCCCTGCGGGCGGCCCAGCAGGAGCTGAACACGGCGGCCCACAACGTCGCCAACGCCAACACCGCCGGCTACTCTCGCCAGGTGGTCACGCTCGTGGAGGCGCCGGCCTACACGTACCCCGGGTTTGAGCGAAGCGGGCTGCCGGGCCAGATCGGCTCGGGCGTATCCGTGGCCGCCATCACACGCGTGCGTGACACGTTCCTCGACGGTCAGGTCCAGACCCAGACGTCGCTGCAGGGCCAGTGGAACACCCGACAGCAGGAGTTGGCCAAGATCGAGGCCGTCTTCCCAGAACCCTCGGACTCCGGTCTCGGCAACAGCCTGAGCAAGTACTACAGCGCCTGGCAGGACGTGGCCGCCGACCCGAGTTCGACGGCAGCCCGAGCCGCCCTGACCGAGCAGGCAGCCAGCCTGGCGATGGACATCAACGGCGACGCGACTCAGCTGCATCTGGTTTCTGCCGGGATCGACACCCAGGTCACGCAGCAAGTCACGACCATCAACAGCCTGGCCAAGCAGATCGCAAACCTCAACGGCCAGATCCAGCGGGTCACCGTCAGCGGCAGCAACCCCAACGACCTGCTCGACCAGCGCGAACAGCTGCTGGAGAAGCTCAGCTCGATCGTGCCCACCGTCGAGATGTCGCAACCCGACGGCACCATGACCGTGCTCGTCGGCGGCACCGACCTGGTGTCCAACGTGAATGCTCGCACCATGATCGCCCAGCCGGACAGCTCCGGCCGCATCCAGCCGGCCTGGTCCGACGGAAGCCCCGTGGCACTCGGCGCCGGCCAGCTCAAGGCCCTGCTCGACGTGCGCGACACCGACCTGGCCGGATACCAGACGCAACTCAATTCGCTGGCCCAGGCCGTGGCCGACTCCACGAATGCGCTCCACGAACGCGGCGTCGACTCGAACGGCAATCCGGGCCAGGCTATCTTCACCTACTACGCCGGCAACGCGGCAGGGACCCTCGCGGTCAATCCGGCCGTCGCAGCGAACCCGCAGCTGATTGCCGCGGGGGCATCGCCGAACACGCCCGGCGACGGTTCGGTGGCCGGTCTCATCGGCGACCTCGCGAACGCCAGGAGCTACTCCAACGGCATCGCAGGGACGGACGTCGTGGGCGGCATGGACCTGACGACCGGCACCACAGCGCGGCTGTCCACGGTTGCGGTCGGGAGTGCCAAGGCGCAGGCCTACACGTTCAGCAGCACCGGGCCCAACAGTCTCACGTTGACGGGCGCAGACGGCAGCTTCCAGACGATCGCCGTCACGGACATGCAGCCCGGCGACACGCAGGTACTCAACTTCGATCAGCTGGGCATCAAGCTGACGGTTGGTGCGGGAGTCGCCGCCAAGTCGGGCGCCGATCTCGTCACGGACCTGACCACGGCCGGCCACAACCAGGTCGTGGCCTCCTCGCTGTACACGCCTTCGCAGACGACCGCCGAGTACTACGCGGGGCTCGTGGGAAACCTGGGCACAGCCTCCAGCCAGGCGTCAGAAATGTCTCAAAACCAGCAGCTCGTGGTCAGCCAGCTGACAACTCAGGTCTCAGAGCAGAGCGGCGTCTCGCTCGACGAAGAAGCCACCAACATGCTGCAGTTCCAGCACGCGTATCAGGCGGCCGCCAGGGTCATCACCACGATGGACCAGATGCTCGACACGCTCATCAACAACACCGGCCTGGCCGGCCGCTGAGTGGAGGCCTGAGATGCGCGTTTCCGAGTCGATGCTCTACATGAGTGCCAACACCAGTCTTGCGAGTCAAATGGCGAACATGCAGACGCTGACAGAACAGGTCAGCGCTTCCAAGAAACTGCTCAAGCCCTCCGACAACCCGGCCGACGTCCGCACCGCCGTGGGCTTGTACGACACCCTCGCCCAGCTCAACCAGTTCGGACGCAACATCGACACCGCCACCAGTACGCTGACGGCGATGGACGGCGCGCTGTCGAGCGCAGGTGACCTGATCCAGCGCGCCAATGAGCTGTCGATCCAGGGCGCCAACGGAACACTGAGTCCCAGCGACCGCCAGAACATGTCCGCCGAAGTCTCGCAACTGACCGAAGCCCTGGCGCAGGATGCCAACGCCAAAGTCGGGAATAGCTACATATTCAGCGGCTTCAAGACCGACACTCCCGCATATCAGGTGACGGGTCCTGGCCAGATCGGAGCTTACCAGGGCGACAATGGTGTAGTGATCGCCCGCGTCGGGCCCTCGAGCACGATGCAGATCAGTCTGGCCGGCAAAGCCGTCTTCCAGCCGGCTATCGACGCCCTGACGCAGCTGCAGACCGATCTGAACAGCGGTCAGGCCGTGCAAGCGTCGACGATCACGCAGATTTCCGGCGCCCTGCAGAGCTTGTCTCAGGCGCAGGCTACGGTGGGTGCCCGGGAGAACCGGATGACCGACGCCAAGAGCACCCAGCAGAACCTGATCACCAGCAACCAGGCACTCTTGAGCGGTCTCCAGGACGTAAACATGCCTGCGGCCATAACGGCCCTGACTCAGGCTCAAACCACGTATCAGGCGTCCCTGGCCGTCACCGCCAAGGTCATGCAGACCACCCTTATCGACTACCTCAAGTGAGGCATACTGATCAGCCGGGTCGGGCAGGCCACCTCAGCGTTGTGCCCGCAAGAGAGGACATGTCCGTGAGTTCAGCCCAAGTCTCGGCCGAGATCGTCTTTCCGGACGGCCTCGTCGGACTGCCCAACCTGACCCGCCACCGGCTCTGCGCCGTGCCCGACACGGAGTTGTACGAGATCCTCTCGGACGATGACCCGGCCATGGGCTTCATCGCGGCCTCCGCCGACACCGTAAAGCCCGGGACCACCGATCGACTACGCGAGCGTGGCCTCATCGCAGAAGGGGAGTGGGTTCTGGCGATTCTGGCCGTTCACGGCGAGCCGCCGGGAATCACCGCCAATCTGGCCGGACCGCTCGTCATCGACATGGCGAAGGCCACCGCTCGACAGCTGGTGATCGAGGACCCCGAATTCCCGCTCCAGGTGCCGGTCTCGGAGGAGAGCTGAATGCTCGTCCTCACACGCCGACCCGGCCAATCGATCAGGATCGGGCCAAACGTCGAGGTGCGCGTCGTCCGGATCGAGGGCGACCGCGTTGTCATCGGCATCGCCGCCCCGCGCCATGTCGCCGTCGTCCGGGCGGAGCTGGTGGAACAGGTCTCGGGCGAGCTTCGCGACGCCTCGGAGACGAGAGCCAGGTTGCGAGTGATGCTCAGCCCGGCACGCCCGGCCGAGGTCAATGACAACCGCTCGGGTGACGACGGCCCGGGGATCGCCTGACGCGGACTCGGCAATGACCGACCCGCTGCGCGTCCTTGTCATCGGTCCCGGCGCGGCCGCCGCATCGGACGCGCTCCGATTCGTGGCCATGATCCCAGCGCTGGCTGCCAATTCAGTCGAGCTCGTCAACTGGACTCCGCCCGAACCTGCTCCCGGCAGCGACGCCTTCGATGCGCTCGAGGCCGCCGTCGGCCGGGCGGACGTGGTCGTTCTGCGCCGCTTCTACCGAACCTGGCATGCCTGCCTCGCCTGCCGGCTGCGGACGCTGGACACGGCCGAGGCCGCGTCGCACGGCACGGCAGCCGGGCACTCGGTGGTGCTGGCGCCGTACTTCGCGCTCCGCCCGCTGGTGAGCCTGCTCGAAACCGAGCCGGGCGCCCTTGGCAAACGAGCCCTCGTTTACGACACGGACGACGACGTCTTCTCGGCCGCCTTGCCGCCGGGGGCCGAGGACTTCCTCGAGCGAGATCTGGTTGCGCGGATACTCGGTCTGGCGGATCTGGTGACCGTTTCCACGCCCGTCCTTGCCGAGCGGCTCGGGCAGCGCACAACCGCGCCGGTCCGGGTCATCCGCAATGCCCTGGACCCGGCCTGGTACGAGGCGGCGAGTCCGGATGACGCGGCCGATGCGCCCGGACTCCCTCGCGTCGTCTATCACGGAGCGCCGATCCGCTGGAGCGACTACGAACTCGCCAGGCCGGGCGTCGACGCCGTCGCCGCCGAGATCGGCACCATGCGACGGGTCTGGCTCGGGGCCGACGCGACACGGCTGGCCGGCAGCATGGATGAGGTCAGGCCCTGGGTGGGCGGCGTGCCTGAGTTCGCCGCGGCGCTGGTGGCGGCTCGCCCCGACGTCGGCCTGGCGCCGCTCCAGGACACTCCTTACAACCGCGCCCGCAGCGAGCTGCACTGGCTGGAATACGCCCTGGCCGGCGCGCCGACCATCGTGTCGGGTCTCGCAGGTCCCAATCCATACGACGTGGTGCGAGACGGAGTCGACGGCCTCGTGGCCAGCACCGCCGCCGATTGGGCTCGTCACCTCCGTTTGCTGGCCGAATCGCCGGATCTTCGGGCCGAGCTTGCCGCTCGCGCGCGAACCCGTGTGCTTGCCGATTACTCCGTTGTGAGCCGAGCTCCGGAGTGGGCGGGGGTCTACATGTGGGCCGCGGAGCACGCCGGTTCGGGTCGCTCGCGCCGCGCAGCTAACGCGGAGTAAATCGAGGGTCTACAGCCCTCAAGTGCGGGTCTGCACGGCCGACTACTCCCGCGGTAGGCAGTTGCCTTCCGGCGGCAAGGACGCCGCACCGAACCAGGGCTAGGAGGCCTAATTCCATGGGTATGGCGATCAACACCAACGTTGATGCTCTTGATGCACTGCGCAACCTGGGCACGACGGCGACGAAGTTCTCGGCCAGCGTTCAGAAGCTGTCGAGTGGTCTCCGCATCAACACCGCCGCCGACGACGCGGCCGGCTACGCCATCAGCAACAAGCTGCAGGCGCAGGTCACGGGCCTCAACCAGGCCCAGCGCAACGCTCAAGACGGCGTGTCGATGGTCCAGACCGCCGCTGGAGGCATCACCGAAATCCAGAGCATGCTGCAGCGCATCCGCGAGCTGGGCGTCGAGGCGGGCAACGCCACGGTCGGCTCGAGCGACGCTGCCAGCGTCAACACAGAAATCGGCGCCCTGCACGACGAAATCAACCGTCTCGCCGGAACCACGACGTTCAACGGCGTGGCCCTTCTGTCGGGCTCCGGTGGTTCCACCGTCGGCGCCGGTGGCGTCGTCGTTGGCGCGGCTCTCGCAACTTCGACGTCGGTCGTCAGCACAGTCGATGTCTCGGGCGCAAAGGCCGGGACGTACATCCTGTCCAGCGGCGCGAACACCCTCACTCTCTCGAGCGGTGGCGTGTCCCAGACGGTGGCCGTCAATGCCACGCCGGCCAGCGGCACTCAGACCTTCAACTTCAGCCAGCTCGGCGTCAACTTCACCATCGCCGGTCCCGCGGGCACTACCGCGGACAAGATTGAAGCGGACCTCTCCGGCAAGACCGTCATCGCGACTGCCGGCACCACCTCGCAGTCCGTCTTCCAGGTCGGCGCCAACGCCAACGAGACGATCGGCGTCAACTTCAACGCCGCTACAACCACCGCCATGGGCCTCGACACGGCGATCACCGGGTTCAACACGGCTCAGGGAGCCAACTGGGCGACCCAGCAGAACACCGCCGTTTCGACCCTGCTGACCGCGACCGACGCCGCGATCACTCAGCTCAACACCACCGCCTCTAACCTCGGCGCGGTTCAGAACCGCCTGACCCACACCATCGCCGCGGTCGGCGTGGCCTCGGAGAACCTCACCGCCTCCGAGTCCCGCATCAAGGACCTCGACGTGGCGTCCGAGATGGTCAACTTCACCAAGACCCAGATCCTCCAGCAGG
>PMLK01000073.1 GCA_003158875.1 Chloroflexota bacterium
TGACGAAACCCTCTTTGGGCACGGAATCCTCCTCGGGGATCGCGGGCGTGGTCGTGTCCCTGAATCCTAACCGCTGGGGCCGTGGAAGTCGCACGGTGGCCGCACGATCTCCGCAAGCCGCGTAAGGACACCTGACAGATTCCCGCCGCTGCTCGTCGGAGATGCCCACCGGTCGGGCAAGTCCAAGCCCGGACTCCAAACGGTCGTGGCGCGGATACCCGCTCCCATGCGACTGACTAGCGAGCCGCCGCTACTGCCGGGAAGCGCGNNACCACGCAGCCCATCACCGCCACTCGCAAGTCCTCGACGCCGGGGTGTCGCTCGCGCCAGACGGGCATCTGGTCGCGCAGGTACGTTTGCACGTCGCGGGCCAGTTCCTGGAAGTAGGTGCTTGTGGTCCGGCCGCAGCCCGGGCAGGAGGTGACCTGCGGCAGGAACGACCGAATGCCGAGCGATTGGAGAACCTGCTGCGCCACCGCGACTTCCTCGGTCCGGTCGCCTCCAGGCTCGGGCGTGATCGAGACACGGATGGTGTCCCCGATCCCCTCGGCGAGCAGCAGCGACAGGCCCGCGGACGAGGCCACGATTCCCTTCATGCCCATGCCCGCCTCGGTCAGGCCCAGGTGCAGGGCGTAGTCACCGCGAGCCGCGAGACGGCGGTAGACCTCGAGCAGGTCCCGGACGCCCGAGACCTTAGCCGACAGGATGATCCGGTCGTGGGCCAGGCCGGTCGTCTCGGCCAGCTCGGCCGATCGGATGGCGCTCTCTACCATGGCGTCGATCATGACTTCGCGCGCGTCGCGTGGCTCCGCCAGCCGCGAGTTCGCGTCCATCAGCTCGGCCAGCACTGCCTGGTCGAGCGAGCCCCAGTTCACGCCGATCCTGACAGGCTTGCCGTGCTCGATGGCCACTCGCACGATCGACTCGAAGTGGTCGTCGTGGTGGCGTCCGGTGCCCACGTTCCCCGGATTAATGCGGTACTTGGCCAGCGCGCGAGCCGCCTCGGGGAACTTGGTGAGCAACTGGTGACCGTTGTAGTGGAAGTCGCCGACGATCGGGACCGCCAGCCCCAGTCCACGTACCTTGCGAACAATCTCAGGCACCGCGGCAGCCGCCGCTTCGTTATTCACGGTGATGCGAACGAGCTCCGACCCGGCATGAGCCAGGCGGGCGACCTGGATTGCGGTTGCGTCGGCGTCGGCCGTGTCGGTGTTGGTCATCGCCTGGACGACCACCGGGCCGCCGCCACCGACCACGACGCCGCCAACGTCGACGGCAGTGGCCCGGCGCCGGGCTGAGAACGCGGACGACTCCATGGTTACGGCGCGCCGCCTCGCACGATGTCGAAGTAGGTTATCCAGCCGATGAATGCGAGCAGGAAGGCGAAGCCGGCGACATATGCCCATTGCTCGACGGCACCGACACCGTGCACGCCGAAGATGCGCTTCAGAACCATGATCAGCACCTTGCCGCCGTCAAGGGCCGGCAGCGGTAGCACGTTGACCAGCGCCAGGTTGGCCGAGATCACCGCCATGAACAGGAGCAGCAGCATCAAGGCGTTGGGCTGGGTGGCAACGTGGCCTACGTCACTGGCAATGCCGAGCGGCCCCTGAACGCCGGCCGGGGCCGTTGTCGGGTTGGACGCGAAGCCCGTGACGATATTGCCGAGGGTCTCGGCGATCAGGCTCATGGCGCGACCCGTGCCCGTGATCGCGAGGCCGGCCGCCTGCGCCGGATTGCCGGGAGAGTTGACGACGGCGCCCAATGCCACGCCGAGCGCGCCCAGGTGAGTCTTGTCCGGAACGCGTAGCTGGACTGCAACGGTGCGCTGCTTGCCGCTCGTATCGGCGACGACAAGCTCGACCTTCTGGCCCTGATGGCTGAGGAGCTCCTGGCGCCACGGGCTCGAAGGGTCGGCGCTCGAGAACGCCAGGACCGACTCCGTATTGAACGGCTGGCCGTCGATCGAGATCAGGGTTTCGCCATCCTGGAGACCGGCGACCCGAGCCGGGGTGTTGAGGTCGTTCGGGTCGTTGGAGAGAGTGATCGTTGGGGCAGTAATCGGGTTGAAGGCCCAGGCCACGATGAACAACAGCACGACGGCAGTGATCAGGTTCATCGTCACGCCCGCTACGAGAACGATGACCTGCTTGTAGAGCGGGGCGTTGCCGAAGGCCCGCGGATCGTCCGAATCGGCCTCTTCGCCCTCGAGACGAACGAAGCCGCCGATCGGCAGGTAGTTCAGCGTGTACTCAGTCTCGTGATCGTGGCCCAGCACCTTCGCTCGCGGCGGAAATCCCAGACCGAACTCCAGGACGCGAATGCCGACCAGCCGGGCGGTGATGAAATGACCGAACTCGTGGAGGAGGACCAGCGGCACCAGAATCAGCAACAGGCCGAGGATCGCTGTCACTGAGAACTGAACGCCTTCGAGGCTCATCGATATGTCTCCGCGAATGAGTGCACTTCAGCGTCGAGTGCAATCAGTTGCTCGAGGCCGGGCTCGGCCGGATCGGCCGCGCCAAATCGCTCAACCGCCGCGCCGAGCAGTCGAGGGATGCCGTTGAAGTCGAGGCTGCCGGCGAGAAACCGCGTCACTGCTACCTCATCGGCCGAGATCAGCGCTGCACTGGCGCGCGGCCCGGCCAGACCGGCGTCACGGGCGATGCGCAGGCACGGGAAGCGTTCCTCGTCCGCGGCTCGAAAGTCCAGGTGGCCCGCCGCGATCAGGTCGACCGCGCTTGCCGGCGACGCCAGGCGATCCGGGTATGTGAGTGCGTATTGGATCGGCAACCGCATGTCGGGTGTCCCCAGCTGTGCCTTGATCGAGCCATCCACGAACTGCACAGCGGAGTGGACGACGCTTTGGGGGTGAATTACCACTGATATATCTCTTATGGGAACATCGTACAGCCAGCGAGCTTCGATGATCTCCAGCCCCTTATTCGCGAGCGTGGCCGAGTCGATCGTGATCTTGGCTCCCATGCGCCACGTCGGATGCCGGAGGGCGGCTTCCGGGGTGACCGTCGCGAGGTCCGCGACAGTGGCGTTGAGGAACGGCCCGCCGGAGGCCGTCAGCAGCAATCGCTCGATGGCCGCGTGCTCCTCTCCCACGAGGCACTGCCAGATCGCCGAGTGCTCCGAGTCGATCGGCCGCAACCAGCCGAGGGGACTGGCCAGCGGGTGATGCGCATCCCCTGTGGCATCGCCCGCACCCGCGGCCAGTCGACGGGCCAGCGGCATTACCAGGTGGCCGCCGGCGACCAGTGTCTCCTTGTTTGCAGTGGCCACGATCTTGCCCGCCTCGAGCGCCGCGAGAACGGATCTCAGCGCGACGAGCCCACCGGTCGCCACGACTACGAGATCTACATCGGGACGCGTGGCCAGGCCCGTCAGGGCGTCCGGCCCGCCTACGACTTCCGTCCCTGCCGGCAGGTCGAGCCGCGTGGCCGCCCGGTCAACGGCCAGCGCAACCGCCGCGGGCTTGAGCGCACGGGCCTGCTCCTCGAGTATCCGGGCCTGTGATCCAGTAGCCAGCGCAACAACACGAAACGCCGCGGGGTTGCGCAACAGGACGTCGACCGTCTGGCGCCCGATCGAACCTCCGGAGCCCAGAACGGCCACCCGAATCGGGCCTGCGCCCCTGCCGTAGCAGCCGCTTCGGTTCTTGCTCCCTTGCCCCGGCGAGGTCGCCACGCTACCGCACCACTGCCGTCACGAAGATCGCGACGACCGGCGCGGCAAAGATGAACGAGTCCACGCGGTCGAGGATGCCGCCGTGGCCGGGGATGAGATTGCCGGAGTCCTTTGCGCCCGCGGCACGCTTCAGCATCGACTCTGCCAGGTCCCCGGCCTGAGCAACCGCACCGGCGACCGGCCCGAGGACAAGGCCGAGGGCCACTGGTTGGCCGAGGGCCCACATTCCGGCGACCGCCACGGCCGTTGAGGCGGCCAATCCACCGCAGAGCCCCCAGTAGCTCTTCGACGGCGAGATGTGAGAGAGGAACTTGCGCTTGCCCAGCGCCACGCCGACGCAGTAGGCGCCGGTGTCGAAGGCCCAGACGAGCAGCACGGTCAGCAGGACCCAGCCGCGGCCGGCCCCAAACCAGGCCAGCGGCGCGCTCGCCGGCAGCGGCGGCGCAATCTGATCGAGCCGGACCAGACAGCCGAGCATGCCCACGTATACGGCCGCGAAAGCAGTACCGATCCACGCCGCGAAGCCAACCTTGACGTCATTCTGGCGAAACGCGGCGACGCCGGCGGCAATCACCACCGCCGCGACCAGCAGATCTGCGTAAGGGCGATAGTGCTCAATTGAGGCCATGTCCGCAGCCACTACAAACGCACCCGCTATCGCCATCGCAGTCACCGCGGGGTATCCCGCAGCGCGCAGGAGCCGTACAACTTCCCGCGCGGCGACCGCCACGAAGACGGCAATCAGGGCGCCGAACAACGGCTCACCCAGCGCCAGCACGATGAGGAGTGGCGGTACGAAGATCGCGGCGCTGAGCGCCCGCTGGCGCATCCCCGCTACCGCCCGAACCGGCGCTGCCGGCTGGCGAACTCGATCAGCGCAGCGTCGAATGCGTCGCGTCCGAAGTCCGGCCACAGGATGGGGCTGAAGAAGAACTCGGCGTAGGCGGCCTGCCAGATCAGGAAGTTCGAGAGCCGCTCGTCCCCACCTGTGCGGATGACGATGTCTGGGTCCGGCTGGCCCGCCGTGTACAGTGCCCCGGCCAGCGCCTCTTCGTCTATCTCATCGGGCCTCAGGCCCCTGGCGACGAGTGCTCTGGCTGCGTCCACGAGTTCGGTTCGGCCTGAGTAATTGAAAGCGATGTTGACCTGTAGACGCCGGCCGCCGGCCGTTTCGTCGAGTGCCTGGGCGATTGAGGTGGCGGTGTCGGGCGGCAACTCCTCAACGCGTCCAAGGACGCGAACCCGAGCCCCCTGTGCCTTCAACTCCGCGGTCTCGTTGCGGATGGCCTTCTCGAGCAACATGAACAAGCCCGTGACCTCGTCGTCAGATCGGGCCCAGTTCTCACGGCTGAAGGCGTACAGAGATAGAACCTCAACGCCGCGGCGGACCGAGTGGCGGATTATCTCGCGGATGTTCTCGACGCCGGCGGCATGCCCATCCATCTCCGACCGGCCGCGCGCTTTCGCCCAGCGCCGGTTGCCGTCCATGATGATGGCGACGTGGCGCGGCAACTCTTCTCGAGGTACCTCGAAGGGCTCCGTTGGCGCCGCATCCGGAGACCCGATCGCCGCGACGGCCTGCTCGGTCGCCGCTTGCGACTCCCGGTGAACGAGCGCCGGGGAGTCCGTCGGGCGGGTAATCCGACCGGCCACTAGACCTCCATGATCTCCTGCTCTTTGGCGGCCCCGACATGATCCACGTCGCCGACGTGCTTGTCGGTGATCCGCTGCAGCTGCTCCATCTCCCGCCGGAGATCATCCTCGCCCAACGTGCCGGCGTGCTCGTCCCTCTTGAGCTGGTCGGCGGCGTCGCGGCGCAGGTTCCGGATCTCCACGCGGCACTCTTCCATGCGCTTGTGGATCTGCTTGACGAGGTCCTTGCGGCGCTCTTCGGTCAACTGCGGGAACGGAAGGCGTATCAGCATGCCGTCGTTGCTCGGCGTGATGCCGAGGTCGGAGGCTTGGATCGCGTGATCGATGGCCTTTAGTGCCGTCTTGTCCCAGGGCTCGATCACGAGCAGGTGCGCCTCGGGCGATTTGATGCCGGCGATCTGGCTGATCGGCGTCGGGGTGCCGTAGTAGTCGATCTTGATGTCGTCGAGCACGGCGCCGGTCGCGCGGCCGGTACGCACCGTCGAGAACTCGTGCGCGAGGGCCATTTCGGCCTTGCCCATGTGCTCGCGGGCGTCGTTCTGAATGTCGGTCGTGCTCATCGGTTGTCTCCCCTCACGATAGTGCCGACGTGCTCACCCATCAGGGCTCGCTCGATGTTGTCGTCGGTCTCCATGTTGAATACGAGAATAGGCAGTGCGTTGTCCATGCAAAGCGAGATGGCCGTGGAGTCCATGACCTGCAGGCCTCGGTTGAGCACATCGATATAAGTGAGCTCGTCGAACTTTACCGCCTCGGGGTGCGTCTTGGGGTCCATGTCGTAGACGCCGTCGACCTTGG
>PMLK01000016.1 GCA_003158875.1 Chloroflexota bacterium
CGCCGCCGCGCCGCCGCGCCGCCCCGCGCCCCGCGCCGCCCCGCGCCCCGCGCCGCCCCGCGCCAGCGGTCCTGCATGAGCCGCCGAGCCGGGCGTGTCTCGCATCGCCCTCGTGCCTACCCGGTGCTACGATCCGCGGGCTGCGATCTGATGCCCGCCACCCGAGCGTCTCGGGATAGGAGTCCCATGCTCGACCACGAAGAGAAGTTCCTGTTCAAGGAGGAAACCCTCCACCTGGCTAACCAGCTGGCCGAGCCGGGCGTGCTGGACAACGTCGAAGATCTGCTGACCGACGTGATCACCAGCCCGCGGTTCGACTCGGAGGTGTTCACTCTCGAGCGGTCACTGCAGGTGATGCTCGGCGCCCGTGCCGGCGCGACGCTGGTCGGCCTGCTGACGGTCACTCCCGAGGTTTTCGACGAGACCGCCGAGGTGCGGATTCCGCCCGAAGTGCAGGAGCGCATGGTCGCCTGGCGAGCGCGGTTCGGTCTTGCCATCGACAACGCCCTGAACTACCTCAACAACCCCGACGGAATCCAGGGCCACAACTTTTCGACGCAGATCGCCCACGCCGACGAACGGCAGGTACTGCAGGGTCGGCTAACGCTGGTGCGGTACAACAACGAGCCCCAGTTCTTCCTGGCCGACGCCGGGGTCTTCTTTGGGCTCGTCGTGGACATCCTGGAGCGGCTTGGCCCATACCTCGGCCCGGATGCCGTCGAAGCGGAGACGCTCAGCCGGCTTCGCGACGCGGTGGCGCTGATAGAGAGAAAGACGGCGACCCGGGGCTGAGCCGAGTCGCCGCCATCGCCGCCATCTGAGCCGCGCGGCAAATCGAGTTCAGGCCTGGACGGCGACGCTGCCGCGGCCACGACCCCGGATCCTGCGGACGAGTTTCCATACGCCGAACAGGATGATCAGCACCAGCCCGAACGGTACGACCACGATCCCGAACCACACGGCGATCGTCGCCAATCCCTGCCCGATCCGGACGAGGGCTGCGCCGGCTTCATCGACCTGGCTGCCGAGAGTCCAGTCCTGAGTGGCGGTCGTTATCACCGTCTCGCTCGGGAGCTGGAACGTTACGGCCAGAGTGCTCATCGCTGCCTGATCCTTGAGCACTTTGTCTTGGGCGGTCAGGGACTCGATCTGACCGCGGGTGTCGCTGAGCTGGTTCTCGACCGCGATCACGTCTGGTATCGCGCTCGCTCGAGCCATGATCGCCTGGAGGGCGGATTCCGTGGCCTTGAGATTGGCGATCCGCGCATCGAGGTCCACGACCTGGCTCGTGACGTCGTTTGCGCTCGTCTGCTCGGAGATGACCTTGGTCCCGATCTTCTGCATCGCGGCCAGGGCTTCGTCCCATTTGGCGACGGGCACGCGGAAGGTGATCGTGGCGACGACGTTGTCGTCGGTGCCATAGCGGTTGGACGAATCGATCGTGCCGCCCATTCCGGCAATCGCCGTCTGGGCGCGACCCACGGCATCGTCGATGCCTGCGACCTCCAGAGTCATCTCGCCGGTCTTGACGATCTGGGTCGTGTCGATAGTGGACGTCGATACGTCCGACGCCGCGCCCGTGACCGAGCCATCGCTGGTCGTCGGTATGCCGGGCAGTACCTTCTGGTCGACGGCGCCGGTTCCGCCGGAGAGCTGCGAGAAATCGGAACTGTCGCCGACGGCCGGCGCCGTGGTCGGGGCTGCGACGGCGGCCAGAGTGGTCGCGTCGGCGCTGGGAGGGCCGCCGGCCACGTAAGCCGCGCCCACAAGCGCCGCCACTACAACCAGCGCGATGCCGGCCTTGATGCGGCCGTGGCCCCGCAAGACCGTCCGCAAGTTGAAGCTCGGTCGGGTGTAGTCCGGAGCTGGTATCGGGTCCGTGCCGGGATCGAGTCGATTGGAGTCGGTGCTGGTCATCGTTCCGCCCTCACTGAGCGTCTACGCCGTGTTTCGGCCTATCGCAACAGAGACGCCGCCACGGCGCGAACGGTTCCCACCCCGATCCATGGCGCAAATCCGCCCTAGGGAAGCATCTCGTTGTCGATGAGCCTGACGACTCCGAATCGGACGGCCATCGAGAGCAGCGCCGGGCCGGTAACCCGGCTCAGTTCGAGAAGCGTGTTCGGGTCGGCGCAACTAACGTATTCGGCCTCCGCCAGAGGTTCGGCGGCGAGGACGCGGCGCATCTCGGTGCGAAGCGCATCGGCGTCGACCTCCCCGGCGTCGTACAGCGCGGAGGCTGCCAGCAAGGCCCGTCGCAGAACGGGTGCGGCAGTGCGTTCCTCGGGTGTCAGGCGGACGTTGCGGGAACTCATTGCCAGACCATCAGGTTCGCGGACGATCGGGCAGGCGACGATTTCGGTCCCGATGCCAAGGTCGGCGACCATGCGCCGGACGACGAGCAGCTGCTGGGCGTCCTTCTGGCCGAAGTAGGCGCGCTCCGGGGCCACGAGTCCGAGCAGGATCGCGACGATCGTCGTCACGCCCTCGAAGTGGCCCGGTCTGGCCGCGCCCTCCAGCGGGGCGGTGAGTCCATCGACTCGGACGATGGTCTGGAATCTCGGTGGATACACGGCCGCGGCGGACGGGGCGAAGATCAGGTTCGCGCCCGCGGCGCCGGCGAACCGGCGGTCGGCGGCCTCATCGCGTGGGTAGAGTCGGTAGTCCGATGGTTGGTTGAATTGCTTGGGGTTCACGAAGATGCTCACGACCACGGTCGCGTTGTCCGCCCGGGCCGCCTCGATCAGCGACGCGTGGCCGGCGTGGAGGGCGCCCATGGTGGGCACGAGCCCGACCGGTCGAGGAGCGGAATCAAGTGCTGCTCGCAACTCCGCCCTGGTCCGGACGACGTGAGGAAGTGGTGCTCCAGCCACGCTAGAGGTCTCTATCCAGCGGAATGCCCCGGCTCGACTCAACCATCTCGGGGCGACTTGTTGGCGTGACCCGCAGGATCTCGTCCAGAGTGGCGGCGTCGATGCGAGAACTCTCGGCCGGGCCGGGGAAGGTGCCGGCGATCACGTCGGCCTGGTATGCCTCGGCCGCGGCCTTCACGATCGAGTACAGCTCGGCGTAGTGGCGGGCATGTTTGGGCGTGAATTCGTCGCTCATGCCCAGCAGATCGGTGATCACCTGGACCTGCCCGGAACAACCCGCTCCCGCACCGATACCGATGGTCGGGATGTGGAGGCGTTGTGTGATGGCCGCGGCCAGCTCCTCCGGAACCAGTTCCAGGACGAGGGCAAAGGCGCCAACCTCCTGGACCGCGACAGCGTCGGCGATGAGCTGCCGGCCAGCGTCCCTGGTCTTGCCCTGAACCTTGTGGCCGCCCAGCTGGTGGATCGACTGCGGCGTCAGGCCGATGTGCCCCATGACCGGAATGCCGGCCCGAACGATCGTTTCGATGGTCCGGGCGCTCCGCTCGCCGCCCTCGAGCTTGACCGCGCCCGCGCCGCCCTCACTGAGCATCAGACCGGCGTTCTCCAGACTGGCCTCAGTGGTCACGCCATACGAGAGGAATGGCAGGTCGGCCACCACTAGGGCGTGCCGGGTGGCTCGCACGACCGCCTTGATGTGGTGCAGCATCTCGGTCATGGTGACCCGGACGGTGCTGTCGTAGCCGAGCATGACCTGGCCTACCGTGTCGCCGACGAGGAGCATGGGGATGCCCGCGTCGTCCAGGGTGCGTGCCGTCGGGTAGTCGTAGGCGGTCAGCATCGCGATGCGCTTGCCTTCCGCGTAGAGGCGGGCGATCGACGAGATGGTCAAGCGCCCGGCAGGCTGCGGGTTCGGTGTCTGGCTCACCGCTTCGCCTCGGTCGGTTCGGAGGGGGCTTCGGCAGACATTCCGGCGGCCGGTTCGCCATCGGCCGGGGTTTCCGCGTCGGCCATTCGAATGAGCACGCGATCGAGGAGCAGCTCAGCGACTTCGCGCTTGCTCAGCAGGGGCAGGTCCTCGTGCGTGCCGTCGATCGAGAAGATCGTGACCTTGTTCGTGTCCGTGCCGAAGCCCGAACCGGGCGAATCGACGTCGTTGGCGACCAGCAGGTCCACGCCCTTGCGCTTGAGCTTCTCGGCGACACGGTCGAACGAACCGGTTTCGGCCGCAAAGCCGACCAGTACGGGCTTCTTGCGGCCCGACCTGGCGACGGCGGTCTGGACCCGCTCCGCGGTCTCGGCCAGCAAGTCCGGTGTCGACTCGAATTCCAGCGTGATACTGCCCGATCTCCCCATCTTCTTTGGCTGTGGCGAACGCGGCCGGAAATCGGCCACGGCTGCAGCCATCACGAGCAGATCGAACAAGGGGCCTTCGGGCGGCGTGAGGGCCTGGAGGGCCGCCTGCATCTGAGCCGCGGTTTCCGCCCGAGCCACGTGCGCCGCAGCCGGCGGCTGCACCGATACGTTGCCGAGGATGAGCGTAACGGCGGCGCCGCGGTCGAGGGCCTCCTCGGCAATGGCGATGCCCATCTTGCCTGTCGAGCGGTTGCCGACGAAACGGACCGGGTCGATTGGTTCGGCGGTGCCGCCGGCGGTCACGACCACGTGACGACCGGCGAGGTCGGTGCGCGACGGCAGCGCCTCGGCCACGGCTTCGGCCACGGCTTCGGCTTTGGCAGGGGCCTCGGTTTCGGCTTCGGCCGAGTCCGTATCGGGCCAGTCGGTCGCGGCGCTATCCCGGACAGGGGAGCCGCTCAGGGCCTGGACCGTGGCATCCACGATCTTCTCGAGCGCCGCCAGGCGGCCCTTGCCCACGATCCCCGACGCGAGTGCCCCCGATTCGGGCTCCACGATGCGATAGCCGTAGCCGCCGAGGGTGGAGAGATTTGCCTGAGTGGCCGGATGCATGTACATGCCGCCGTCCATCGCCGGAGCCACGATCACGGGTACGGAAGCCGCCAGGCACGCGGCGGTGATGGTGTCGCCCGCCAGGCCGTGAGCCATGGCCGCGATCCAATGGGCCGTGGCCGGGGCAACCACGATCGCCTCGACGTCGTGAGCTGAGGCGATATGCCCGATGCGGCCGTCGCCGCGGAGCGACAGCACGTCCGAGTCGACCGCGTGGCGGCTCAACGTCTCGATCGTCAATGTGCCGATGAACTCGACGGCGGAGTTGGTCATGAGCACCCGGACGTCCGCGCCTTCGTTCTGCAGCATGCGCAGCAATTCGACGGCTTTGTACGCGGCTATGGATCCGGTGATCCCAAGCGCGATCCTGCGGTTGTTCAGGCGCCCGCCCGACTCGGTCATTTCGCACGCTCCGAGATGATGTGGATTGATCCGGCGGCGCTGCCGGTCCAGCCTATCGTGGCTTCGCTATCGCCCACGGGTTGGCCGCTGGCGAGCGCCCAGAGGATCGCCAGCCCCTTGAGGGTGAGCTCCGGGTCCACGGCGTCGACGCCGGGCATCTTCCTGGCCCACGGAGCGGAAGAAAGCCCGCCGGTGAGGACAACTTGAATCTTCTGGGGCTCGACCTTCTCACTCCTGGCCAGTTCGGACCGAATCGTCTCCAGCAGACCGAGCGTCAAAGCGCGGTAGCCGAGGACGACGCCGGATTGCATCGCCGATACGGTGTCCGTGCCAATAGCCTTGGCCGGTTCCGTCAGTTCGATACGCGGCAGGCGAGCCGTCCGCGATGCCAGGGCTTCGAGGCCCAGCTCGAGTCCGGGCGTGATCGCCCCACCGACATACGCACCGTCGCGTGAGACGCAGTCGAACGTGGTGGCGGTCCCGAAGTCGATGACGATGGCCGGAGTCCCATACAGTCGGGCGACGGCGACGCCGTTGACGAGCCGATCGGCTCCGACTTCGGTGGGTCGCTGCACTCGGATTGGCATCGGCATGTTGCCCGAGCCGGCGACCAGCAGTTGCACTCCGCGTCGTTCGGCCAGGACGTTGGTAGTAGCCGAAAGGGACGGCACCACGGACGCGAGAGAGATGCCGGTCACATCGGCCATGGAGGCTCCGTCGAGACGGAGGAGGCTGTCGATCAGGATTTCCAGCTCGTCCGGAGTGCTGGTTGCCTTCGTGGCGGCACGTCGGGCAGCAACGATTGTCTCGCCACTGACGAGTCCCAGAGTCACGTTGGTGTTGCCGATGTCGAGCGCGAGCAGCATTTCCCGATAATAGCGCGCCGAAGGCCGGGCTCCACCGTTCCGCAACCGATTGACACCGTGCCGACGAGACACTTGTCCCGGCTGCTGCCGCTGAGGTACCATCCGTCGGTCCGTCATCGGCGCCCCAATCGTCACCCCGCCCCGCCCATACTCAAGGAGTGGTGTCGTCCGTGCCGC
>PMLK01000015.1 GCA_003158875.1 Chloroflexota bacterium
AAGCTGCGCCACGCCCCGACCGAAGTGCCCATATAGGGCTTGCGAATGATAGCGCAAAGGGTGCCCGCGGCGAATGGGCTCGGTCGCGAAGTGAGTGGCGGCGATGGGCGGCTGCGAACAGCACGGCGATGGGCGGCCGGCGGGAGCATGGCAACGAGGAACTGGTGGGAAGCACGGGCAAGTGAGCGTCGCCGGCCGCCGGCGCGCGGGTCGCAACGCGCGGGCCGCAACGCGCGGGTCGCAACGCGCGGGCCGCAACGCGCCGGCAGCCGGCGCGGTCTTGCCGAGTGGTCTTCGCAAGCGACGCGGGCTCGCTGAGCGTTTACGGGCTGTCGGCGCCGGGCCCAGCGGCCCAGCGGCCAAGCGGCCAAGCGGGCTATGCATCTGGTCAAACTCTCCTGCCGGGGCAGTTAGGCGAGAACAAGGTCGGCCAACCGGCTCTCTCCGGTCCGCGCAAGCGTGAGCGAGGTGGGATTGAGCGTGGGTGGGGTTCGCCGGGCGGAGAATCGGGTCCGACGACGGATCTGAGGCCTGCCATCGGTTGTCTAACTACCCCTCCACGAAAGTTTGGCCAGATGTTTGGCCAGGCGCTAGACCAGGGTTGGGGCCAGGCGCTAGTCCAGGGTTGGGGCCAGGGTTGTGGCCAGGAGCTAAGCCAGCCGTTGCGCCAGCTCGCTGGGCAGGCGTTCGGACGGTTGACCCGCGACCACCCTCTGGCGTTCACCTCCACCTTGCGCCATGATCAGCGACATGAACGAGCCCTTTACGTTCGATCGCTTCTTGGCCCTCCCAAGACTCTCCTCCCTGAAACTATCCCCCGACGGCGCACGCCTCATTGTCGCGGTGAGCCGCCCCGGACCCGAAGGCAAGGAGATGAAGACCGCACTCTGGCAGGTCGACCCCGCGGGGGGCGCAGGCGCCCGGCGGATCACGCGTTCGGCTGCCGGCGAATCGGTCGGCTGCTTCCTGCGCGATGGATCGCTGCTCTTCACTTCGACTCGACCGGACCCCGACGCCAAGGCGGATCCGGACAAGAAGATCAACGCTCTGTGGCTGCTGCCAGCGGCCGGCGGTGAGGCTCGACTGCTTCTCGCGCCCGACGGCGGCATCGACGGTGTGGCCGCGGCCCGCGACTCGGACCGCATCGCCTTCGGCGCCCACCTTCACCCGGACGCGGCAGATCTGGCGGACGACGCCGAACGGGCTAAGGCTCGAAAGGAAGCGGGGGTGGGGGCGCTCCTCTTCGACGAATATCCGATCCGATACTGGGACTCGTGGCTGGCACCGCGCCGGCGCCGCCTCTTCACGGCCGCGACGGCCGCCACTTCCGGTACGGCTGCGTCGCCCGACCCGGAGGTTGGCCTCGAGCCTTCCGACCTGACGGGCGACGCCGGGCCGGCCGCTCTGGTTGAGTCCGCGATCGACGTCTCGCCGGACGGCAAGACGGTCTACACGCGCTGGGTCGAATACGCGAAGCCGCCCGAGATCCGTGGCGACCTGATCTCGATCGACGTCGCCACCGGCGAGCGTCGTTTCCTGACGCACGGTGATGCCTGGTACGAAGCGCTCGCGGTTTCCCCCAACGGACGCTACCTGGCGGCGACGCGAGTCACCTTCGGCTCGCCCGACGAAGCGTCGGAGACCACGCTCTGGCTCGTGGACCTCACGACGGGCGAAGGCCGCGACCTGACGCCGCGGCTGGATCTGTGGCCGGATTCGCCGGTCTGGGCGCCCGACTCCACGGCCATCTTCTTCACTGCCGATCGCGACGGCTCCGTACCGGCCTTCCGTGTGGACGCGGCCGACGGCGCCGTTACGACGCTGGTCGCAGACGGCGCGCTATCGGACCTGTGCCCGTCGCCGGACGGTTCGACCGTCTACGCCCTGTGCTCCGACGTCGCTCACCCCGCCCGAATCGTCCGCTTCGATGCCCACACCGCCGATCAATCCGCCGTCGAATTGGCCAACGGAATCGCGGAAGGCGGCGTCGCGACTCGCTCATCGGTGGAGCGGCTGACCGCGACCGCCGCGGACGGCACGCCCATCAAGTCGTGGCTGGTTCTGCCGCCGGGGGCCTCGCCGGACAAGCCCGTCCCGCTGGTCGTCTTCGTTCACGGTGGACCGCTCGGAACCTGGGCCGGCTGGCATTGGCGCTGGAACCCCCATCTCGTCACCGAGCGTGGTTACGCGGTCCTGATGCCGGATCCTGCGATCTCGCTCGGCTACGGCCAGCGCATGGTTCAGCGCGGCTGGGGCAAGTGGGGCGAAACGCCCTACACGGATGTCATGACGGCCACGGACGCGGCCCTGACCCGGCCGGACCTGGATTCGACGCGGACGGCGTTGATGGGTGGCAGTTACGGCGGCTACATGGCCAACTGGGTAGCGGGTCATACGGACAGGTTCCGGGCGATCGTGACCCACGCGTCGCTGTGGGACCTGCGGCCGTTCCACGGGACTACGGATACGGGCTTCGAATGGGAACACGAGATGGGCGACCCGTATCTCCAGCCCGAGCGGTACGAGCGGCAGTCGCCGGCGCCGAGCATCGGGGCCATCAAGACGCCGATGCTGGTTATCCACGGCGAGCAGGATTTCCGTGTTCCGGTGAGCGAGGCGCTCAGACTGTGGACGGATCTGCGGCGCCACGGCGTACCGGCCCGGTTCCTCTACTTCCCGGACGAGAATCACTGGGTTCTCAAGCCCCAGAATTCGCGGCTCTGGTACGAGACCGTCCTGGCGTTTCTGGACGAGCACGTTCTGGGCAAGGAGTGGATTCGCCCGGCGCTGCTCTAGTCTCGCCGGCCGGCCTCTTGGTTGCGGGAGTAGCACGCCGAACATTGCGCCGCCGCGATAATGTCCTTGGGGCGGCAACTGCGGTTATTGCCCGGATTCAATCGAGTGCCAATTCGGAAAGTTGCGGAATCGCGACCCGACGCGAGCCACACGCGCGCCCGACCGTATGAGAATATCGGCCCATCACCTGGCGTTATCCGGGCCTGGGTCCTGTTCATCTGCGATCGTGTCCGCTAGCTGCAGGGTAGGGGATCGCAGAACAGGCCCATCACCGTTCCCAGTCAAGGAGTAGGAGTCAAGTGACCGCTCGACAGATGGCCATTGAGGAAATCGCGAACCTCAAGGTTGCTTCCACCGAAAACTACCTCGATAACGCCGGCGAAGACATCTACGGCGAATATGTATTCGGCGAAGCCGCGCAGCGCCAGTACCTCGCCAAGCCGGTGTTCAAGAAGCTGCGAAAGACGATCGAAGGCAAGGAGTCGTTCGATCCCGCCATCGCCGACGCAGTAGCTCAGGGCGTCAAGGAATGGGCGATGGCCCATGGCGCCACCCACTACACCCACTGGTTCGTGCCGATGACCGGCGGCAGCGCCGAAAAGCACGACTCGTTCCTGAGCCCCACCGGCGATGGCCAGACGATCGCCGAGTTCTCCGGCAAGGGTCTCGTCCAGGGCGAACCGGACGCCAGCTCGTTCCCCTCGGGCGGCATCCGCTCCACTTTCGAGGCCCGCGGATACACCGCCTGGGACGTCACCAGCCCGATCTTCCTCCAGGTTGAGCCGAATGGCGTCACCCTGACTATCCCGACAGGCTTTGTCTCCTACACGGGCGAGGCCCTGGACCACAAGATCCCGATGCTGCGCTCTCAGGAGGCCCTGGGCAAGCAGGCCCTGCGCGTCTTGAAGTGGTTCGGCAACGACACGGTCAAGCGCGTCTTCACCCAGATCGGCCCCGAGCAGGAGTACTTCCTGGT
>PMLK01000107.1 GCA_003158875.1 Chloroflexota bacterium
GCGACGCCGCGGCCTGACGGCGCGGCTGCCTCGGGCGGCGCGGCGAAACCTGACGGCGCCGCCGCTCCCGCCTCGGCGCGCTCCTCGGCGAGCGGCGCGGCCACGGCCACGGCCAACGGACCCGAACTCCATTACCCCGTGCCCGCCACGAGCGCCCCACGCGTCATTCGCGTCAAGCCCAAGAGCGCCCTGATCATCGGCAGCGGCCCCGTCGTCATCGGCCAGGCCGCCGAGTTCGATTACGCGGGCACGCAGGCCTGCCGCGCCCTCCGCGCCGAGGGCGTTCGGACGATCCTGGTCAACTCCAACCCGGCGACGATCATGACCGACGCGGAAGTTGCCGATGCCGTTTACCTTGAGCCACTCACCGTCGAAGCCCTGGAGCAGGTCATCGCCAAAGAGCGGCCGGAAGGGCTGCTGGCGGGACTCGGCGGCCAGACCGGTCTCAACATGGCCGTGGCGCTGGCCAAGGCGGGCATCCTCGAGAAGTACAACGTCCGGCTGATCNNCGAGAAGTTCCGCGACCTGCTCGATCGTATCGGCCAGCCATACGCCCCGAGTTACATCGTCGAAGGCCCGGACGAGGCGACGCGCGACGCGGAAGCCCGCAAGGCACTCGAGATCATCGGCCTGCCGGCGATCATCCGACCGGCGTTCACGATGGGCGGCTCCGGCGGCGGCATCGTCGAAACGGAAGACGCGTACTGGGAGCGGACCCACGCCGGTCTCCGCCTCAGCCCCATCCACCAGNNATCGCCGTCTGCTCGATGGAAAACTTCGACCCGCTCGGCGTCCATACCGGCGACTCGATCGTGGTCGCGCCGGTTCAAACGCTGCCCGACCCGGTCCACCAGCGGCTGCGCTCGGCCGCGCTGAACATCATCCGGGCGCTCGGAGTCGAAGGCGGCTGCAACGTTCAGTTCGCCCTGAGCCCGGACTACACCGACTACGCCGTCATCGAAGTCAACCCCCGCGTCAGTCGATCGTCGGCTCTGGCGAGCAAGGCCACGGGCTACCCGATCGCGCGCGTCGCGGCCCAGATCGCCGCGGGCCGCCGCCTGGCGGAAATCCCCAACGTCGTGACCGGAACCACGGTCGCGGCCTTCGAGCCCGCACTGGACTACGTCGTCGTCAAGCTGCCGCGGTTCCCGTTCGACAAATTCCCCACGGCCGACAGATCGCTGGGCAGCCAGATGAAGGCGACCGGTGAGGTCATGGCGATTGACAGAACGTTCGGCTCGGCGCTCAACAAAGCACTCCGCGGTCTCGAACAGGGCGGCGCCGGGTTCCTCGCCGAAAACGCCGGCTGGCAATCCACGCTCGAATACCTCATGGAGCCCGAGGTCTCCCAGTCGAGCGTCTACATCGACCGGGGCGGTCTGATGTGCGAGGCCAGGACTCACGCCGAACGCGCCGCGTATCCGATCGTCTTGCGGCGCTTCCTCGCTCCGAGCGACTCGCGGCTGTGGCGAATACTCGCCCTTCTCCGCCGCGGCATGCCCGCAGAGCGGATCCGTGGCGTGACTGGCATCTCGTCCTGGTTCCTCTGGGAGCTGGAACGGGCCATCGCCCTGGAACAGGAAGTCGGTCGCTACGGGGCGCGGCTCACCGACGCCGCGGACGAAGAGGCGGCCGCGCTACTCGCCACGGTCAAGCGGGCCGGCTTCGGCGATCGCGAACTGGCCCAGATGGCCTCGGCCGGGGCTTCGGCCGGCACCGGGGCTGGCGCCGTGGCAGTCACTGCGGAATCGATCAGGCTGGCTCGGATGGAACTGGGCATCGTTCCGGGCTACGCAATGGTGGACACGTGCGCCGCCGAGTTTGCCGCCGAGACGCCCTACTTCTACGCCACGTACGCCGCGTCGGGCGCCGAGCCGGAGCTGCCGGCCGTCGAGCGGCCCGCGGCATTGGTCATCGGCAGCGGCCCGGTCCGGATCGGGCAGGGAATCGAGTTCGACTATTGCGCGGTCCATGCCGCGGCCGAGCTGCGCGAACGTGGCTGGCAGGCGGTCATGATCAACTCCAACCCCGAGACCGTCTCCACGGACTTCGACGCGAGCTCGCGGCTGTACTTCGAGCCGCTCGATCCGGAGTCGGTCCGGTCCGTGGTGGAGGCCGAGTCGCCCGACGGCCGCGACATACTCGGCGCGTTCGTGCAGTTCGGCGGTCAGACGCCACTCAACCTCGCCGAGCCGCTCGCCCAGGCCGGAATACCTCTGCTCGGCGCCAATCTGCAGACCATCGACGAGGCCGAGGACCGCATCCGCTTCGCCAACCTGGTGGAGTCGGTCGGCATCCCGCAGCCGGAAGGCGGCATGGCCCGCTCGGTCGACGAGGCGCTGGCCCTGGCGGAACGAATCGGCTATCCGGTGATCGTGCGTCCCTCGTTCGTCATCGGTGGCCTCGCCATCGACTTCTCGTACTCGCCGTCCGATCTCGTCGAGCAGCTGCGTCGCGCGACCGTGGTCGATCCCGACCGCCCCGTCCGGATCGACCGCTATCTGGAGGGTGTGGAGGTCGACGTGGACGCGATCTCCGACGGCGAGACGGTCCTGATCCCGGGCTTGCTCGAGCACATCGAACGGGCCGGCGTCCACTCCGGTGACTCGGTGGGCATGTTCCCGCCGCAGACCGTTTCCATGGCCGATCAGGAACTGATCGTGGCCGCCATGGATCGGATCGTTCGGGCGCTGAACGTCCACGGCCTGGTCAACGCCCAGTTCATCGTCCGCGAAGACGGCGTGTACCTCATCGAAGTCAATCCCCGCGCCAGCCGGACCGTGCCGTTCATGAGCAAGGTCACGGGCGTGCCGATGGTCAAGCTGGCGGTCCGGATCGCGCTCGGCGAGAAGCTCGCCGAGATGGGTTGGGGCAACGGCTTGCTGGCGGAGCCGCCGCTCGTGGCGGTCAAAGCCCCGGCCTTCTCTACGGCCAAGTTGCGCGGCGTCGACCCGTCGGTGGGCCCGGGCATGCAGTCCACGGGCGAGGTCATCGGCATCCACACCGATCCGCGAGTGGCCCTGGCCAAGGCGATGCAGGGAGCGGCGTTGATCCCGCCACGGCCGGGCGTCGAGGGTGCGCTGGCGGTCCTTTCGATCGCCGAACGCGACGTCCCCAACCTGCCACGTGTCGCCAACGCGCTGGCTCGGGCCGGATACCGCTTCGCGGCCACCGCGGGGACCGCCGCGGCGCTCAGCCGCCTAGGCTACGAGGCTCAGGTCGTGGCGAAGGTGGGCGAGCAGCCTGAGCCTGGTCAGGTCGGCATCGTGGATCTCATCAATACCGGATCGGCGCGGCTCGTCGTCAACACGCCGTCGCCCAAGTCCGGTCCTGTCCGTGACGCCGTGGAGATCCGGCTCGCCGCCACGGCGATGGGCATCTTGTGTCTCACCGCGATCGAGACGGCCGTGGCCGCGGCCGAGGCGCTCGATCCCGAGCTGCAGCCGCATCTCGCCGACGTCAAGTCTCTAGGCGAGTGGGTTCCGGAGCCGGGCAAGCCGAGGGGCGCCGTTTCCTTCGAGTAGCGGTGTCGTCCCACTGGACGACTCCTCGGCCTCTAGACTGAGTTCCGACGTCTTGGCGCCGCGATTGGAGGGAGGGTCCAGATGAACGACAGCTTCAACTACGGAATGATCAAGTGCTCCGGCTGCGGTGGCACCGCGGCGGCCGGAGCTGCGTACTGCCCGTATTGCGGCCGCAGCTTGTCCGACGCTCAATCCGCGCCGCCGGCCGAGCAGGTGGGACAGGTTCAGACGCCGCCTTCGACTCCGCAAGCTACGCAGCCGCCTCAGGGCAACTACGGGCCGCAGGGCTATTACTGGCCACAGCCCGACTACCGTCAGAGCGGTGGCTACCAGTCCTACGGGCCCGGCTACGCGCCCGTCCGAGGGAGTTCGACTCCGGTCGTAGTTGCACTGGTACTCATCGGCGTCGTGCTGGTCCTGGTCCTTGGCGGCGGGCTCATGTTCGCAACTCTCAGTTCGAGTGGCGGCGCCGCCAGCGTCGACCCCGTAACCGCCAACATGGTCGATGTCGTGGCTCCGAACTACGTCACCCCGGCGAGCATTCCGAGTGATGGCCGGGCTCTCGGCTACGCCAGCGCCCCGGTGACAGTGGACGTGTGGCTGGACTACCAGTGTCCGGCCTGTGCCGACTTTCACCAGGAATCGCTGCCGCACATCATCAACCTGTACGTCGCGACGGGCAAAGTCCGCATCGTCAGTCACGACGACATAGTCATAGACGCCGGCGGCCAGGACCACGAGTCGCTCGACGCAGCGAATGCGGCCGGATGCGCCGCCGATCAAGGCCTCTTTTGGATGTATTCGGACTGGCTCTTTGCAAATCAGGGCTATGAAGGCGGCGGCGGCTTTGCGAAGCCGCGGCTCCTCGAGATCGGCCGTCGGGCCGGGCTGGACATGGGGAAGTTCGAAAGTTGCGTCTCGGATGGCACCCACGACGACGAGGTCCAGGCTGAAGTCAACTCCGCTCCGGGCGAGCTCGACTTCGTGCCGGCGATCTTCGTCGCGGGCAGGTCGATGCCCAACTACGACTACGAGACCGTCACTGCGGCCATTGACGCGGCGCTGGCAAATCGCTAAGTCGTCAACTGTCGACTCGGTCACCTTCCCGGAGTGAGACCCATAGTGGGGTCGTTGCTATGGCCCGTCCCATGAGATCGCGTCGCGCACCCTACAATGCCAGCACTGGCTCCGTCGCCGAACGGGGCGCCTGCAGGAGGACCCCGGAGCGATGACCGACGTGAACGTCCGGTTCACCGACGAGAGGCTGGCCAACGGGCTGCGGCTGATCGTCTCCGAGGAACATCTGGCGCCCGTCGCCGCGGTTTGCATCTGGTACAACGTCGGGTCCAAGCACGAGGTGCCGGGCAAGACGGGCTTCGCTCATCTGTTCGAGCATGTCATGTTCCAGGGCTCCGGGCACGTCGCCAAGGCCGAACACATGGCCCTGGTTCAAGGTGCCGGCGGCACGATGAACGGCACGACCTGGCTGGATCGCACCAATTACTTCGAGACCGTCCCGAGCCATCAGCTCGAACTCGCCATCTGGCTGGAAGCGGATCGAATGGCGACGCTCCTCGACGCGCTCAATCAGGAGAACCTGGACAACCAGCGCGACGTGGTCAAGAACGAGAAGCGTTCCTCGTACGACAATCGGCCGTACGGCGACTGGTTCCACAAACTCCAGGAACTCGTTTTCCCGCCAGAGCATCCGTACCACCACCCCACGATCGGGTCGATGGACGATCTGGACGCCGCCTCGCTGGAAGACGTGGCCGCGTTCTTCCGGACGTACTACGCGCCGAATAACGCCGTTCTGGCGGTGGTCGGGGACGTCGACCCGGTTCAGGTCCGGGCCTGGGTGGAGCACTACTTCGGCTCGATACCGGCGAACCCGGCGATCCCGGCGCTCGGTGACACGAGTCTGCCGCCGACGCTCGGCCACGAGTCGCGTGAGGTGGTGGAGGAACAAGTTCCACTGCCGCGCCACTTCTTCGGCTTCCGTGCGCCGGTGATAGGCGATCCTCGCTTCGACGCGCTGGAAGTGGCGTCCCAGATCCTGTCGGGCGGTAAGGGCAGCAGACTCTACCGCCGCCTCATCCGCGAGGAACAGATCGCGCAGGACGTCTCGTTCTTCGCCCTGGGTTTGATCGGCGGAGCTTCGATAGCGGCCGGCCAGGCGACCGTGCGGCCGGGGGTCGACCCCGCGGTGGTGGAACGGGCCTTCGAGGAGGAACTTGATCGCCTGGGCAAGGAACCTGTCACCGACGATGAGCTGGTTCGGGCTCGAGCGCTGATTGAAACGTTCGAGCTGGAAGCGCTCCAGCGTGTCGACGAACGCGCCGACAGGCTGGCGATGTACGCGACCTTGCTCGACGACCCGGGCATGATCAACCGTCAGCTGGGTCGCTATCTGGCCGTGACGGCCGCCGACATCCAGGGCGCGGCCGCTGAGTTCCTGATCCCGGAGAACCGCGTTGTTCTGACGTACATGCCGTTGACGGAAAGTGGGTCCGGGACCGGCGATGAGGAGACGGTGGCATGACGCTCGATCAGATCCTGTCCGTGCGGCCGTCTCCAGGCAGTCCCCGAAAGTACGAGTTTCCCGAGTTCCAGCGAACGGTTCTGCCGTCCGGGCTGCAGGTGATCGCGGTCGACGTCCGCAACCGGCCGCTGATCACCGCGAGCCTGCTCATTCGGCGCGGGGCCGCCGACGAACCGCGAGACCTGGCCGGGGCCACGATCATGACGGCCCGGGCGATGAGCGAGGGCACGAAGCGCTACCCGGGCGTGGAGCTGATCGAGGCGGGAGAGCGGCTGGGAGCCACTCTTCACGTCGACGCCAGCTGGGACGCGTTCAGCGCCTCGGTCGAGGTGGCGGCAAGCCGCCTGGGCGGCGCGTTGGAGTTGCTGGCGGAACTCGTCGAACATCCCACGTTCCCGCCGACGGACGTGGCGCGGCTGCAGGACGAGCGGCTCAACGACCTGCTCCAGATCAAAGCCGATCCGCGCCGGCGCGTCGATCAGGCCTTCATCGCCACCATCTATACGGCCGACTCACCGTACGGTCGCTCGGCCGGCGGCGACGAAGTAACCGTTCCGCGCCTCGATCCGGAAGTGCTGCGGGCCACGCACCGCTCCGTTCTGGATCCGAACCAGGCCGCGATCGTCATCGGCGGCGACCTGCGCGGGCTGGACGTCGTTAGCCTGGTGACGGAAACTCTCGGATCGTTCGGGGGCGAGAGCGGCAAGCGGGCCGCGCCAGCCGTGCCGACGTCGAATTCGGCCGTCGAGCGCCCCATCGTCCGCTTCTACCACCGGCCCGGATCGGTGCAGACGGAACTGCGTATAGGCCACGTGGGCCTGAGCCGCTCTACGCCGGACTTCTACGACGTGCAGGTCATGGCTGCCATCCTGGGCGGGCTGTTCAACTCGCGACTCCAGATGAACCTGCGTGAGGAGAAGGGTTACACGTACGGCATCGGAGCCGGCTTCGACATGCGCCGAGGTGCGGGCCCGTTCTCGGTTCGGACGGCGGTTCAGACGGCCGCAACCGTGCCCTCTGTCGACGAGTGCTTCAAGGAACTGAAGCGCATTCGTGAGACCGCCGTGACCCCGGCCGAGTTGGCGGCTGCCAGGGACTACCTCGTGGGCGTGTTCCCGCTGCGGTTCGAGACTCCGGGCGCGGTCGTCGGTGCGCTCGGGGGCCTCTTCGTCCAGCAGCTTCCCGACGACGAGCTGGCCCGCTACCGCGGCGAGGTCGAGGCGGTCACGATCGAGTCGATCCAGAAGGCGGCCCTGGACCACATCCACATGGACCGAATCGCCATCGTGGCGGTCGGCGATGCGGATGCCGTCGGCGACGAACTGCGCGCTGCCGACTACGGCGAGCTGGAGATCATCGCCGAGGATGTGCCGGCCGGCGGTGGCGACGACGGTGGGGAAGGGGAGTCCGAATGATCGTCGTGGTGGGTTTGCCGGCCTATGCTGACTCGCCGGACGGCGAGAAGTGCGCGGGCGGTCTGGCCGTGGAGGTTGCGGCCGCGGCGCGGCGACGGGGGAGTGAGGTCGAACTGGTCGGCAAGGTCGGCAACGACGGGGCCGGCGACGCCGTGGTCGTGGCCCTGGGCCGACTCGGCGTAGGGCATGCGGCGTTGCTCCGAGACCCGGTGCTGCCCACTCCGGTGCTCGCTCCCGCTCCGGTCGACGACGAGGCCGCGGAGTTGGAGGCTGACGTGCCGGAGGGCCGGGTACTCCCTGAGGATCCCGCCGCGCGGCCGGACCTCGAGGCCGCCGATATAGACCTGGCAATACAGTTCCTGCCTCAGGCGAAAGTCGTGGTTCTGGCAGGTCCGCTTGCCGAGGGTGTCGTTACGGCCGCGGCTGAGGCCGCCGCCTTCGAGTCGGCCCAGTTGGTCGTGCTGGCCACAGCCGGTGCCGTTCCGGCCGGACTGCCGGCGGCCACCACGGTACTCGAGACGCCGCCGGACGACGACGGCTCGTTCGGCCGGATGGTGGGTATGTACGCCGGGGCGCTGGACGCCGGCGTCGAAGCGGCCGCGGCCTTCCGGGAAGCGATCGGCGCCGCCGGTTGGGAACAAACCGCCGGCGCATGACCGGGCACGTCGAGTCGGGGCTCTGACGAACCTCGAGTTCATGTAGAGTGCCGGCCATGGATCGTGCTGCGAACGGATTACCCAATTCTGGATTTGCGAACTTGCCGCCCGGGTTCGACCCCGCGGACCCGAGTCCGCTCGACCGTGCCACGGGGATCGCGGCGATCTCTGAGGCCGACGGCCACATGGAGCGCAGCGAACCCGAGCTTGCGCTGCCGCTATATGCGCGGGCGACTTCTCTCGACGATCGGGACGTTTCGGCGGCCGGCTACTACGGAGTTGGCAACGCTCTCTATCGACTCGACCGCGAGCCTGAAGCGATCCAGGCGTGGCAGAAGGCCACTGCACTCGGCGAGACGCCCATCTCGTATCGGGCCTGGCGTCAGGTGGCCGCGGCCCGCGTTCGGTCGGGAAACTTGAGCGGTGCGCTGGATGCCTATCGCGAGTGCGCCCGTCGCGCTCCCCGGGAGGATCAGGCGGAAATCGCGTCCCGCCTCGGCTGGCTGAACAAGGAGAGCGGCAACACCGGTGCCGCCAGCCGGTACTTCGCCCAGAGCCGTGGCGATCGTCTCCCGCCGCTGATGACCTATGTGATGATCGCGGTCACGGCGGTGACGTCGCTGATTGCGATGAGCAGCGCGCTGAGCCCGCAGGGATACATCTTGCCGACGTCGCTCGAAGGGCAGCTGGCGCTGCATCCGCTCTTCGTCGCCCACGGCGAGTATTACAGGCTGCTGTCGGTGACGCTGGTCCACGATCCGTCGAGCATCCTCCACCTGCTGTTCAACATGTATGCGCTCTGGTACGCGGGCCAGCTTGTGGAGAGGATGTACGGCTCGGTGGCGTTGGTGTTCGTGTACATCGCTTGCGGCATCGCGGCCAGCGCGGCGAGCTTTGCTTTCGCCTCATGGGGCTGGAGCGTGGGCGCCTCGGGAGCGATCTTCGGCCTGTTTGGCATGATCCTGGTGTCGACTCGATTCCACCACGCGATCCTGGACGCCCAGTCGCGACTTATCGCTGGCCAGATCGGCGGCTTGATCGTGATCAACCTGCTGCTGGGCTTCTCTGGGATCTTTAACGTCGACAACTTCGCCCATGTGGGCGGCCTTCTGGCCGGTATGTGGCTGGGCCTCGTGATACCGCCGCTCAAGGTTCAGACGCTGGCCTCGGCCTGGCAGGGCAAGGCGCAACGGTCTCGAACCGGGACTCTGGCCCTGCGAGTGGCCGGCATCGCCGTCCTGGTTGCCGTTGTCGGTGGGATCACCGCATACGGCACGAACGAGTGGCAGCAGGACTCGCTATATCGCCAGTACTGGTCCGCGTCGGCAGTGGCTCCCGCGCCGAACGGATCGGCGGCCCAGAATCCCGGTCAGGGGATCGTTATCAGGGTTCGCTGACCAGGTCCTCGCGCCAGCCGAAACGGTCGAGTATCCGGTACATGTTGCGGCGGTTCAGCCGCGAGCGGTCGGGCGGCCACGTGGTTTCGTCCCGATCGAGTGGCAGCCGAACGGCGACCGCGCGGCGCGGCCGGGGCATCTGGACGTCGGCGTCACCGGGGCGTTCCATGGCGTCGTTCGCTTCGCCGTCACGGTCATCGCGTTCGGCCGTGTCGTCGCCGTCGGCCGCCGGTTCCGACTCTACGTACTCCGCCCCTTGCGGCTCCTCGCCGGCTCGCAGGCGAAGCGTCCACCAGACGTCCAGCCACGACGGCGTGACGAAGCGTTCGTCGAGAGGTCCGAGGGCGATGTAGTCGCTGCGGCGGAATGCCAGCCATGCGCCCTCGAGCGCGGTGGCATCGAAACCCGCCGGCGTGGTGAGCTGCGCCGCGGCTCGTGGAGCGGCCCCTCCAGGCGCGGTCTCCTCCGTCGCTTCGAACGGTTCCCGCCGCAACGCCCCGGGACGCAGGGGAGTGTCCGCTTCCGAGTACAGGCCAAAGCCGCCGGCCGCAGCCACGGTCCCGTCCGCCAGCGCTTCGGCGAGTGGCCCAAAGGCGTCGCCCGCCGGAGCGGCCGTGCCGTCGGTGAGGAGCACAAGCTCGCCCGCGGCTCGGGCCAGGGCGATGTTCAGCGCTGCCGCATATCCGAGACGAGTCGACGTTCGCAGCACTTCGGGCGCGTTGCCGCTGAGCGGCTCCACGTCCGGTGCGCCCGGAGCCAGGACCGCTGCCTGAGCGGCACTCGGGTCGTTGGCCACTACCACCACCTGCGTTCCGGCCGGGGCACTCGCCCGAAGTCCGGAAAGCAGCCGCGAGATTCGGGCCGGATCTTCGGACGCGGCCACAACCACCGTCCATGCCACCGTTGCCGGCGAGCTCAGACGCGACTCAACGGCGGTCGAAGACCCGTAGCGCAGCTCGCCATCGACTTCGACGCTTGCCGGTGCGGCCGGGCTGACGCTCGTCTTGCCGCCGCGGTCGACCACGCGCCAGCCGGCGGCTTCGATTTCGGCCTTGAGCTCGTCGGCGCGAGCCCAATCGCGGCGCTGTCGAGCTTCCGTCCGCTGCCGGACGAGGTGGGATATTTCGGCCGGTGGACCGGCGGGGGGTGTCAGGTCGTTCACGTGCACAAGGATAGCGGCCGGCGTCGGCGCCGCGGTCTGGGCCCGGCGCCGCGGTCCGGGCCGCCACGCCAGGTCGCGCGTCTCCGCGCGATCGCCCCTACGCGCCGCCCGCGGCCGGGTCGTTGGACAGCGGCATGGCCGGTACGATCGGCAGCATGACCGTTACGCGAGCACCGTGAGGCGCCACGTTCTCGGCCCAGGCCTCACCGCCGTGGGCTCGAGCCATCTCGCGCACGATCGCCAGCCCGAGGCCGGAGCCGCTGCCGGTCCGCGACGGGTCGGCGCGGAAGAACCGTTCGAAGACCTTGGTCGTCGTACCCGGCGGAAATCCCGGACCGTCGTCCGTCACGCTGATCGAAATTCCGGGTGGCCAGCCGGGCATCGTCAGCTGTGCGGCGCGCAGCCAGATGTGGCCGCCGTTCGGCAGAACCGACAGAGCGTTCTCGACCAGGTTCTGCAGGATTCGTTCTACGGCCAGCCGATCGCCTGTGAACGTGGTGTCGGCTTCGCCGGGGGCCGGGGATCCGATGTCAATCGCGACGCCCGCGTCGGTGGCTCGCTTCTCAAACCTCTCGGCGGCTTCGACGATCAGCTTCGCCGCGCTGAGTTGCTCCGGCCGGAGAGCGGCCGGGCCTTCACGCAGCCGCTCCACCAGACCAAGCTCGCCGACGAGCCTCTCGAGCCGCTGAGCTTCTTGGGCGATGGTCCGCGCCGCGTCGGCGGCCCTATCTCCCGATGCGGTGCCGTCGGCGATCGCCTCAGCGTAGCCGGCGATGCTCGTGAGCGGCGTCCGCAGGTCGTGGCGCAGATTGGCCAGCATTTGCGACTCTTCGCCCCGAATTGCCGCCAGAGCGTAGGTCATGGCGTTGAAGCGTTCCGTGAGGTCCCGGACTTCGGTCGGCCCCTCGACGGGGAGCGGCGAGTCGATCGACCGAGTCGGCAGCTCGCGAGCCGCCTGAGCGAGCCGGCGCATGGGTCCGGTAACCGATCTGGACAGGAGCCAGGCCGTCGGCAAACCGACCGCGACCAGCACCATCAACATGATGACCACGCCGCCCAGGAGATCGCCGATGGCTTGCTGTCTGGAGCGGTCTGGCTCCGCCATGACGAAGATCCAGCCCTTGGTCTGAGTTGAACTCGGCTCCACGTACACGTACGACTTGCCGTCCGAAGTCGTCGTCGTTCCAATGGCGACGGTGTCCGAACCGGTTGGTCCGGGCGGGATTTCCACCGAAGATGGGCTGCCGACCAGCACGCGAACCGCTCCGTTCGGGTTCTGGGCCAGGATGTAGCCGTCGTCGCTCGCGATCTGCGATCCCTCATCGACGATCGTCGCCTGCCACTGATTTGCCTTCTGGGAGTTGACCGCGTACACGAGCCAGACGACCTGGGCGCCGAGCGACTGCTTGGCCTGGTTCTGATGCTGTTCCCGAAGTACGAAGAAGAGCGTCGCGCTGACGGAAACGAGCAACGCGAGCGAGATTGCCCCGAAAGCCAGAACGAGTCTGCCGGTAAGACTGCGCGGTCGCATAGTCGACTGCCTAGCCGGCTTGGGAGTCGGGCGCGGAGTTCCGCGGCGGTGGGATCAGGCGGTAGCCGATGCCGCGGATCGTCTCCACTTGCGGCCCGTCGTCGGAGAGCTTCTTGCGCACCTCGGCCACATGGACGTCGACCGTGCGCGTTTCGCCCGGGAAGTCCGTGCCCCATACGTCCTCGAGCAGAACGTCGCGCGTCATCACCACTCCCGGATCGCGCGCCAGAGCGGCGAGAAGATCGAACTCTCGGGCTCTGAGGTCCAGGTGGCGGTCACCAACCGACGCCTCGCGGCGGCGCGGGTCGATGCGCAGGTTCCCGACCTGTATCGGCCGGCCGCCCCTGACGGTCGCGTCCGTTCGGCGCAGGATCGCTTTGACTCGTGCGACCAGCGCGCGGGGATTGAACGGCTTGGTCACGTAGTCGTCCGCGCCGAGCTCCAGCCCAACGATGGCGTCTATGTCTTCGGATCGGGCCGTCAGCATCAGGATGGGCACGTCCGAGCGGCGGCGGAGTTCGCGGCAGACTTCAAAGCCGTCCATCTTGGGCAGCATTACATCCAGGACCACGAGGTCCGGATCGGTGCGCTCGAACTGGACCAGCGCCTGCTCGCCGTCGCTTGCGGCGACGACGTTGAAGCCTTCCTTCTCGAGGTAGAGCCGGACCAGCTCCACGATGTTGCGCTCGTCGTCGACGACGAGGATTGTCTTCATGCCTCGCAGCATACGGCGGAGCGTGCGGCTCCGGGTTGGCCCGTGTAAGAGGAACGTAAGAGGGCGGTTGGCCCGATCGAACGGCGTGCGCGAGGGACTTGCGATTCCACGCGGCGGCGCACAGGCAAGGTGCCTATAGTTTCGGCTGTTACATGTTGGCCCCATTGGTCTCGGCTGGCACGCCAGGGCAGGCGATCGTGAGCCAGTTCGCCGGAGGGTCGGGGAGCGGATAGAGGAGGACACGGCTACCCATGCGGAGATTGAACCTACTGCTGGTGAGCGGGATCGTTGCGCTCGCCATCTCGGGTTGCGGCGGTGGCACCGCAAGTCCTTCGGCGGGCGTATCGGCCGCGACCGGCTCCCCGGTGGCCAGTCCGTCTGCGGTCGTCTCGGCCGCTCCGAGCGCGAGCCCTCGCCCGAACGGCGTGTTCAGCTCGACCGGATCGATGGTCGCGGAGCGAGATCAGTGGGCGATGTCTACCCTCCTGGCAGACGGCAGAGTTCTGGTGACCGGGGGCGTGGACTACTCGGTGCTGGATTCGCCGTACCTGTCTTCCGCAGAAATCTACGATCCGGCCACCGGGGTGTGGAGCAAGACCGGTTCGATGACGAAAGGGCGCGGCGGGCATACCGCGACGCTTCTAAAGAACGGTAAGGTGCTGATCGCAGGTAGCTGCGACAACGACAAGACCGCCGAGCTATTCGACCCGGGTACGAACAAATTCAGCAGCCTTGGCAAGATGGCCGTATCAGCGACGTGTGGATCGACTGCCACGCTGCTGCCCAACGGCTCGGTCTTGCTCGAGGGCGGAGCGTCCACCGGCATCGTTGCCTCGAAGCTGGCTGAGATCTACGACCCTGCGACGGGCAGGTTCAGCCGCACTGGGTCGATGGCCACGGCTCGATCGGGCGCCCAGGCCGTGCTATTGGGCGACGGCCGTGTCCTGGTTGTCGGGGGGGACCAAGAGTCGGACAACGAGGTGGATCTGAACTCAGCCGAGATCTACAACCCAGCCACAGGCAAGTTCACCGAGGCCGGGTCAATGGAGACCCCTCGCACCCAATTCAGCGCCACACTTCTAGGCAACGGCAGCGTGCTCGTGGCAGGCGGCTCCAATATGGGGGGGGTTCCTTAGCTCGGCCGAACTATACGAACCGGCCACGAAATCCTTCAGGGCCACAGGATCGATGACCGTGGCTCGCGCCACCGACTACGATCAGCCGCATACCGTTTGGTCCACGCTCTACACGAGCCTGTTGGCGGACGGCAGAGTTCTATTCGTCGGAGGGGAGTTTGGCTCAAGCACGGGTGGGCCTGCCGAGATCTACGACCCGACCAGCGGCGAGTTCTCGGCCATCGCGTCGCCGCCGGTTGATCCTCATCCGCTAAGTCCGAGCCAGTACGGCATCCCTGCAGTCACCCTCAAGGACGGCCGCGTCCTCATCCCCGGTGCTCCCTCTTTGCTGTACACGCCGTAACCGGCTGAATAGGCGAGGCGGTCGTGGCTTAACGGCTAGCCTGACAGACGCACTTCTCGCCTAGATCCAGGCGACGGCCGTACCGAACACGGAGCCCATGGCCTCCACCAGGCGGCGATCCATAACGAGGCTGATCGAGGTGGAGCCGCCCATTCCACCGTCGGCGGGCGATCCCAGGTTGACGGTCAGCGAACGTCCATCCCACGCCAGCGACAGGAGCCTGTCACGGGGAGCGGCCAGCAGGTCGTAGCCGTATCGGCCGCCCTGGAGGAACTCGGCGGGCTCCGAGGCGATGAGGAATTCACGCGGCCCCAGAACCGCCACGCCGGAAGGGTCGCCCGATCTGCGGCCGCGCGTCTCCTCGACATCGCCGACTGCCACGGCCGCCGCTTCTGCATCCGCGGCGTCGAGGGCCGATGACTTGAGGGCGATCGTCCATTTGATCGGCAGACGATCCCGCGATCCGTATTGACCGCGCTTGTTGAGCCACCTGAAGGCGGGCTGCGTTTCCACCTGCGTGGCGGCGATCCGGGCTCGTAACGAGCGGATGTTGTCGACGAGATCGAAACGTTCCGTCGTGCTGTAGCGAACGGTTATGCGGACATCCGCAGCCACGAATCGAAGCCGGCCGTAGAGGAGGATCTGGCGGTCGTCGACTGCCAGGAGCCGGTCGGTAGGTATGACGAGCAGCCTTCCGGGGCCGTCGTCGATCCACTGAGCAACCGTCCCGTCGCCAAACGCCAGGACGCTCTGCGGCGAAAGGGCGCTCTGGAGCGGGTTGATCAGACGGGTCGTTTCCGGTACCACGAAGAATCGCTCGAGCGGCAGCGGGCCGCAGGCGGACTCCAGGGCGGCGAGTGCGGATTCGGGAACCTGGCCCGGGCTCGTCGGCCGGAACGGCCGTCCCGCGATCCACATCGGACTGATTCGGGTGACGGGAACTTCCCACGGGTCCGGCGGGTCGGTGACTATCCCGGCGACTTCCGAGGGGATGCGCCGGTTGACGCCCGGAGTCGGTCGATACTTGCGCGCCCATGCCGCCGCTGCCTCCTCGGCTGCCGACTCAGGCATCGAGTTCCTCCTTACATGGGTCTTGCCGGTCCGATGGTCGCTTGAGAAATGTGCTCCGCCGATCAATCGCGTCCTGGGATATCGCTGGCAGCAACCATTGCGGACCCGCTACGATCTACGCAGGTCATCGACACTTCACGAAGGTCGGCCGCGTTGGCCCGGCTGCCATAAGGAGATCTGCGTGCACCTCGCCGGAGAGACAGAGATCGCTGCGACTCGCCAGCGGACATGGGCGACCATCAGCAACCCCGACCGAGCCGCCGAGTCGAACACGTCGGGTCAGGCCCAGATCGAGAAGATCGACGATCGCCACTACAAGGTCAGCGTCTCTGCGCCCGGCGGAATGATGCCGCTCAACGTGGTCCTCAACCTCGCCATTACCGATCTGGACGAGCCGAGTCGTATCGCGGCGACGATCGACGGTTCGCTCATGGGCGGGCCGATCGACGGCACCGGGTCCATCGACCTGGTTGAGTTGGGTCCCAAGCTGACCCGTGCCGTCTGGGTGGCCGATGCCACTCTGGGCGGCCTGCTGGGTAGTTTCGAGGCCATGGTCCAGGGACCGCTCCAGAACGCCGCCGAGCAGAGTTTCGCGGCCATGAAGGAGCGTCTCGAGGCCGAGGAAGCGGCTGCGGACTGACTGCCGTGGAACTGTTTGGTCGCCAGATCGGGCCGCTCGAGACGAACGTCTACGTGCTCGCGGACGCGCGCACGCGCGAGGCCATTGCCATCGACACCGCGATCCCGAGTCTGGCCTGGATCTCGGAGTTACTGGACGAGCGCGGCTGGCGGCTCAAGATGATCGTGTCGACCCACGGCCACTGGGATCATGTCGGCGACAACGCGGCGGTCCAGGCCTGGTCGAAAGGTCAGGCCGCTCCCGGCGGTGATGCGGGCGCACCGATAGCCGTTCACGCTCTCGACCGCCACTACTTGGTCAACCCCGAGCCGCTCTTCGCCCCGTTCCCGATTCCGCCGAGCGTTCCGGCGGTGGATCTGGCGGAAGGCGGCCGCATCAAGTTCGGCGACATAGACCTGGAAGTTCTGCACACGCCGGGGCACACAGAAGGTTCCGTCTGCCTGCGCAACGCCGCCAACAAGCTGCTGATCGCGGGCGACACCCTGTTCTCGGGCAGCTGGGGCAGGACGGATCTGCCGGGCGGATCCGCGGAGCAGATGGCGGAATCTCTCGCCAGGCTGGCCGGCCTGGACCCAGACCTGCGGGTGCTTCCCGGCCACGGCGAGGCGACGACGGTCGGCGACGAGCTGCCCTGGCTGGAGCGCGTGAAGTTGACGGGACGTCTGCCGCGGTAGCAGGCCGCCGGCAAGGGAGCCGCCGGTGGCGTTGAGGCGCGGCGCGCCGCTACTTTCGGGTATACGTGCCGGTCAGAGTGGCCTGGGCCAGGATGTGATCGGCCATGGCGGCGCGGACTTCGTCCGCGGTCGGCGTTCCGGATAGGTTGAGCTGCGTCGACAACGCCCAGATCGTGAAGCGGTAGCGGTGTGGGCTGCTGGTCGGGCTATTGGGCGGGCAGGGGCCGCCGTAACCGGAGAGGACGAAGTCGGAGCGACCCTGGAGCGGTGCGTCGGTGGGCTTGATTCCGTCAGGGAGCGATCCGCTCGAGCCGCCTGGAATGTCGATAACTACCCAATGGATGAAGCCCTGCGCGTCGAGGTCGTCCAGAATCAGAGCGAGCGACTCGGTGCCGGACGGAGCGCCGCGCCATTCCAGGGCGGGCGACAGGTCGGAGCCGTCGCAACTGTGTCGGGTGGGGATTGGCGCGCCTTCGGCGAAGCTCGGGCTCGTAAGGGTGAAATCGGCCACGTACATGTTCCTCAGTGATGAGAAACGGTGTTGCCGGAGTGCCCGGTGCAGGCCGGCAAGATCGCCCCGATCAGCCATCTGCCGATCCAGAGCAACCCGTTGGCTCTCATCGACTCCAGCATCTACTCAACATCAGGAGCGGTCAAGCTCAGTAGTCGTCGTCGAAGCGTCGCCGCGGTGGCGCCACCGATGGGCGTCCTCGGCGTCGAGGCGCCGCCGCCGCCGCGGTCGACTGTTCCGATGCCTCGCGTGAAAGGAGCCTGTAGCTCCTTACTCGGGAGTAGTCGAATCGCCCGGCTCGAACGGCAGCCTGAATGGCGCAGCCTGGTTCGTTGCGATGAGTGCAGTTTGGGTATCGACACTTTTCAGCAAGCTCCACGAGGTCGGCGAAGGTATCGTCGAGCGCCGCGGTCGCGTCCCACAGTCCAAGTTCCCGCATCCCCGGCGTGTCCAGGATCATGGCCCCGCTCGGCAGCAGGAATAGCTCGCGATGACTCGTCGTGTGGCGGCCCCGCGAGTCGTCCTCGCGGATTTCCGACGTGGCCATCAGCTCGCGGCCGGCGAGGCGGTTGAGCAGTGTCGACTTGCCGACGCCGGACGAACCGACGAGAGCGACAGTCCGTGCGGGGAGCAACCACCGATCGAGCGCTGCCAGGCCGGCGCCACTCCGGCTGCTCATCGGAACCACCGGCACGCGCAACGCCTTCGCCAGTTCCGTCGCCACCGAATCGACCTCGTCGACGAGATCGGCCTTGGTCAGGAGCAGAATCGTCTCGGCGCCCGACTCGTGGCCCATGGCCACGTAACGATCCAGGCGGCGTGGATTCAGATCGCCGTTGAGGGACGTGGCGATAAACAGCGTGTCGATGTTGGTCGCCACCACCTGAGCCTCGACCCGCCGGCCGGCCGCTCGCCGCGTCAAACACGTCCGGCGGGGCAGGACGACGTCTATCTGCGCCGCGTCCAGGTCACGCCCGTCGTCATCGGCGTCTCTCGACGGCGGCACGGTGCCCACCCAATCGCCGACTGCGGGCAACCAGCCCTCCTCGGCGTCGCGGCGGAATTTGCCCGTGACGGCGCCGGGGAACTCGCCGGTCTCGGCGACGAGAAACCAGACTTCGCGCTGCCGGGCCATGACTCGCGCTGGGCTCAGGCCCGGCATCTCTGCCGTCGCGGCCGCGAAAGTTTGACTCCACGGCTCGTCCCAGCCCCACGTTGCGAGGGAGTGGGGGAGTGGCTGGGTCGCAGATCGGCTCGTCTCCGGCTCGGGCGCCGAGCCGATGGCGGCGTCTGCCGCGTTCAGGTCGGTCATGGCTAGCCCACCCTTTTCAGCTTGCCGGTCCGCTTGGCATAGTGCTCGGCCTTGCCGAAGCCCCACAGGCCGATCGGTATGAACACGAAGGCCATGCCGAGCAGCGGCCACAGGTCGGGCAGAAGCTGACCGAGAGAGTCGCCGTCGATCAACGCGCGGCGGACCGCGTCCAGGACGTAGGTCGCCGGCGACACCTTGGAGATGAGCTGCATCCAGGCCGGCAGAACGGTCGTGGGGTAGTACACGCCGCTGACGAGCAGCAGGCACGATTGCAGTACGAAGACCATCTGCGAGCCCCGTTCGACCGACATCATGGGGAGTATGGCGGCGAGCATGCCGATACCGATGAAGCTGGCCGAACCGACAACCATGAACACCGCCGCCGCCGCTACGTTCGCCCGGCCGAGGTCGAGCGAGAAGAAGAACGCCAGAATGATGAGCAGTATGGTCGTGTGGATCAGGCCGTAGATGACCGCGTAGAGCGCCGACCCGAGCAGCTGCACGGACCGGCGAACCGGGGCCATCATCGTGTATTCGAGCGTGCCCTCCCAGCGCTCCCACGTGATCGTGTCGCCGATCGACTGGAAGACCACCGACAGGTAGTTCCAGAAGACGGCGCCGACCACAAGGAGCATGAGCAGCCGCGTGCTGCCGACCGATTGGCCGATCAGCGACACGGACAGGGCTCCCGCCACCGCATATACCAGGAACGCGACTTCCCAGCCGAGGTAGCGCTTGGTCAGGTTGAAGTTGCGCTCGATGAACGCGTAACCGGCGCGAGTTTCGCGCTGAAGTGCGATCACAGTCCTATCTCCGGCAGATCGGTCGAACGAATCAGGCCGACCCGCGTGGCGCCCTCGGCGTCGAGCGAGGACTCGATTCGGATCAGCAGCCGGCCGATGGCTCGGCGTGGCGAACGTAATGGTGGCCGTGTCGGAAGCTCGAAACGGTGGCGCAGCCGGCGCTCGATTTCGGCCCGACGCTCGCGGTCGAGGGCTCGCGCGAGTTCGTATGAATACAACGAAGTGTCCCTTTCGGACCCGCCTATTCGGTCGGGTCGAGTTCGCCCTCTTCGACGTCGTCGTCGAGAGAGCGGCCTGTGTACTGCATGAAGACGCTTTCGAGCGTCGGCGCGGCGCCGGTCTGGATCGCGATGTCGTTCTTCAGCCGTTCCGGCGTGTCTTCGGCCGTCAGACGACCGCCGGCCAGGATTCCGATCCGGCCGCACAAGCGATCGGCTTCGGCCAGATCGTGAGTCGTCAGTACGATCGTCGCGTCGTGCTCGGCTTGGAGCTCTTCGACGAAGGTCTGTACGTCGAGCTTCGATCTGGGGTCGAGGCCGGTAGTCGGTTCGTCGAGCAACAGCAGAGTCGGACTCGTCAGCAGAGCTCTGGCAATCGCCACCTTCTGCTGCATTCCACGGCTCATCTGCTCGAGCGGCCGATTCATCCGCTTCTCGCCGATACCGAGTCGACCCAGAATGGAGGCGGCCTCTCGCCGGGCAACTCCGGCGTCCAGGCCGTATAGCCGGGCCGCGAACGAAAGGTTTTCAGCCGGCGAGAGCTTCTTGAAGAACGCGGCGTCTACGCTGACCCGATTGATCAAACGTTTGACCGCCATCTCCTCACGAACCAGGTCGTGACCGAAGACCTCGACTCGGCCTTCGTCCAGGGTCAGCAAGCCGCTCACGAGCCGGATGAACGTGGACTTGCCGCTGCCGTTGGCGCCCAGCAGGCCGTAGATCTCGCCTCGATCTAGTCGGATCGAGACGTCGTCGATGGCGATGACCGGAGGCTTGCGGCGATCCACCTTGAATCGCTTGCTGACGTGGTCGACGAGCAATGCGGCCGTCGAATTGGTTCGGATCCGATCGATCTCGGGGCGCTGGAACGGCAGCAATGCGGCCCCGTCCGACGAAGCGGATGGGGTTGAATCCTGGGCCGCGATGCTCAATGCACACCTCCCTGCGGAGTGGAGCTCGCGGTCTCCAAACCACGAGCCAAGTTGGGAATTGGTTGGGCTCGCGGCGGCCTGGGCGGCGCCATGCGCCTGTCCGGGGCATCAAAAAAGCCGGGGGCCCTGATCTGGCCCACGGCTCAGAGGTTCGACGAGCGGCCTAGCCGCCCCGACTAACTCTCGGCGGGCGCAGATCTTCCACGCGCAGCAAAGACTCCGCTCGTTGGAGCGGTCCCTGCCGGAGCGTTAGTGAGCATGCGCACGTGGCACCTCTCGTACGGCCGCCTGGCTGGCGGAATTCGGATGGTATGCATGGACGGGGATTGTGTCAACGCTCGAAAGAGTGGGAGTTGGCCACCCGCAGGCATGGTCGTGTCGCGCTGCGGCCTTCAGGTCACGCTGCGTGCTCCAGAAGACAAAACTCGTGAACGAACGACCAGTGGCAAATTCCGCAACTTGCAGGATGGAGGGTTGCGCGCAACGGACTACGATCTGCATTACAGTTGGGGTAAGGGGGAAGGTAGGCGAGGTATCGGTGGAGGGGCATCCGCCCATACGGCTTGGGTTTCGGTTTGGCCGACGTTCGTGGATAGGCGCTCTGGCACTGGGTTTGTTGTGCCTGGGAGCGGGCATCTGGGGCTATCTGGCAGAGGCGCCCGGAAACCAGAACCCGGTCTTCGCAATCGCCTATTTCTGGCTGCCAGCCGCCATGTTGGCCTTCGTCATCCTGAGTTTCGGGCGGCGTCGCTGGGCAATCCTCATTGCTCTGGGCCTGATGAGCCTGGAGGCCGCGCTGCTCGGCGCCGGCCCGCTACTGGCGCTGCCATTCGTGGTTGCCGTACCGTTCGTATGCGTGGTCGTGGCCACCGCGAACGTGCCGACCAGGTACCAGCCATACCCGTATGTCATTGCCTGGCTTTCGAGTTCGACAGGCGTGGCAATCGCGGTGCTCCAAATAGTCGACACACTGAACCCATCCGCGTTAGTCGTCGTTCCGGCATTCATGTTCGTGGACGCGCTGTCGCTGTCGCTGCTCTGGTACTTCGATACCACGCGAGCCAGAGCATTGAATGTCGCCGCCGCCGCCGAAGTTCGTGTGCTCGATCTGCTCGACGGCGTGGAGCTGGTGGGTCTTCACGTCGACAGCGCCGGAAGAATCGACTTCATCAACGAGTTCGCACTCAAGCTCACCGGCTGGACCCGCCAGGAAGTCATCGGCAAAAATTGGTACGACACTTTCGCGACTCCGGAGCGGCGCGAAGCCGCGCGAATCCGTCTGCGCCGGACGGTCGCGGGCGAAAATGGCGGGCTGGAGCCACATCGTGAGAGCACGATTCTGACCAAATCCGGAAAGGTTCTCCTGATCCGCTGGAGTCACGTACATCGTCACGATGCGGACGGGAGGCTCGTCGGCGTCGCAAGTCTGGGCGAGGACATCACCGACGCTCGCGCAGCCGAAGACGCTTCCCGGCGGGTGTCGGAGATGCTTTCCACGCTCGTCGTGTCCTCGCCGCTGCCGACCGTGGTGCTCAATCTGGATCGAACCGTGCAGCTCTGGAACCCGGCGGCGGCGGAGTTGCTCGGCTGGGATGAGGCCGAAGTAATGGGCCGCCCCATGCCCGACGTGTACGTTGGCCCAGACCGGCGAACTCTGATTCGCGCATTTGTGGGTGCCTTGAAGGGGCGGACTCTGGACCACGACCTCATTCAGTTGCGTCGGCGGAACGGCTCCATAGTGCGCGTCCGCCTCTACGGCCGGGCGCTTCTCGATCGAGACGGCCGGGCCACGGCCGTCGGGCTGCAGGCAGTCGACGTGACGCAATCGATGGCCATAGAAGCGCAACTGCACGAGGCCCAGAAGATGGAGGCCGTGGGTCGTCTCGCCGGCGGCGTGGCCCATGACTTCAACAACAGTCTGACCGCCATCGGCGGCTTTGCCGCGATTATCGCCGGCGACTCCAAGGAGCCCGAGACGCGGGAGGCGGCCGAGACAATCCTGGCCGCCTCGAAGCGAGCGGCCGACCTCACACGCGAGTTGCTGGCCTACTCTCGAAAGTCGATGCTCCTGCCCCAGGTCATCGAAGTGAACGAGATGCTGGGGTCGTTCCGAGGCATGCTTCGGCGCCTTCTGGGCGAGGCCGTTTCCGTTGTGATCGAATCGGAGGTTCCCGTAGCGGTCGTCCGTGTCGACCCGGCGGGACTCGAGCGAGTCATCCTGAATCTGGCTGTAAATGCCCGAGACGCGATGCCGGATGGGGGTCAGCTGGCGATCTGCATCGAACGCAGACCGCGCGACGCCGCGGCCGGAGCCGACGCCTCAGGCTGGATCGCCATCACCGTGACCGACACGGGAGCCGGAATCCTGGCTGCTCTGCACTCTCAGGTTTTCGACCCGTTCTTCACCACCAAACCCGTTGGATCTGGGACGGGGCTCGGTTTGGCGATGGTGAAGGGCTTCGTCGTGCAGTCCGGCGGGCTTGTGGGCCTCAGGTCGGCTCCTGGTCAGGGAACGACCTTTGAGATTCTCCTGCCTGAGGTCGAGGACACGCGCGAGGCTCGGGTCGCCTTGACGCCGGCGCCGATCCAGGCCCATGGCAACGAGACGGTGCTGGTCGTCGAAGACGACCCCACCGTGGCCGGAGTCAGCTTCCAGGTACTGAGTCGTGGCGGCTATCGGGTTCTGCTGGCCGACTGCGGTGAGAGCGCCGTGGGGTTGTTGCGTGGCCACGCTGGTGAGATCGCTCTGATGATCGTGGACGTCATCCTGCCCGACATGTCCGGTCCGCAGATGGCGGAAGTTGCGCGTGAGGTGCACCCCGAAGCGGCGGTGCTGTTCGCCTCGGGTTATTCGAGCGAGTCGATCGCCGAGCGGGCCGACATGCCGCCGGACGGCGATTTCATCGAGAAGCCCTACGCCTCCGATGAGCTGCTTCAGCGCGTCCGGCTGGCAATCGACAGGCGGCAGCAACCCGCAGGCTGAACGGCCGGCTGAACCGGCCCGGCCACGTTGACGCGGCTGCCAGGACAATGCGTTGGCTCGCCGCGCCGACGGCGACGTTGGCTCCCGGGTCGCCCGATCCCGCAGGGCCCCGCCACCTATAATCTTTCGACAATGCAGACCAATACCACGCCCCTTCCCCAGTCACGCCTCCAGATCGATTTCGAGATTCCGCCAGAAAGGCTGGCCAAGGCGATCGATCAGGCCGTCGGCCGCCTCTCGCGCCAGGCGCGGGTCCCCGGATTCAGGCCGGGCAAGGCGCCTCGAGTAATGGTTGAGCGCTTGCTCGGGCCATCGTCGGTCGTCGACGACGCCGTAGACCACCTGGTCGAACAGGCGTTCCGAGAGGCCATGGTCGAGCACGACCTGTCGCCCCTGACCGATCCGGACGTCGAGATCACCCAGGCCGTCGAGGGCATGCCACTCATCTTCAAGGCGGTCGTGCAGGTTCGACCGGAAGTAAAGCTCGGCGACTACGAGCACTTCGGGTTCGCTCCCGAGATCCAGCCCGTGGACGAAACCATGGTCGAGAAGGTCGTCGATGAGCTGCGCGACGCTGAAGGCACCCTCCAGCCGGTCGCCGACCGCGGCGGTGAGAAGGGCGACTACATGGTCATCGGTTTCGTCGGCACCAGAGACGGCGTGGCGTTCCCCGGCGGGTCGTCGGAACGGATGCCCCTCATTCTCGGCGACGACCGCCTGATCCCGGGCTTCGAGGATCACCTCGTCGGCGCTACGAAGGGCGAGGAGCGCGAGTTCGACATCACCTTCCCGGACGACTATCAGGAAGAGTCGCTGCGCGGCCAGACGGCCCACTTCACCGTGAATGTGAAGGAGATCCGGCGCAAGGTTCTGCCGGATGCCAACGACGAGTTCGCCCAGTCGGTCGGCAAGTTCAACAACATGGCCGAACTGATGGCCGAGTTGCGACTTCGCCTCGAGGCCAACGCTCTGGACCACGCCCGCCATGACTTTGCGGACAAAATCATCCAGTACGCCGCCGACAATGCCACGTTGGAGCTCCCCGACATTCTGATCGACCAGGAAGTCGAGGTCATGCACGACGAGCTGCGATCGACACTGGCTCGCCAGGGCATCGACGAAGAGTCGTACCTCAAGGTCATCGGCAAGACCGAGGAAGAGATCCACGCCGACTTCCGGCCACAGGCCGAGAAGCGCGTCAAGACGCTGCTCGTGCTCTCGGCCATCGCCAAGGAGAAGGACGTCCAGGTCCCCGAGTCGGATATCGACGCCGAGATTGCCCGGGCGCGGTCTCGGTACGCGGACAACTCGGACCTGCTCCGATACTTTGAATCGGAGCGCGGGCGAATATACATTCGGAGTACGTTCCGGCGGTCCAGGACGGTAGAGTTGCTCGTGGACGAGTGGTTGGCCGCCCATCCGGATGCGCCGCGGATGCCGCACATCGAAGAAACGGACGAGGGCGCTCCCGCTCCCACGGCTACCGCCGATACGGCCGCTTCAACGGGCGCCTAGCCCCACCAATGGCAGAGGAGACCGTCCGAATGCTCGTCCCGATGGTGATCGAATCCTCTAGTCGAGGCGAACGGGCTTACGACATCTACTCGAGGCTGCTCCGGGAACGTATCGTCTTCCTGGGCGACGGCATCGAGGACAACATCGCCAACCTCGTCATCGCCCAGCTGCTCTTCCTCGACGCCGAGGATCCCGAACGAGACATCAGCCTGTATATCAACTCGCCCGGCGGCGTCGTCACGAGCGGCCTCGCCATCTACGACACGATGCAGTACGTCCGGGCACCCGTCAGCACGATCTGCATCGGCATGGCCGCCAGCATGGCCGCCGTGCTCCTCGCGGCCGGCGCCCCCGGCAAGCGCTTCGCTCTGCCGCACAGCCGGATCATGATCCATCAGGGTTCGGGCGGATTCCGCGGCAACACTCCGGACGTGTTCATTCAGGTCAAGGAGATGGAGAGTCTCGTCAACCTCAATCACGAGATTCTCGCTCGTCACACCGGGCAAACGGTGGAGAAGATAGTTGCCGATACCTCTCGGGACTACTTCATGTCGCCAACGGAGGCCAAGGAGTACGGCATAATCGACGCCGTCTATTCGTCCACGGGATCCCCGTTGTCGAACAAGGACGGCGGCTCTACGCCCAAGGAAGATTCTTCGGCCGCTCCGCGCGAAAGCGCCGGCCCCGAAGCTGCCACCGAATAGCTGAGTTCAGGCAAGGCGCGAAGGACGGGTCAAGCGCGTGACTACGACCAAGAGCGGACCCAAAGTCCCATATCGCTGCAGTTTCTGCGGCAAAAGCCAGGAGCAGGTCCGCAAGCTCATTGCGGGCCAGGGCNNCATCGAAGAGGAGATGCTCGAGGCCCCGCGGGCCAAGCCGCAGGCGGCCAAGCTTCCGAACCCGCGCGCGATCAAGGTCGCTCTCGATCAGTACGTAATCAGCCAGGACAAGGCCAAGAAGGTCCTCTCCGTAGCGGTTCACAACCACTACAAGCGGGTCAACGCCGGTCACCAGATCGACGACGTGGAACTTCAGAAGTCCAACATCCTCCTGGTCGGACCGACCGGATCGGGCAAGACGCTCCTGGCCCAGACCCTGGCCAAGATTCTGGACGTGCCCTTCTGCATCGCGGACGCCACTTCCCTCACTGAAGCCGGCTACGTCGGCGAGGACGTCGAGAACATTCTGCTGCGCCTCATCCAGTCGGCCGATTTCGATGTGGCTCGAGCCCAGCGCGGCATCATCTACATCGACGAGATCGACAAGATCGCCCGCAAGGCGGACAACCCCTCGATCACACGCGACGTTTCCGGTGAGGGCGTCCAGCAGGCCCTGCTCAAGATCCTCGAGGGCACGCTGGCCAACGTGCCACCCCAGGGCGGCCGCAAGCACCCTCACCAGGACTTCATTCAGATAGACACAACGAACATCCTGTTCATCTGCGGCGGCGCTTTCGACGGTCTCGAGCGCGTCATCGAGGAGCGCGTCGGCAAGCGCTCCATGGGCTTCGGCGCCGAGAACCACATGCCGGAGATCGATCGCGAGAGGATCCTGGAGCGGCTGATGCCCGAGGATCTGCTCAAGTACGGTCTGATCCCGGAATTCGTCGGCCGCCTGCCCGTGGTCGTGACGCTGTCGTCATTGACCGCCGAAGATCTGGTCAGAATCCTGACCGAGCCCAAGAACGCCATTACCCGCCAGTTCCAAAAGTTCCTCTCGCTGGACAAGGTGGACCTCGTCTTCACTCCGGGCGCGCTCCAGGCGACAGCGGAAGTGGCGATCACCCGCAAGACGGGCGCTCGCGCTCTTCGGTCTATCGTCGAGGAAGCGCTGCTGGACGTCATGTACGACGTCCCGGATCACGGCGAGATCCGCAAGTGCCTGATCACGGAAGAAACCATTCGCGAAGGCCGCCCGCCGCTGCTGCTGACCAAGTCGCAGGTAGACGAGGGCGTGGACGAAACCAACTACGAGGAGTTCCTGGCGGAGCGCGGCCAGAGCGCGTAGGGCGCCGGCGGGGGAGGGGCGATGAGGGACTTTACGAGTCGCCTCCGGTCGATAAGGTTGATCCGGGTTGCGGGACCCTCACTTTCCGGGCGCTCGTTGTGGTCGACTTATCGGCCCTGACTCTCGGTTTCATCATCATGCAACAGCCGGCCCCTTACGGCATGGATGTGGGTCCTGGCCCCGGATTCTTCGGCATCCTCCTCTTCGCTCCAGCTGCCCTGCTCGGCGTCGTCCTCCTGACCACTTGGCTGTCAGTTGCACATGCTTGGCTGTCAGTTGCACTTGCTTCGAAGGAAATCGTACGTAGCCTTCTGGGCATAAGCCTGGCGGCCTTCGTAATCGCTGTGGTCGCTAACTCGGGTGTGTGGCCTCCGAAGACCTACTACCTGCCGGACACGGTTGGGCCGATCACCGAAATCCAGGAACAGCGGGACACGAGCTACGTTCTGGTGCTGGCGAGCGGAGAGTGGGCCGACGTATCTCACGGCGGTTCGTTCCAGGGCGGCCCCACGCCCGGTCCAAGCGCGTTCGTCCCGCTCGGCGACATCCCAGAACTCCGGATTGACGACCTGCTTGTCGCCGGGAAGCGGCCAGCTTACTGGTATTTGATCGCGGAGGCCAATCCAGGGGCTACATATCCGGAAGGCTGTCACGCGCTCTCGCTTGATGCAGTCGAGAAGGGTGACCATTTCGAGTTGCCCTCTGGCGTCCGGCTCGACAAAGCTGCCGATTACCGCGGTCGAGCCGGAGTGGGGACGGACGTGCGCCGCCGGGCTCTGTGTCTCGATGGCCAGGCCGACGTCACACTCGGCGACTGAATTGACTGGCGGATGGCCGGCATCGCGGTCCACAACTGGCGCCGTCGAAGGCCGCGACCCAACCCTTGGCCGCTGACACTCTGCCAGCGCCTCCCCCAGCATTCCGCAAGGAGGAGGGCGTTCCGGTACGGGCCGGCTCGGCGTCGGCGCTGTGCTACGATCGCGGCCTTCACGGCGAAGACCGAGAGGAGTAGCGCCGCCATCCGGCGAGCAGAGAGCGGAACCGGCCCGGTGCACGGCACGGGCCAGGCTGAAAGTCCCGCGGTCGGAACGGAGCGAACGTAGCTCGCGAGTCGTGCGGGAGGTGCCCGATAGAGCGCCGAGAGGGCGTCGTCGAGTGCGGCTGCCGGGATGACCGGGACCGGGCGATGCCGAACCAGCAGGTGGTACCACGACCCGTTCGTCCGCTGGACGAGCGGGTTGTTTCATCGATGGAGCGAGCGATGGCGGATCGGACGAACCCAAACCCGGGCGAAGCGGGCAACGCAGGCGAACTTGCCAGGGCATATCGGCCGAGCGAGATCGAGGGTGCCATCTTCCAGTCTTGGCTCGACGCCGATGTGTTCAATCCCGACGGCAAGGGCTCGCGCGCCGACTGGGCCAAGCCCGCGTTCACGATAATCCAGCCGCCGCCCAACGTTACCGGCTCTCTCCACCTGGGTCACGCTCAGCGCTCTACCGTCGAAGACCTCATGACGCGCCACGCCCGAATGCAGGGCCGGCCCGCGCTCTTCCTCCCCGGCCTGGACCACGCGTCCATCGCCGCGCAGTACGTACTCGACAAGCTTCTCGCGAAGAAGGGCGAGAGCCGTGCGTCGCTGGGTCGCGAGAAGTATCTCGAGGAGATGTGGAAGTTCGTGGAGTCGACTCGCGCCACGATTCTGAGCCAGCAGCGCCGCGTCGGTGCTTCGCTCGATATGACCCGACTTCGCTTCACGATGGACTCGGTCTCCGCCGCGGCCGTGCGTGAGGCGTTCCTGAGGCTCTACCGGGAAGGCCTCGCGTACCGGACCGAAGCGCTCATTCACTGGTGCCCCGGCTGCCGAACCAGCGTCTCGGACCTGGAAGTCATCCCGACCGAGACGAACGGCAGCCTCTGGACCATGCGTTACCACTTGCTCGACGAGTCGACCGGAAAGCCGGACCCCGACGCCTGGATTTCGGTGGCGACGACTCGCCCGGAGACGCTCCTGGGCGACACGGCCGTGGCGGTCAACCCGGAGGATCCGCGCTACTCCGCCGTGATCGGCCGCCGCTGCGTGGTTCCGTTCGTGGATCGGGCCGTGCCCATCATCGCCGACGGCGTGGTGGACCGGGCCTTTGGTACCGGCGCCGTCAAGATCACGCCGGCCCACGACAATGACGACTACGAGACCGGCAAGCGCCACGACCTCCCGATGATAACGGTCCTGGACGACACGGCCCGGATCAACGACCAGGGCGGCAAGTTCGCCGGCCTGGATCGGTACGAAGCTCGGCGCCAGATCGTGGAGAAGCTGCAGGCGCGCGGCGATCTCGAATCGATCACGCCACACGTTTCCCTGATCGGCCACTGCCAGCGTTCCGACGATGTCGTTGAGCCGCGGCTCAAGACGCAATGGTTCGTGAAGGTCGCGCCACTCGCCGAGGCCGCCCTCGACGCCACGCGTTCGGGTAAGACGCAGATCCTGCCGGAGCGGTTCGTGAAGGTCTGGGAACACTGGATGACGGAGATGCGCGACTGGAACGTCAGCCGCCAGCTCTGGTGGGGCCACCGGATTCCGGCCTGGTATTGCCCGGACGGCCACACCACTGTTTCCGCCGATCCATCCGGCCCGAAGGCATGCGAAGTTTGCTCGCGACCCGTGTCGGAGCTGCGCCAGGACGAGGACATTTTCGACACCTGGTTCAGCTCGGGACTGTGGCCGTTCAGCACATTGGGCTGGCCCGAGAAGACGCGCGACTTCGAGCGCTTCTATCCGGGATCGGTCATGGAAACTGCCTACGACATCATCTTCTTTTGGGTGGCCCGGATGATGATGCTGGGAATCCATCTGACCGGTATGCCGCCCTTCCACACCGTTTACCTCTCAGGACTGATCCGCGATCCGTACGGCCAGAAGATGTCCAAGACGAAGGGCAATTCCGTCGATCCGCTCGAAACGATCGACGAGGTCGGCGCCGACGCGCTGCGCTTTGCCCTGGTCAACGGCACGGCGCCTGGCAACGACGCTCGGCTCGGAACGGAGAAGCTCGAGAACGCCCGCAACTTCGCCAACAAGCTGTGGAACGTGGCCCGCTTCGTCCTGGGGGCGCGGCCGGCCAGCATCGCTCCCGACGCCACTCGGGAGTTGCCGAAGCGCGCCGATGCCGGCCCCGCCGAACGCTGGATTCTGTCGCGGGCCGCGGCCGCGGTGGAGGCAGTGGATCGGGAGATGGCCGGCTACGCCTTCGGCGACGCAAGTCAAAGCCTCTATGAGGCGATCTGGAACGAATACTGCGACTGGGGCGTCGAGCTCGCCAAGATCCGCCTGAACGACGAAGGACTGCCGCCGGCCGCTCGCGAGGCAACGTGGTGGACGCTCGTCGATGCCCTGGACACGTATCTGCGCCTGCTGCATCCGATCATGCCGTTCATCACCGAAGCGATCTGGGATCGACTGCCCCATCTGGCCGCGGACCCCGATCTGCTGATCGTCGCCGATTGGCCCAGTTCCGGCGCGGACGCCGCTGACAAGGCAGCCGAGGGCGAAGTCGCGCTTCTGATCGAACTCGTCCGGGCCGTAAGGAACGCTCGCGCCGAGGCTCGAATTGAGCCCGCCACGTGGCTGCCGGTGGACGTATTCGTGCCCGAACCTTTGGGCGCGACGTTCGAGGTCGTGGCGCCGGCTTTGGAGCGTCTGTCGCGGGCCAAGCCGTTCCGTCGCCACCTGGACATCGACGCGATCCGAGCCGGCGCATCAGGCGGGCTGTCGGTCATAGCCGGGGACATCGAGGCGGTCGTGAAGCCCGCGGTCAAGGACGAGGATCAGGAGGGACGAGATAGAGCCCGCCTGGAACGAGACCTAGCCGAAGCCCGGGGTCAGCTCGACGCTACTCGATCGCGACTGACCAACGAGGCCTTCACGGCCAAAGCCCCGCCGGCGGTCGTGAATGGCGTCCGGACTAGAGCCGCGGAGCTCGAGGATCTAGTCGCAAGACTGGAGCGTTTGCTCGCCTGATCGTCGGGGTCGTAAGGGACGAATTGCCGGCATAAGCCCAAGCTGGGCCGCTGCTAGGATATGCACACTGTTCCGGTTAGCTTCAGGGAGTCACAGTGCCGCTATTTGGGAAGACCAACCGCGGACGCGAGGAAGCTCAAGCAAAGCCTCTGGTCGCGGAAGTCAGTTCACATGAGTTTTCGCTGAAGCTCTCCTACTCGGCCAAGAGCTCCGAAGGCGTGCGTCTCAAGACTGGCCCGGGGCTGGCCCAGAGGTTGCGCAGCATGCTGGTGGGCTACGTCCAGGGCGAGTCGGAGCTTGTGGAACCGCTGCCTGTAGAACTGGGGCAGGCTTCGCCGTTCATAGCCCAGCTCCCCGGCAGCGCTCAGTGGCTGCAGTACAACCACAAGCGCTCGCCCGTGACTCGCCACGCTCTCGTGGTCCTGAGTTCCGTGGACGCGATCGACACGGTCTTCGAGACGCTGGTATGCGGACTGCTGTCGGGCGAAACGGACACGACTGGCTATCCGGAATACAACGCCATTGTCGGTGGCGTGGCCTCGCACTTCGACGAGATTACCGGCGACCTGATCGTCCGGGCCGTCGTCGGCTGGGGCGGCAAGGGAGTCCGTGGCGACACGGATCGGAACGCCGCCGGAATCCTGGCTGGCTTGTTCAACAACGTTGCCGGCGACACTCATGCCGTGGGCACGGTGTCGTCCGACCGGCCGATGCCGTCGTCCAGCGTCGGCGGCGGAATGGCCTGTCCGCACTGCGGCTTCAGTTCCGGATTGGAACGCGCCTTCTACTGCCCCAAGTGCGGAATGCGGATGCTGCGCAGCTAGCGCGTGCGTCTGGAGGATCGATGCCTACCTACGACTACGTTTGCTCCGCGTGTGGTCATGAGATGGAGGTCATGCATTCCGTCCATGCGGAGGGGCCTTCCGTCTGTCCCGTCTGCGGCGGCCGGCTGAAGAAGACCATCGGAGTCCCGGCTGTCCATTACAAGGGCAGTGGCTGGGCTCGCAAGGAGAAGTCCGGCGCGACCAAGCCGAGCCGGCCGAGTTCCACGGATTCAGCATCCGAGTCCGGCGCCCCCTCGAATGATAAGGCCGAGGGCGGCTCCACCGAGCCGGCCGCATCTACGGGAGCGAGCTCAGCGTCGAAGGACGGCGAATGACCGAGACCAGAGTGGGTAGCGCGCTAGCTAATCAGGCCTGCTGAGTTCCGCAGCGCCTGCAGAACTTCGCCTGCGTGGAGACAGGCAGGGAGCAGTTTCGGCAAACTCGAACCGTGCCGCGGTTGATGACCTCCTGTGCGGACTGAGTCCACATTTCGCTGAGGTTCAACGGACCCTGCTGCCGTGAGGCCGCCACTGCCGATAGAACTGAAGGCACGTCGCGGGCAGGCGGCATCGGCCAAGGCGCGTTCGGATCGTCCTTCGGCGGCCATTTGCTGCCCAGTGGCGAGCGAGGCGACGGCTGGGGCGCCGGCGGAACCGCTGCCGATGAGGCAGGCGCGTCCCAGCTTTGCGGGTCCCGTATCGCCGCCGGAGACTCGTCTGCCGGTACGGCGGTCAGGCGCAAAGCCGCCGAGTGGCGGGCGTCAACTGTCGAGGGATCAATCGACGGGGCGGCCGGCTCATTGGTCTGGCTCGCGGCTGAGGGGCCGCCGCCAGGTTGACGTGCGACCGTGGCGGGAGCCGGGGAGGTGATCGCCGGCGTCGTTGGGGCAAGGGCGGGGTCACCTCGGAGCTGCGCGGCCACGGCCTCCGGAGCGGGCGCTGCCGCTGGCGTGGCCACGGAATTGGGCTGTGGCGCCCGCAACGCGGCGGCATCTGGGGCTGGAGCGTGGGCGAGCGATGGTCTTCGAGGCCAAGCCGTGACGCGCGGCCAGGGGTCGTGGGATTGCCGTCCGGCGTCGGCCGTCTCGCGATCGGGCGCTGGCCGCTCGGCCGCGGACATGGCAGCCAGCATCGCCTCATGGCCGGCGGAGGCGGCGCCCGGGTTGGGAGTGGCGACAGTGGACCAGGCGTCGGCTGGATCGGCCGTCTCGGGTTCGGTCTGCGCGGTTTCGGCGACCGCGAGCTCGACCGCCGGCTCGAGGACCGGCTGGACCGGTTCCACCTGCGCGGCCGTCGGCACAACCACCGGCCCGGGCAAGGCGGGCTCGGCATGGTGCAGTCCATCCTCGACGACCCGCAATTCCTCGGCCGTGAGCATCATTTCGGGGGCGAGTTCGTCCGTGATCGGCCACAGCATTGCGGTCTGCGGGTCCACCGGCCGGGTGGTGGAGCGAGTAGCTGGCTTCGCGTCGGTGCCATCTGGCGCCATTGACGGCTCGGCCGGAAGGTCGGCCTTCGGCCATGCAGCTTGCGGTTGATGCGGCGACAAACTCGGGGCCGTGCGCTCTAACTTGCCTTGCGCCGGGGGGCTCGATGCGGGTTCGGCAGGAGCCTCGTCGGAGAATCGAATGGGAGCGTTGAACGGCAGGGGAGGCTCAGCGTCGTCCGTCGACTCGGCAAACGGACCCTCGAGGAACGCCGACCAGTCGGTGTCCCAATGGGTCTCGGCAGGTCTGACGTTGAGGAGATCCTCGGGCTCGACGAGCCCATTTCCGGTTTGCGGTGAGCATGAGAGACAGGCGCCTGTGGCGGCGTTCCAGCAGTTGGCGCAGGCGTATTGCCGGCAGCTCATGCAGAAGTTGAAGGTCTCATGGAACGCTTCGGTGATGCGGGTGGCGTCGAGGTGACTGTCTTCGTGGCGCGCAAGAGTCATCGCATCAGCCATCGACTGCCCGTCGGTCAGGACGAAGTTCTTGAGCCCCTTGGCCAGAACCTTCGCCCCCTTGAGCGACATCGACTTGGGCGTCGGCGGACTGAAGACGTAGTGCGCTCCGCACCGCTCGCAATACGAGTCGGTCAGATCAGTCATCGTCACTCCGTGGTCCTTCGTGCCATTCCCGTTTGCAATCGGCACACTGCTCCTGCCGCAGGTTACCCCGATATCGGCGTCGACACAGTCCGCCCGCTGGTACTCAGGGGCTGGTCCGATGGTCCCAATGTCCGCAAGGGTAAACGCAAGGATCGTCCTCAGGGGTTTCGCGGACCGCCCTCGCCGGACGGCCAAACGGTCGAATCGACAACGACCGATCGGCTACGGCGTAGTATGGGCGGGCTTTGCACCGTTCCGGCGCAAGGCGCTGTGAGCCGGCACCTCGTCCTGAAGTGAGACACATGACCACGATTCACGAAACCGGCGCGAAGGTCGCTGCGAACGTCGAGCGCGTCATCGTCGGCAAGGGTCCCGAAGTGCAGTTGACGCTCGTGGCGTTGCTGTGCCGAGGTCATCTGCTTATCGAGGACGTTCCCGGTACGGGCAAGACGGTCCTCGCCAAGGCCGTGGCCCGGAGCCTCGGTTGCACGTTTCGGCGTATCCAGTTCACTCCCGATCTGCTGCCGTCGGACGTGACCGGCCTGTCGATCTACAACCAGCGGACCCAGGAATTCGAGTTCCGGCCGGGCCCGATCTTTTCCCAGGTCGTGCTGGCGGACGAGATCAACCGCGCTACGCCAAAGACTCAGTCATCGCTGCTCGAGTGCATGGAAGAGCACCAGGCAACGATCGACGGTACGACGTATCCCATGCCGGAGCCCTTCCTGATCATCGCAACGCAGAACCCGATCGAATACGAGGGCACGTTCGCGTTGCCGGAGGCCCAGCTCGACCGCTTCATGCTTCGGATCCGCCTCGGGTATCCGACCGTTGCCCAGGAACTGACGATCCTCGACGATCAAAAGATCAGACACCCACTAGACGACCTGGAAGTGGTCCTTGGCGTCGACGAACTGCGGCAGCTGCAGCAGGCCGTGCGGGAGATCCACGTGGACCCGAGCGTAGCCGACTACATGGTTCGCCTCGTCAACGCCACTCGCGTCCACCCGGACGTGTATCTGGGAGCCTCGCCCCGCGGATCGCTGGCGCTTTATCGTACGAGTCAGGCGCTCGCCGGATTGTTGGGTCGGGACTATGTAATCCCCGACGACGTCAAGGCGCTCGCCGAAGCCGCCCTCGCTCACCGGCTGATCATCAAGACCAGTTCCACGATGCACGACGTCGACCCCCGGCGAGTCATCGCGGAAGTACTCAACACGGTGCCGCTGGAAGGCGCCAGGACGGCCGTACCGGACCGGCGGGCGGTCGAGCTGTCGAAGTCCCAATCCGTGGCCGGCAGGCGCGGTTCGGCCGGCAGCCCGGCCAGCTAGCCGCTCGGGAACTGATCCCTTGATCCGGAAACTCCAGTTTCTGATCGTCGCGGCAGCTTTGCTGATCGCCGCGTTTTCCACCGGAATCCAGTTCCTGTTCTACGTTGTCTATCTCGGCTTGCTGGCGGTCGGTGGCAGCTACGTTCTGACGCGATTCGGTCTCGCGAATCTCGAGGCCGGCTATCGTGTGGATCATCGCCAGGGCCACGTAGGCGATGAGCTGCGGGCTACATGCAGCATCTCCAACGCGACGCGACTACCCAAACCCTGGCTCGAGGTCTACAACCCTACTGATCTGCCCGTGCCGCTGCCCGGCAGAGCGCTGGGGCTGCGCTCGTTCGCTCAGCGGTCGTGGGTGGCGGTGGTTCCGTTGACACGGCGGGGCACATACCGCATCGAGCCGATGGTGGTGCGGACGGGAGATCCATTCGGGTTCTTCGAGGCGGCCGCCACTGTGGGTCGCCCGACAGTAGTGACTGTGTTTCCCCAGGTCGTCCCGCTGCCGCGCTGGCGACTGCCGAACGCATACCTTGAAGGAACGCACTCAGCCCCGGAGCGCACGCTGCAGACGACGCCGCTCGCTACGACGGTCAGACCTTACGCCCCGGGCGACAGTTTCAACCGCATCCACTGGCGCAGTACGGCCAGGTTGGGCGAGATCCAGGTCAAGGAATTCGACCTCGAACAGACCGCCGACCTGTGGCTGTTCGTCGACATGGACATGGAGGTCCAGGCCGGTTACGGCGACGTCTCCACGGTCGAGGAAGGGCTGCGGGCGGCCGCGTCGATCGCTCATGACGCGATTCTCGAGAATCGCGCAGTCGGGGTCACGACGAGCGGTCGGAGGTTCGTGTCCATCCAGGCCGACCGTGGACCGAGGCAGCGGCAGAAGATCATGCAGCTCTTCGCCGCGATAGATGGAGACGGGCGCGTGCCCCTCGCCGAAGTGCTGCTCACCGGGTTGCCGAAGCTGAGGCGTGGCATGACCGCCGTGATCGTGACCGCCTCGACCGACCGGCAATGGGTTCGGGCCCTGACTTCCCTGCGGGCGCGCGGTGTAGCCGCGGCGGTGGTCGCCCTCGACGCGAGCAGCTACGCCGTGGCGGAAAATCCACGCGCAATCGACGGCGTGGCGGTGGAAAGAGCGGAACAGGAAATGCGGGCACTTCGGTTCGCCCTGGCCGAGTACGACATCAGCACTTACCAGGTCGGTGCCCGCGACGACCTGGGCTCGGTGCTGGCATGAACGGAGGTCGCTAGTCGTGGCGAGCCGTGGCCGCTCGACTCGTGGGTACGACACGCCCTCTGCGGATCTCGATGACCGCGCCCCCGGCGGCTTCATGGATTACTGGCGCCCCGAGGAGGGCTGGCTCAGCCTGCCACTGGTCGCCCTGCTGGCCGGGTCGATGGCATGGTCGTTCGCAGACGCGCGCTGGATCCTGGGTCGCGACGACCTCACGAGCTTCCTGCTTCCGGTTGGGTTGGCGGCGGCTTTGTGGGGCTACGTGAGTTCTCGGCTCCGACTGGCGCCTTGGCTTGCCCAGGCTCTGGGATGCGTCATCGGGGCCTTCATCGTCATCGAAGCCGTGGGCGCTTCGTTGCCGGATTCGCAGCCGGGGTTGGTAGGCTGGTTCCAGGCCACGACCAATTCAGTGACCGGGGCTTACCTGGATCTGGTCTGGCGTCACCTCCCCTTCACGACTCAGGCCGGACACTTCTGCCTGGCCCTCGGCGTTCTGGTTTGGGGTACCGCGCAGGCGGCCTCGTATGACATCTTCGGTTACCGGCGGTCGGTTAACGGCGTGCTGCTTCTGGGGGTCGTGTTGCTTGCCAACATGGTGCTGACCAGGAACGACCAATACGCGGTTCTGGTCGTGTTCAGCGCGGCTGCTCTGGGGCTCCTGCTTATGGCCCATTCCGCCGATCAGCGTGAGAGCTGGATTCGTCACCGAATCTGGAGAGGTCGCGATTTCCAGACGCCGCATGTGCAGGGCGGTGTTGCATTCGCCTCGACGGCCATCGCCGCAGCCATGATCCTCACGTTCCTGGCAAGTTCCGCGCCACTTGCCGGCGCCATGTCCAACGTCGGTCAGCAAGCCCAAGACCAGCTGGCAGGCCTCGCCGGCTGGCTGCCGGGTGGCGGCAATTCTCGAGTCCAACCGGGGGACGATTTCGGGTCGACTAGCCAGATAAGCTCGTCGTTCAACGAGGCGCCACGCAATGTCTTCACCGTACGCGTGGACACCGGTCCCGGGGCAACGCACTGGCGTCTGGCGGTCTACGACGACTTCCAGGGCGTCAGCTGGGCAGTCGGGGCCGGGCCGTCGCCCGACAGGATTGCGTCCGGTCACCCGCTCGGGGCCGGCACCCTCGATTCGGTCGATCGGATCATCGCGGGTCGGACGCAGACGTCGGTGGACATCCATCTTCAGGACACTTCGATCAAGCACCTGATCGCCGGCGATGAACCGCTGACGGTAAATGCCAATGTCACCCGAACTCTGATCGGCGACTCCAAGTCGGGCTTCAATGTGGCCGGATATACGCTCGACGCGAGCGACTACACGGTTGCGGGATTCGTGCCCAACGAAGCTAGTGACGGTTCCGGGCTCACTGAATGGCGGCTGCGTCACGCCGGTACGGACTTTCCGAACGGCATTGTCGCCAGGTATACGCAGGGCGTCTCGGATGTGGGGAAGGAGGGCAAGGCCCTCCTCAACGAAATCGCCGGCTGGGCCAAATCCAAGGGCGTTCCATTCACCACGGAATACGACGTGGCCAAGGCAGTGCAGGACTATCTGAAGGGCTCCGCATTCACGTACAACATCGACATAACGCCCCTGATGAGCCGGTGCACCAGTCTGTCTACGGTGGACTGCTTCGCGGTGATCAGGCAGGGTTTCTGCGAGCAGTACGCCACGACGATGACGATGTTCATGAGGATGAAGGGATTTCCGGCCCGCTATGTGCTCGGCTACCTACCCGGGCCTCCGAACTCGAAATCGCCCTTCAATCAGGTCACGAACCAGCAGAAGCACGCCTGGGTTGAGGTCTACTTCCCAACCTACGGCTGGATTCCGTTCGATCCCACGGGCGGAGGCGTGGGCAAGCCTACGGAACTTGTTGCCGGATCAGCGGTCGTAGCGACGCCGACGCCGCTGCTATCGGCCGGACCGACCGGCTCGAGCGAAGCCACCGACTCCAGTGAAACCGCCGCCACCACCACCGGCGAGGCTTCCACTTCGGGCGACGGCGGCGGCCCGCTCGTGCTCGTGCCCGCGGCGTTGGTGCTTGTCCTGCTGCTTGGCCTGTTGCTCATCCCGTGGCGCCGACGATCCGTTCGCGGCGACGACCCCGGGGCGGTATATCGCAGCGTGGTGGGCCTCGCCAGTCGGCTGGGATACCGGCCCACCCCGACCCAGACAATTTTCGAATACACAGACATGCTGGCCGAGGCGATGCCGGCGGCGCGCGAGTCCCTGGCAGTCGTTGCCCTGGCCCAGGTGGAAGTCACTTACGGCAAACGTCACCTAAGCACCGAGCGTCTCGCATTTCTGGCTGCGGCCCACAGAACCGTCCGCAACTCTCTACTCGGACTGGCGTTGAGGATTCCGCGCTTTTCGAACCGCGGCAGGAAACGCGATGGTGACGCTGGGACGCGCCGCGGGTCGGGCGGACCTCGCGGCTAGACGGAGAGTCGGAACCCCGGTCGCGGGCAGATCACAGAGCGCCAGTGGCGTTCCGTTCGGTGGATTCTGAGGAGTTCGGATCTGCGCTCCTGTCGGCGGCGGTTCGATCGGAAACGGCAACACCTGTGACGAAGCTCAGGTGTGAGTCCAGGTTCGCGGCGCGCAGGACTGCCCGCCCGGCCCGTATCTCCACGACGGCGATGGCCGCTAGACCAAAATCGAAGTTCCAGAAATGCTCGAGTGGCAGGTCAAGCAGGCCGCAAATCACTACCCGGAAGACGCCGCCGTGACCCACGATCAGCGACCAGCGCCTTGCGTCCGCAGTCTTCTTGCCGTAGCCGAGGACCTGGTGGCGATCCAATGTCCCTGGCGCCAACCCTTCGGCCATCTGCGCCAACAGAGTGGAGAGCGACGCGGCGACCCGGTTCCGGACATCGTCGAGCGTCTCGCCGCCGGGGGCGTTGTACTGCGTCGGCCAGCGGCGCCAGCCGGCCAGCGAGTCGCCGAAGCGGGCGGTGATCTCCTTGTCAGTCAACCCTTCCCAGTCTCCCTGGCCGATTTCGCAGAAGCCGGCGTCGGCGCGGAGTGGGGGAGTGGCGCGTCCCGCGGCGTTCATCTCGGCCGTGGCCAGCTCGGCGCTGCGGCGGGCTCGACCCAGAGGTGAGTGGACAACGGCGAAGGGCGCCGAGTCCGGAATTGGGAGCGGCGGAGCAGCCGTCGGAACGGCCAGCCGTCGACCGGCGCGTCTGGCCTGCTCCTCACCGAGTTCGGTCAGAGGTGCTTCCATGGCGCCCTGGAAGCGGTCTTCAACGATGAACTGCGTCTGGCCGTGGCGCAGGAGTACGAGGACTGCGTCCAGTCCCGCAGGTATGAGTGGCGCGGCCCCGGAGGGCCGCGCCACTTCGTTCGGCGAGGAGCTCACCGCTCTGTGGCGGCGTGGATCGACCAAACGTCCAGCACCGCGGGATGGTTCTTGATCTGGGCGACGACTTCATCGCTGACCTCGTCGTCAACGGCGAGCAGCATCAGGGCGTCCTGGCGCGCCGCCGTTCTGGCAAGCGTCATGGAGCTGATGTTGATGTTGGCTTCGCCAAGGATCAGACCGATCCGGCCCATGGTGCCAGCCTTGTCCTGATGATGCGTGACGACCATTTGCGGGGCCGGCGCCATGTCCAGCCAGTTCTCGTCGATCCGGATGAGGCGCGGCTCGCCGTTCGCTATGGTTCCGGCCACGACTGCCGAGCCTTTGTCGCCGGAGACTGTGAGAGTCACCAGGGATGCGAACGTGCCCGCGTCGTTGGTCTTGCGTTCGTTGACGGTAATGCCACGGTTCTTGGCCAGGAAGCCGGCGTTGATGAGGTTGACGCGTTCGCTCGTCGCCTCTTCGAGGATTCCGCGCAGGGCCGCGGCGGTGAGTTGCGATGCGTCGTGATCGGCCAGGTCACCGGCGACCTCGATGCTCAGGGTCTTGACTCCGCCACGCAGGTACTGGGCGGCGAAGCGGCCCAGTATCACCGTCAGCGGCAGGTAGGGCGCGATGACCCGGGACGTTTCGGGCGTGAGCAGCGGGGCGTTGACGGCGTAACGAGCGGAGCGACCGGCGAGGACGTCGACCACTTGCTCGCAAGCCTCTTCGGCGACTCGTAGCTGCGCTTCTGCCGTGAGGGCCCCGAGGTGGGGAGTCAGAACCGTATTGGGCGCCGAGAGGAGCGGGTTGTCCGCGGCCGGCGGCTCGGT
>PMLK01000020.1 GCA_003158875.1 Chloroflexota bacterium
GATGTGGGTGCTCATGAAGACGGTGGCGGTGCCGCGGAGCTTCTCGATGATCCCCAGCACGTCGCGTCGGCCCTCAGGATCGAGCGAGCTGACCGGTTCGTCCAGGAACAGGACTCGTGGCTGGTTGATCAGGGCCTGACCAATTCCCAGCCGCTGACGCATGCCGCCCGAATAGCCGCCGATGCGACGACCGGCGGCTCCGGTCAGACCCACGATCTCGAGCACTTCAGACACTCGCCGGCGACGCTCCGGCCCGTGGAGGCCGTGCAACTGCCCGACCATGTCCAGCAGCTCGCGGCCCTTCATCCAGGGATAGAAGCGGGGGTCCTGATCCAGGTAACCGATGTTGCGGGCGAGGTCGCCGCCGGTGCCGCCGATGCTCACGCCCGACACGGAGCCGGATCCGCCGGAGGCGGTTGCCAGTCCTGTCAGGAGCCGCAGCGTGGTCGTCTTGCCGGCGCCGTTGGGCCCGAGGAAACCGAATATGGAGCCGCTCGGGACAGACAGGGTCAGGTTGTTCAAAGCCACGATGCCGCCGCCGTAACGCTTGGTGAGCCCGGACGTAGCCACGGCCGCGTCGGCAGTCTGGGGTAGGGCCGGCCAGGTGGAGAGGATCGCGGCGATCGAAGCCGAGCCCTTCTCGCTCGGAGATGCGCTCGCGGCAGCACCTTCGACCTCGGCGCCCCGGGAGTCGTCGCGCCCGATAAAGAAGTACAGCAAGGGGCCGATGAGGTTGACCAGGACAACGATGCAGGCCCACATCGCCTTGCTCTCGCCCCGGACCCGGCGGTCCTCCTGGAACAGGTCGTAGAGGGCATACAGCATCAGCCCGACCTGCATGATTGCGACCGGTACCAGAACCAGTACGACCGTGGTCGTGTCGAAGTTGCCGTTGGAGGACAGATGCATCGATCCAATTCTCGCATCCAGGGGAAGCGCCCGGCGTCCTACCTGCGTATGACGTCGCCTCGGGTTTGAGGCTCAGCCGCCGAAGTCGCGCTGCATGGAGGCCGAGTCCGGCAGTGGCAGGTCCGGCCGGACGAGCCGAACCCAGTCGCCGATGGCGCTCAGACTGGTCTCGAAGGCGATCTCGTCCCATGGAATCTGGTCCGCGGCGAACGGTCTGGTTTCGAGCGATTCGCGGGTCACGATCGGACGGCCACCGGTGATGCGGGCCACGAAGGCCACCACGACTATCGCCGCTGGCACGCGCGAGTAGAGCCCCAGCATCGTCTCGGGTTCCACTTCCAGCCCCGTTTCCTCCAGGGTTTCGCGGATCGCGGCGTCTCGGACCGTTTCGTCGATTTCCAGAAAACCGCCCGGTTGGGCCCACATGTCGTAGCCGGGTTCGATACCGCGACGGATCAGCATCACTTCGCCCCGATCGGTGATGGGCAGGGTCGTGACTACCAGCCGCGGATTCACGTAGAAGACGAAGCCGCACGCAGGACAGGCCAGCCGGTCTCGGTCCTCGCCCTCGACGGGCCCGAAGCGCAGTTCCGCGCCGCAGCGCGAGCAGAATCTCACGGACGGTCCGAGCCACTCGGGAACGCCACCCGGCCCGAACCGAACCTCGCTCATGCGAACGTTCTCCACTGTGTCCGGCTTTGCCGGTTAGCTTGCCGAAGCTCCACGCAGGGATGCGTTCGATTCGTCCTCTTCGATGGCCCGCGTCTGGGCCTCTCGGAAGGCCACGAGCCGCGTTTGGAGCGCCGGGTCGGCGATGGCCAGGATTTCGGCCGCGAGCAGAGCCGCGTTGCCGGCGCCGCCGACGGCGACCGTGGCCACGGGGATTCCGGTCGGCATCTGGACGATGGACAGGAGCGAGTCCAGGCCGCCGCCGATCTGCGTTGGGATCGGTACTCCGATGACGGGCCGGATCGTCTTGGCGGCCACGACGCCCGGCAGATGGGCGGCGCCGCCCGCTCCGGCGATGAACACCTTTATGCCGCTCTTCTCGGCACCGGCGATGAATCGGAAGAGCAGATCCGGGGCGCGGTGGGCCGAGATGGCGTGGAGCTCGCAGGGGATGTCGAGCTTGCCGAGCATCTCGACGGCTTTCTCCATGACCGGGAAATCGGAGCGGCTGCCGCAAACGATTCCGACCCGCGCTGTGCTGCTCTCCGCGGCCATGCCTGAACCTCCCGATGCGTGTCCGATGCCGGTCCGGCGCGTGTCGAACCGATGTGAAGTCTAAGGCCCCGGCGTGGGGCTAGGCCTTATCTCCCCAGCCCGTCTTACGCCAGGCCCAGGCCGACCCGATCATCTCCGCGATCGAGTCGTGTTCGGGGCGCCAGCCGAGGATCTCGGCCGCCCGCGCCGCGCTCGCGATGAGAATGTCCGGATCGCCTTCGCGCCGCGGCCCGATTCGAGTGGCGATGGTGACGCCGGCCACTTGCTCCGCAGCGCGCACGACCTCGCGATTGCTGTAGCCGGCGCCGCTGCCCAGGTTGCAAACGAGGGGCACGCATCGCCCGTCCCTGGGCCCCGTCCTGGTGTCGCCCGGATCGGTGGCTTCGAGGGCCATCAGGTGCGCGCGAGCCAGATCGCGGACATGGATGTAGTCGCGAATGCAGGTGCCGTCAGGCGTGGCGAAGTCGTCGCCGAAGATGGTGAGTTCGGTGCCCGTCGCGGCCGCCGCCAGAACTTTGGGGATCAGATGCGTCTCGGGGTCGTGAGCCTCGCCGTTGCGCTCCGAGGCTCCGGCCACGTTGAAGTAGCGGAAGATCACGCTGCGCAGCCCGTAGGCGTGGCCGTACCAGCGGATGCCCTGCTCGAAGGTTCGCTTCGTCTCGCCGTACGTGTTGATCGGTATGGTGGGCATGTCTTCGGTGATGGGCGTGCGTTCCGGCATGCCGTACACCGCGGCCGTGGAGCTGAACACGATCCGCTTCACGCCGCCGGTCCGCATCCCCTCGAGCAAGGCCACTCCGCCCGCGACGTTCTCGCGGTAGTACTTCGCCGGATCGGCCATCGATTCCGCGACCTGCGATTTGGCGGCGCAGTGCAGGACGGCTTCGATGCGATGGGTCGCCAGCACGCGAGAAATCGTCGCGGGGTCGCCGTAGCTGCCGACTTCGAGCGGCACGCCTTCGACGACCGCCTGGCGATGCCCGGTCGACAGGTCATCGAGGACGACGACGTCGTGGCCGGCCTCGTGGAGAGTCTCGACAGTTACCGAGCCGACGTATCCCGCGCCGCCGGTCACCAGAACTCGCATCGGCTGCAATCTCCCTTCAGCTACCACGTTGTAAATGCAGGATACCGCGCGTGGTGACTCCGCCCCAGGCGCGCCGGACCGGACGGCCCGGGCGGGCGGTCGGAGTGCCTGAGCGCCGCCCAGAATTGACACGCCACACGAACCGACCGGACAATCTCACTTGTCCGACGAAATGACCAGCCTCGGCACCGCCGACAGGGCATCACAGGAGGGCCAGATGGCCTCGAGAACCGTTCGGGACTTCCAGGTGGGATTCGACGTCAGCACCATCGTCGATTCCTGGGCTAACGCCAACCACTACGGGTTCAGAGGCGTGGCGCCCGACGGCACTCGCAACTACCAGCGAGGCAACGGCATCCTGACCGGAGCCATGCCGCTGACGATTCAGCAGAGCGGCCAGCACGTTCACCTCGAGGCCTGGATTCACGCCAACACCGTGGCGCGAATCTCGGCGCTGTTCCTGATCCCGACCGACATGGGTATCGAGTCCGGCGGGGTGCGGGGCGCTCTGCCACGGTCCATGGCACGGCAGTCCGTGAACGCGCTCCTGGCTCAGCTGGGCCAGCCGCCGATCGCGTAGACCATCGGGACGGGGCCGGCCTGCCGCCGCAGCGGCCTCTGGCATACGATGACGGCGTGAGCACCGACACTCGACCGACGCCACTCATCATCGACTGTGACACGGGCATCGACGATAGCCTGGCGTTGCTGTACGCCACGGCGTCGACCGACTGCGAAATCGTGGCGGTTACCTGCACTGCGGGCAACGTCTCCGCCGAGCAGGTCGGCGAGAACACCCGCGCCGTGCTCGAGCTGGCCGGCCGCCGAGACGTGGAAGTTGCGCTGGGCCGGGCGACGCCTCTTGCCCGGAACCTGGTGACGACGCCCGAAACACACGGGCCGCGCGGCATCGGTTATGCCGAGTTGCCGGCCGCGTCGATGCCGCTGTCAACGCGCTACAGCCCGGACTTGATCGTCGCGGAGGCGAGGCGCCGGCCGGGCGAACTGACCCTGGTGACGCTCGCCCCGCTCACGAACGTGGCGTTGGCCGTGCTGCGCGAGCCGGAGCTGCCACGCTTGCTCCGCCGGCTGGTGGTCATGGGCGGCAGCTACCGCTCGTCGGGCAATACGGCGCCTACGACCGAGTGGAACGTGAACGTGGATCCGGAGTCGGCGGCGATCGTATTCCGGGCATTCGGTCCGGAGGTGGGCGTGGCGCCGGCAGTGGCCTCGGGCGTGGCGCCGGCAGTGGCCTCGGGAGTGGCTCCGACCCGACCAATCGCTCTCGGGCTCGATGTCACGGAGCGGGCCAGGATGGTCCCGGGCCATCTTGCCGCTTTGGCGGCTCGGGCCGGATGCACGGCGGACGGCACGCGGCCGGACGGGTCTACGAATCGAATCGTGCGCTATCTGGCCGACGCGTTGCGGTTCTACATGGAGTTCCACAGCCGCTATGACGGCTTCTTCGGAGCTTTCATCCACGACCCGCTCGCGCTCGCGACGGCGTTGGACCCGAGCCTCGTTCGAACGGCGGCCGTGGCCGTGGACGTGGAATTGTCGGGACGCCTCACAGTCGGCGAGACGGTCACGGACTGGCGGCGAGTCTGGGGGCGGCCCGCGAATCTGGACGTAGCCGTCGAGGCGGACGCGGACCGCTTCATGGCCCAGTTCATCGAACGCGTCGGAGGCCTGGCGGCACGACAGGGCTAGGCGGCGCCGGGGGCCGCCGAACCGCCGCCACGAACCGGCGCCCGTGGCCCGCCACCCGCCACTCACTGGCGGCCAGGCGCAAGACCTGGCAAGCTGTCGCAGCGCGGCACCCGACACATCCGACCTGGCCGCGTTCCCACAAGGAGAGCAGGAGAGATGGGTTTGTCGTCGCGCGCGGCTAGATCGATCAAGGGCTGGGTAGCTCGCCAGTTCACAACCCGGGTCATCGTCCTGATGCCCGTCGCCATCGCCATCAATATCGTTCTGGGCTACACCGTCCAGAGCGGGCTGAAGCTTCCGATATACGTCGACTCGATCGGCACGATCCTGGTCGGCGTTCTCGCGGGTCCGATTCCGGGCCTCGTCACGGGAGCCCTGTCCAACCTTATCTGGCAGTACGCACCCGGCATCGGCTCTGGATCGCAGATTGGGCCGTTTGCGATCACCGCCGCGGCGATCGGGTTCCTGGCCGGCATCTGGGGCCAGCTCGGGCTCTTCCGACCCCGCCGAGGTCGAGCGCTCAATTACGTCGGCGCCGTCATCGCGGTTGGGCTCATCGCCGTAATGGCGTTCTATACGTACTCGCGCGCCTACGCCAGCACCGACGCCTTCAATTCGAACGTCTTCGGCAACGCCTCGATCTCTATCGACCTTTCGCGTCTGATCTTCTTCGCGATCATGGTCGTGTTCCTGGCGATTGTCGGATGGGCGCTCTTCCTGCGTCGAGACATCGGCGTCGTCTATGCGATCAGCGCCGGACTCGCCACCGGCATCGTGGCGGCGTTGATTTCGGCGCCGATCTACGCGTTCTTCTACGGCGGGCTCTCAGGCAGCGGCACGGATGCCATCGTTGCGGCGTTTCGGGCGGGCGGCGACAGCCTCTACCAGTCGACCTTGAAGCAGGGACTTCTGTCCGACCCGATCGACAAGATGATCACGACCTTCGTGGTCTTCTTCATCCTGGGCAGCCTGTCGCGCCGCTTCGTGGCCAGATTCCCCAACGGACCGAAGCTCATCGCGGCGGAGAGCGACGCCGACAGCGACGCGGAAGGCGACGCTCGGAACGGGGCAGCAGGCGACGCCTCCGAGTCGTCCGCGGCAAGCCGATAGATCCGCTGAATTTGGACTCGCGGCCCGGCGACCCGATCGACGGCGTCCCGGACTACGTTACGCGGCGGTCGACCGGTTTCTACCGCGCGCTGAACCCGGCCACGAAACTGGCCGTGGCGGCCCTGGAGGTTGTGGCCGTCTTCATCGTGCCCGGCTGGCCGGGACCCGGGGCGGTGTTCGTGGCGCTGGCCGTGACTGCTCTGGCGTCCCGGACCACGCGGGCCCTGATTCTCATCGGGCTTGCGGCGTCTCCGCTGGTCATCTCGATCATGGTCGTGAACCTGTTCCTGGTTCCCGGAGCCGCGGACCCGATCTTCCGTCTCGGGCCGCTCGCTCCGACGGTCACGGGCCTGGGGGTTGGGCTGCTCACATCGGCTCGGCTGCTGGTGTTTTCATCGGCCGTGGCCCTGGCCTACGTGACCACGCCCGTGGACGACCTGCTCGCCGACATGTCGCGCCGCGGCCTGGGTCGGCGGGGCGTCTTCGTCGTCGGCGCCGCGGTCCAGATGGTGCCGCGGACTCTGGAGCGCGCCGGCGAAATCATGGATGCCCAACGTGCCCGAGGCATGGACACCGAAGGCCACATCTGGCGTCGAGCCCGCGGTCTGGTGCCGCTCGCGGGGCCGATGGTCTTCGGCGCGCTCACCGAGGTCGAGGAACGAACGATGGCGCTCGAGGCGCGAGCATTCACCGCTCCAGGGCGTCAGACCCTGCTGCGCGTTCCGGCCGACACCGGACTGGACCGACTCCTGCGATGGCTGGCCGCTCTCGCTCTGGTGGCGATCGTCGCTCTGCGCGTCTCCGGCCGGATCGGCTGACCGATGAGCCTCGAACTCGCCTCGATTCGGTACCGCTACGCCGGAACATCGGCCGTGGCCCTGGGCCCGCTGGATCTCGTCATCGAGCCGGGCCGGGTCGTGGGCGTCGCCGGGGCCAACGAATCGGGCAAGACCACACTCTGCCTGGTCGCGGCCGGGATGGCGCCCGGGGTCGTGGGCGGCCGCCTCGAGGGGCGGGTTACGGTGGACGGCGTGGCCGCGGCCGGGCTGCGGCCGGACGAGATGGCCCAGCTTTGCGGCCTGCTCTTCCAGCGGGCGGCGATGCAGCTGACGCACACCACAGCCACGGTCTTCGAGGAAGTGGCGTTTGGGCCGTGCAATCTGGGCCTTGCCACCGGCGAGGTGGTGGCGCGGGTCCGATGGGCCCTCGACGCGGTGGGCGTTGGAGAACTGGCGCCACGTGACCCGACCAGATTGTCGGGCGGGCAGGGTCAGCTCGTGGCGCTGGCAGCGGTGCTGGCGCTGCGGCCGAAGTATCTGATTCTCGACGAGCCGACGAGCGAACTCGACCCGGCGGGCACCCAACTCGTGGCCGACGCGCTCGTTCGGGCGGCTCGGGAGACGGGTGTGGGGATACTGCTAGTGGAGCACAAGACGGATGTTTTGGCCCGCATCGCCGACGAGGCGATCGTTCTGGAGCGAGGAACCGTGGCTCTGCACGGGCCGGCGGCCGGCGTTCTCGCCGATCCGCGACTGGCCGAACTCGGAGTTGAGCCGCCTGCCCGAGACAGGCTGGAACGCGACGCTTGGGCCGCGGGCATCGAATGGTCGGACCGTCTGGCGGAGGCGATCCGATGATGGGCCGCGGCGCAGGCGGCGGTCGCGGCGCCAGCTCGGGTAGCGGCGCGGACGCGAGCATCGGCGGCGTGGCTCCGGCCGTGGACGGCGGCGAGGCCGTGGCTCCGGCCGTGGCTCCGGCCGTGGCGCCGGCCGTGGAGTTCGTCGGCGTTTCGTTCGCGTATCCCGACGGGACGCAAGCCCTCGACGGCGTCAACCTCCGGATCGAGCCCGGCGAGCGAGTGGCGATCGTCGGTCAGAACGGCTCCGGCAAGTCGACCCTGGTCCGCCACCTCAACGGCCTGCTCCGACCGACCGCCGGCCGCGTCCTGCTCGACGGTCGCGACATCCGCGACGTTCACGTAGCCAAGCTGGCGGCGCTGGTGGGTCTGGCGTTCCAGAACCCGGACCGCCAGCTCTTCGGCGGGCGCGTCGCAGCCGAACTCGAGTTTGGACCGCGCAATCTCGGCGTTCGAGGCTCGGAACTGGCTGAGTGCGTCAAGTCGGCCCTCGCGGCTGTCGGTCTTCAGGACGAGGCCGAAACCAATCCGTACGACATGGGCTATTCGCGGCGCAAGCTGCTGGCGATTGCATCCGTCCTGGCAATGCGCACCCCAATCCTCATCCTCGACGAACCGACGACCGGCCAGGACGCCCGCGGTGTGGCTCGCGTTCGGGGAGTCGTGCGGGCCACCGTCGCGGCCGGCCGCACCGCGATTGCCGTGAGCCACGACATGAGGTTCGTGGCTGAGTGCTTCGGCCGAGTGGTAGTGATGCGGGGCGGCCGCGTGGTTCTGGACGGAACGCCCGGCGAGGTTTTCGCGGAGCGGCACTGGTCGGAACTCCAGGCTGCGCATCTCGAGCCGCCACTTCCCGCGGTGGTTGGGGCGCGGCTGGGGCTGGGTTCGACGCCCACCGATGCCGCCCTCGTCGAACGCCTGAAGTCGAACGCCTGAAGTCGACCGCTCCGAAATCCGACCTGGAGGCGTGTCGGGCGTTCGGCCGGCGGAACCGCTAGCCTAGCTCCATGCGAGTCCTCGTTCTCAACCCGGGTTCCAGCTCCCTCAAGTCGAGCGTCCTCGAGACGGCGGCGATTCCCATGCCGGGCCCGGACGGCCGTGTGCCGTCGGTCGACGTGGCCGGCCTGGCGCCGCTGGCTCAGGTTGATGTTGATTGGGGAGTGGACGCGACCTCGGACGGCGATCCCGCCTCCGACATCCGAGCCTTGATAGCGAAGTACGAGGCGGCCGGCATTCCCACGGCGTCGCTCGGGGCGGTTGGGTATCGCGTCGTCCACGGCGGCTCCACGTTCCGCAAGCCTGTGATCGTCACCCCTGCGGTCGTCGATGCCGTAGAAGCGCTGCGGGACCTCGCGCCACTCCACAACGGCGTGGCGGCGGCGACGATGCGGGCCGGTCTGGCGGCCTTTCCCGGCCTGCCGCATGTGGCAGTCTTCGACACCGCGTTCCACGCCACGATTCCGGAGGACGCCTACCGCTACCCGGTCCCGGAGCAGTGGTTCCGGCAGTGGGGCGTTCGACGCTACGGTTTCCACGGCATGTCGGTGGCCTGGTCGGCGGAGCGGGCGGCGGCTCTGCTGGAGCGGCCGGTCGGGGAGCTGCGGACCGTGGTCGCGCATCTCGGCAGCGGCTGCTCCGTGACCGCGGTCGACGGCGGTCGTTCCGTGGCGACGTCGATGGGCATGACGCCGCTCGAGGGCCTGATGATGGGGACCCGGGCCGGGTCGATCGATCCGGGCGTGATGCTCTACCTGCTCCACAACGGCCGGCTCGACGTCGATCAGCTGGCCGATCAGATGGACCACGAATCCGGTCTGCTGGGCGTATCGGGCCGCACTTCGGACGTTCGCGAGCTGCTTCGTCTGGAGGCCGACGGCGATGGGCCGGCGACTATGGCCCTGGCGATGTTCGTTCGTCGCGCTGCCGAGTGCATCGCGGCGGCGGCCACGTCTCTGCCCGCTGTGGACGCGCTCGTCTTCACCGGCGGCATCGGCGAGAACGCCGCCGGGTTGCGGAGCCGCATCGTGGCGCGACTGGGGTCCATCGGCGTAGCTCCGATTACCGATGCCGCCGTGGCCACGGACGCGATCCTCGGCGCCACTCCGGCCACTCCGGCCACTCCGGCCACTCCGGCCACTCCGGCCACTCCGGCCACTCCGGCCACTCCGGCCACTCCGGCCACTCCGGCCACTCCGGCCACTCCGGCCACTCCGGCCGTGCTGCGCATCGTGGCTCGAGAGGACCTCATCGTGGCCCGCGAAACGGCCCGTACGGTGGCGGCTCGCTAGCGCCGCCTCCGATGGTGGGCCTGATCCCCTGGGGAAGCGGCGCGAACCTGTGTCGCCTCTAGAGCTCTCCGGCGAGTTGGGCGAAGGCCCGCACCAGGGCGACACGAGCCACGGAAACGGGGAAGGGCGCGAGCGGCAGGGCGTCGTTGGCGGACCCGCCTTCGAATCGAACACGGCGAGCCAGCGAGGCGAGCGCGCCGAGGTCGGCCAGCTGCCCCTCGATGAAGGACCTGCTGACGATGTCGCCGTGACCCGGAATAACCGGTCCCTGAGCCACTTCCAGCAGTCGCGTCAGGGTCCCTGGCCAGTCCATCGGGTAGGAGTCTTCGAACGAGGGCGGACCGCCCTGCTCGACGAGATCTCCGGCGAAGACGGCGTGAACGTCCGGCACGACCACGACCACGTCGTTATCCGTGTGGCCGCGGCCGAAGTGGGCCAGCTCAACCTTGCGATCGCCCAGGTCCAGCTCGACCCTGTCGCGGAACGTCTTGGTTGGGGCGGTGACATGCATCTCGGTGTATTCGTAGGCGAACTCGGGCATCGCCGCGGCAAGCGCATATTGCGTGGTCCGGCTGTCCGAGCGGAGACGGGCGGCGCATTGCTCGTGGCCCCACATCTCCGACGGCAGGAAGGCGGCATTGCCGAAGGAGTGATCGTAGTGGTGATGGGTGTTGGCGACGATCAGCCGATTGTTGGTGATCCAGCGGATCTCGCTCGCGAGTTCGCGGCCCTGGCGCTCCGATGCCCGCGTGTCGACCACGACGGCGGCATCGTCGCCCACGACCAGCCCGACCGTCACGTCGAAGTCGATATAGCGGCGCACGTATACCCTGTCGGCGACCTCGCGCCACTGGCGGCTCATGCGGGCCGAGCTCGCGGAGCTGTAGCTGTTCACCAACCCCTCAATAGCGCCAAGAAACCCCTCTCCATTAGCACGCCGTCACTGCGTCTCCAGGATCGTCATGTCACCTGAAGGTTACTTCGCCCGGGCAATTTAGCGTAGCTGCCAGATGGTCCCGGCCGTTAGCTATGCCTGCGAGTTGCCGGCTTCTTCGTGGCCGGCCGCCTCATCGGCCAGAGCGTGGGCGACGGTGTCGAGGGACAGCAGGGCGCACTTGAGTCGAGCGGGGCTGATTTCGATGCCTATCAGATCCAGCAGGGCGTCCGGTGTCATCTTTTCGACCTCCTCGACCGTCTTGCCCTTGATCTCGTCCGTCAGAAGCGACGCGCTGGCCTGGCTGATGGCGCAGCCGCGGCCGGTGAAAGCGACATCCCGCACGACTCCGTCAACGACGCCGAGCATCATCGTGATCCGATCGCCGCACAGGGGGTTGGCCCCTTCGTAGCTCGCCGTGGGATTGTCGAGCACGCCGAAGTTATGCGGATGCCGATAGTGTTCGAGGATGTAGTCGCGGTAGAGATCGTCCATTGGGCCGAGGATACCTTCAGCGGTCGAAAATGCGTGAGACCTCGCGGAGGCCGGTCGCGAGAGCGTCGATTTCCTCCGGGAGCGAGTAGACGTTGAAGCTCGCTCTGGCAGTGGCCGCCAGATCGAAACGCTCATGGAGCGGCATCGTGCAGTGGTGGCCGGCTCGAACGCAGACGCCGTCGCGGTCCAGGATCTGGGCCACGTCATGAGGATGTATGCCAGGCAGGTTGAACGCAACCACGCCGCCTCTGTCGTCCGCCTCGGGTCCGTATATTTCGATGCCCGGGACGTCGCGCCGCAGCGTTGCCATCGCGTATACGGCCAGCTCGCGCTCGTGGTCGCGGACGGCGTCCAGGCCGAGCCCCATCAGGTATTCGGCGGCGGCGCCCATACCGATCTGAGCGGAGATGTCCGGGGTTCCGGCCTCGAACTTGTATGGCACGTCGTTGAAGGCGGAGCGGCGGAGGTGAACCTCGCGGATCATGTCTCCGCCGGCCAGGAACGGCGGCATGGCCTCGAGCAACTCGCGGCGCGCCCAAAGCGCACCGGATCCGGTTGGGCCGAGCATCTTGTGGCCGGAGAAGACGTAGAAATCGGCCCCGATCTCCTGGACGTCGACGGGTAGATGCGGCACGGCCTGGGCGCCGTCGATGAGGACGAGCGCGCCGGCGGCATGGGCCATCTCGGTCAGCTCGCGGACCGGATTGATGGTGCCGAGCATGTTCGAGACGTGAGTGAACGCCACGAGCTTAGGTCGCAGGTGGAGCAGCGCCTCGTAGACTTCGAGTCGCAGTTTGCCGTCATCGGTGATCGGGATGAACTCCAGATCGCCGTCCTTCTCCTGGACCAGGATCTGCCACGGCACGAGATTGGCGTGGTGTTCCATCTCGGTCAGGACAATGGTGTCGCCGCGGCCGATGTTGCGACGACCCCACGAATACGCGACGAGATTGATGGCTTCAGTGGCGTTGCGGACGAAGACGACCTCAGCCGCGTCGGGGGCGTTGATCAGCCTCGCGGTGCTGACGCGAGCGGCCTCGTAGGCGCTCGTGGCCCGCTCGGCGATCTCGTAGATGCCGCGATGGATGTTGGACGAATATTTGGTGTTGTAGGCGTCCACGGCCTCGATGACGGCCCGTGGCTTGAGGCTGGTGGCGGCGCTGTCGAGGTAGACCAGCGGCTTGCCGAAGCGGTTGACCGTACTCAGGATCGGGAAATCGGCTCGCACGCGGCGAGCGTCCAGGCGAGCTGGCGCTCCGGGTGTTGCGGTTTCGGGCATCGAGGTAGCCCGCCCTAGTGGGCGGCCTCCACTGCCTCGGGAGCGGCCGTCTCGGGCGCTTCGTCTCGCGCCTCGGCCTCGAGTCCGGCGGCCGCCAGGATCGGCTCATAGCCCTCGTCTTCGAGCCTGAGCGCCAGGTCCTTGCCGCCGCTTGTGATGATTCGGCCCGCGGCCAGAACGTGGACCACGTCCGGCGTGATGTAGTTGAGCAGCCGCTGGTAATGGGTGATCAGCAGCACGCCCATGTTGGGATTGAGCATGGCGTTGACGCCCTCGGCCACGATGCGCAGGGCGTCGATGTCGAGGCCCGAGTCGGTCTCGTCCAGGATCGCCATCTCGGGCTGGAGGACGGCCATCTGTAGCATCTCGAGCCGCTTCTTCTCGCCGCCGGAGAACCCTTCATTGACGTAGCGCGAAGCGATGGCGTCGTCCATCTTGAGGAGGGCCATCTTCTCGCGAACGAGTTTGCGGAACTCGCCCATCGGGATGCCGCCCCTGAAGGCGTCGGTGGGGTCGACATTCGGATCGGGGTTGAGCCCGGCTCGGCGGGCATTGATGGCCGACCGCAGGAAGCTGGCCACCGATAGCCCCGGAATGGCCATCGGGTACTGGAACGCCAGGAACATGCCCAGGCGGGCGCGCTTGTCGGCCGAGAGCTTGAGTAGATCGTGGCCCTGCCAGAGGACCTCACCGGACTTGATCACGTAGGCCGGGTGGCCCATCAGGGCGTANNTTGGGGCCCATGATGGCGTGGACTTCACCCTTGCGAACGGTCAGTTCGATGCCCTTGAGGATCTCGTGATCGGGCTTCGCGGCCGGGGCCACGTGCAGGTCGCGGATGACGAGGTCTTGGTCGCTCACGGTAGCTTCGTTGCTCCTTGGGGTGGCGTCGCCAGATCGGCGAGGGCAATGAACCCCGCCGTTACGCTGGGCAGGCGCGCGGCGGAAGGCACGAGGTCGGCAAGGGTCATCGAATCGAGGGCGCCGGAGATGGCGTCGCGGATTCGGACCCACATGAAGTTGACGGTGCAGTGGCCGCTGCGGGCACAGGTCAGGTGGTTGGGGTCGTCGGAGGCGCAAATCATCGGTGCGATGGGGCCTTCCAGCGCTCGGAGCACCTCGCCCATGACGATCTTTTCGGGCGGGCGCGTCAACTCGTAACCGCCGTGGGCGCCCCGGGTGCTCTGCACGAGATCGGCGTCGCGGAGGCTGATGACCAGCTGCTCGAGGTATGCCCGCGGCAAGTCTTCCTGCTCGGCGATCTCGGTCAGGCTGGCCGGTCCGGTCCCGTGCCGCCGGGCCAGCTGGGCCATCAAGCGCACGCCGTACTCGCCCTTCGTGGAGAAGGAAACGGCGCCGGTGCTGTGGTACGTCCGGGTCGACAGGGTGGGCTCCAAGGTGCGCTTCGGCGGAGGTGTCCAGCCGACAGGCTGGGGCCAATTCCGACCAAAAGAATAGGATATGAGTATAGGCGCACCGGATTGGGTGTCAAACGTCGGACCGTCGCCGGACTACTTGGCGAGATCGCGTTCCTGCCAGGCAGTGACCGTCAAGACGGAGGGTGTCTTGCCGCTCGACATGACGATGCCGCCCGTCCAGCCGGAACCGGACAGGAATGTTGAATCCGCGACGTCGGCGATCTTGGTGCCGTTGACGAACAGGGTTAGTCTGGTGGCGCCGCCGCCGAGGTCCGAGCACATCCCGACGATGGTTGTGGGCGTCGTGCCGGGTATCGTCGGCGAATGGCCTTTGCCCACGGTCGTGGCGTTGCTGGTCGCAGACAGGGTGCCCTCGTAGCGCTCAATGTAGTACGAGCCGCTGTTGAGGATCTTCAGCACGTAGGAGGTCTGAGCTGATCCGCTGCCCCGCCGGCACGTGACCCCGAATCCGGCGTTCTTGGGCGCCCCGGCCTGGGACGCCGTGACGGACATGCTCAGCTGCAGCTTGGGCGTCCGGTACGGGGCGTATGCCATGTGCTCCAGCGTCTCGGTCCGGGATCCGATCTGGTAGCCGCCCGAAACGTACCCGAAGGTCGTCACGGAGTTGCTGGACTTGGACGTGGACCAGCCGGATTTGGCGTTGCCAAAGTTGTCCGTGGAGACGACCAGCCCGCGGTTGGCATCTACAGGGGTGGACACCTCAACCGGTCCGGGCGGCGAGCCGGGAATCTGACTCGGCGTTGCTCCGGCGGTCGGAGAAGCGCTCAACTGCGGAGTTGCCGTGTCGGAGGGCGTGGCACTCGGGTTGGCGGTGGCGGTGGCGTCGCCGGCCAACGCGACGCTTTCGTTCGTTGCGGCTGGTGCGGATGGGGTCGCGGTGCCGCCGCCGCTCAGGCTCGAGAAGGCGGCGCTGGCGATGAGAGCGACGACGATGACCGCAACGCCGCCGGTGGTGATCAGGCGACGGTGCGAAGTACTGCTCGGCCGATCGGGCCAATCCGCGACCGTGGCCGCCCACGGCCTGGTTCCACCTATGGCGCTGACTCCCGGCCGGCCGATCTGGCGAGGTGGTTCGGCGGTCGGCGTAGTGCCTGCGGCTGCCGCGATAGTGGCCGCCGAGGCGGCGGCCGCCTCTATGACGTCGGGCGGAAGCGGCTCGCCGGTCCATTCGATGGCTCCGTGGCCGGGGTCGCCGTCGGATTTCTGCTGGCCCTCGGCGGCCTTGTCGGGACTGTCTTTGAACATGTGTCCCAGGATAGGGAATTCGCCGCCTCGGCGAAAGTCGAGTGTCGGCGAAAGTCGAGCCGACCTTCGCTCCGTCCGCTCGGCCGGCGACCGCGGCCCATCCGATACAACGCCGGCGGGCGTTGCGCTTGGCGGCACTAGGTCATCTGTCGTCGTGACCGCAGCCGGTCGCGGCTGTACGGTCGCGCCTGTTGCTCGGGTGCGAATCGCGCTCGAGCTGGACGTCAATCGTGGGCTTTGGTCCTTCTGCCGAGGCCGCCCACACGCTGCTCGACTGAAGAGTCGACGGGAGGAGTCGGATGAGACGTCGTGCCCTGGTATCGCTATCCGTACTTGCGCTTGCGCTGGGTTCGATGTACCCCACCACCGCCGCTGCCGGCGGATCGACCGCACGCTTCGCCAAGGTCAACGTAAGCAACATCGATCCCAAGATCGTGCCCTTCCTGCTGGACAAGAATCGCCAGCTCGACCTGATGATCGAGCTTTCTGGCAAGCCGGTGGCGGCCCTGGTGGGCGACGCTACCGATAGCGGCAGCACGCCATCTCAGTCCCAACGTGACAGCTGGCGCGCCCAGATCAAGTCCGACCAGACCGGCGTCGTGAACGCAGTCCACCAGCACGGCGGACGGGTGGTCAGCCAGGTTCAGGACGCCTACGACGGAGTCCACGTTCACCTGGCCGCGACTTCGGTCGCAGCCATAGCGGCCACGCCCGGAGTGGTGGGCGTGCATCTAGTCCCCACTTACAAGCCCCTGCTGACCGAGAGCGTGCCCTACGTGGGCGCGCCGCAAGCCTGGAGCGGCACCGGCCAGACAGGCGCCGGCGAAAAGATCGCCGTCATCGACACGGGCATCGACTATTACCACGCCGACTTTGGCGGCTCCGGCAACCCGGCCGACTACACATACGGCCTAGCTCACGACACCAGCGTCCCGGCCCACAACGCCGACGGGACGACGGTCGCCTTCCCCAGCGCCAAGATCCCCGTCGGCTACGACTTTGTGGGCGACACCTACGATGCTGCCGCAGCGGCCGGATCGCCCGCCACCATTCCCCAGCCGGATCCGAACCCGCTCGACTGCGATAGCCACGGTACTCATACCGCCAGCACCGCCGCCGGCTACGGCGAGCTCGCCAACGGCAGCACCTATCACGGACCGTACGATCCGTCGATCTACGGCTCCACCGACTTCCTCATTGGACCCGGAGTGGCGCCCAACGCCCAGCTCTACATCTACAAGGTGTTTGGCTGCAGCGGCAGCACCGACGTCGTCACCGAAGCGATCAACCGGGCCGTCGCCGACGGCGCCAACGTGATCAGCATGTCCCTCGGCTCCGACTTCGGCACCTCCGACACCCCGGACGCGGTCGCCGCCGAAAACGCCTCCCGAGCCGGCGTGGTCGTCGTCGCGGCCAGCGGCAACGAAGGTTCGGCCGCCTACATGACCAGCACCCCGGGCAGCAGCTCGCGGACGATCTCCGTTGCGGCCGTCGACACCAACGCCACGTTCCCCGGCGCCAGTATCGGCATCGGAGCGGGCATCAGCGCCCTCAACGCCAACAACGGCCCGCTGCCGGTCACCGGCAAGCTGGAGGTGCTCATGTCGGGCAGTGACATCTCGCTCGGCTGCGCCGATTCGGACTACTCCGGAGTCGGCGCCGGCGACATCGTCGTCACGCAGCGGGGTACCTGTGCCCGGGTGGATCGGGCCACGTTCGGTCAGGCGCACGGCGCCGCGGCCGTGATCATGGTCAACACCGGCGCGGGACTGCCGCCGTTCGAAGGTTCGGTAGCGGGCGTACACATCCCGTTCATCGGCGTTCTCGAATCCGACGGCGCGGCCCTCATCGGCGCCGCCGGCACCACGGTCACGATTTCGTCGACCGGCCAGCTGGCAAACCCCACCTACAAGCAGCTCGCCGACTTCAGCTCGTACGGGCCGCGCTTCGGCGACAGCGCCCTCAAGCCGGACGTCACCGCGCCCGGCGTGAGCATCGTCGCCGCGGGCATGGGCACGGGCGACAACGTCCTGGTCGATTCGGGCACTTCCATGGCCACGCCGCACATCGCCGGTGTGGCGGCCCTGGTTCTGGCCGCCCATCCCCACTGGTCGCCGAATGACGTCAAGGCCGCGATCATGAGCACCGCGTCCGACACGTCGACCAAGATCTCCGGCTACGACCCGCTCGGGGCCGGCTCAGGCGTGGCCCAAGCTCAACTGGCCGCGACGACCGCGGCTTTCGTCTCGACCAGCGATCATCTCGACAGTCTCGCCTTCGGCTATCGACCGCTCGGCGGAGCGCTGTCCACTACCAAGAGCTTCTCCATCGAGAACGATGGCTCGAGCTCGATCACCTACAACCTGGCCGCCAGCTTCATCGGCAGCGCTGCCGGGGCGAAGGTCAAGGTTTCGCCCACCAGGATCACCGTCCCCGGCCACTCGACCAGGAGCGTGTCGGTGACCCTGACTATGTCGTCCTCGGCGGTCAAGGCATTGCCCGCGGCCGACACGTTCGGTGGTGTGGGCCCTGGCGCCGTGCTGTCGGTCGAAGGTGTGGTCAAAGCCACTCCCACGACTTCCGGCACGGGCGTGTATCCGCTCCACATCCCGTTCCTGCTCGTGCCCCGCGGCGACTCCAACGTCGTCGCAGGACCGGCTTCGCCGTACCACGTGACATCCGGAGTCGCCGGCTCGTCGGTCTCGCTCAAGAACACCGGCCCGCATAGCGGCACGGCCGACGTGTACTCGTGGGGCCTCTCCGACACCAACCACACTTCCGGCATCGCCAGCGTCAGGGCCGTGGGCGTCCAGTCACTGGCTCCGGACGCGTGTGGTGCCGCCAGCAACGACGCCTGCCTGACGTTTGCGATCAACGGCTGGCGGCAGTGGTCCAATGCCGCGGCCGCCGAGTTCGACATCGCCATCGACACCACAGGTGACGGCAACCCCGACTACGTCGTTGTGGGCGTGGATCTGGGCGCCGTCACGACCGGGTCGTACAACGGTGTCGAGGCCTCGTTCACGTTCGACGCCGCCGGCAATCTGCTGGATGGCTTCTACGCTGACGCGCCGATGAACGGTTCGGTCATCGAACTGCCGGCCATCGCGAGCGACATGGGCATCAGCAGCGCCTCGCCGACCTTCAAGTACTCGATAACCGGTTTCGACCTGATCTCAGGCAGCGTCGACTCGGTGCCGGGTACGGCGTCCTACAACGCATTCACGCCGAGCCTGTCCAACGGCCAGTTCGTCTCGCTGTCCTCGGGCGCATCCGCGACCCTGCCGCTCAGCGCGACGCTGGCTCTCCAGAAGTCCACTCCATCCCTCGGCTGGATGGTCGTCAGCCTCGACAACGCAAACGGCGCCGCGCAGGCGGCGTTGGTTCCCGTCGGTCGCCTTCCCACTCACTAGCGTCCCTCGCGTCCCAGTGACCCGCCGGTCCTCCGGCGGGTCACTTCGATTCTGTGAACCGAGCGACCACGCTCGGGGTCTTACACACGGAATGGATGCCGCGCGCACTTGAGCCCGTCCGGCGGTGCCCGAAGCACTAACATGGGCGAGCATTTGCGAGACCCCGATTCGGAGAGTTACAGCGTGTCGTACGACGTAGTCGGCAAGATGGGGCGCGTGACGGCGGACATCACCCCGGGGCACCTCGGCGAGGTGCTGATCGAGGTCCGGCAGGGGACGGAGAGATTCATGGCCGCCGCGGCTGATCCGGACGCCACGATCAAGAAGCACACCCAGGTTCTAGTGGTCGGCAGCCTGGGGGGAAGAACCGTTGAGGTGGCGCCGACCGACGCAGTGAGGCTTCCACGATGACCGATTCTCAGATCCTCCTGGCCGCGATCGGCATCGGGATCGTCGCCGTCTTCCTATTCATAGTCATCCTGTTCAAAGCGACCTACAGGATTGCCGAACCGGACGAGGCGCTCATCATCTCGGGCATGGCCCACGGCCATTCCGCCGGTCAGGTCGCCGGCGAGAGCATGCGCTTCAAGATCGTGACGGGCGGCGGCACGATGGTCATGCCGGGTCTTTCAAAGGTGCGCGCGCTGTCGCTGATGGCGCACGAGAGCGAAGTTCAGGTTCCATGCGTGAGCCAGCAGAAGATCCGCCTGGATCTTCGGGGCGTCATCGTCTACAAGGTCGGCGACGACTACCGCTCGATTGCCAACGCGGCGCGCCGCTTCCTGGACCGCCCGGCCCAGGAGCTCGAGTCCAAGGTCCAGAACGTCTTCGTCGGCCACCTGCGCGCGATCGC
>PMLK01000092.1 GCA_003158875.1 Chloroflexota bacterium
GGTCGAACCCGTAACCTGCGGATCAACAGTCACAAGGTTTCGCCGCCAGCGGGCCCGATCAGCCGGGGCCGGGCATCCCATGGGCGTCTATGTAGTTCTGGCATTCGGTGTTGAAGTCCGGGTTCGGCCCATCCAGTGGAGTCAGGTACGAAATTCCGGTTTGGGAGACATTGTCCATGCACCACTGGATCTGGGCTTGCGTCGGTCCCTGTTGACAGCCCGACAGCACAGCTGCCAGCAAGCCGAGACCCACCAGAGCCCGAAGTCGCGATCGAGTGCCGGATCCGACCGTACCCACCAGCCGGCTGGAACTCGGGGTGATGTTCCGCTGGTGAGATGGCCCGCAAGGGGGGAAGTGTCTTTTGGCAACGATTGTCACTCTGGCTCTCCCTGGTTCGTAACGCCACTCCAAGGGCCGGACTAAGACGCGAGCAGTTTGGCCTTTGCGGCCTCGAACTCAGCCTGGCTGAGAACCCCGCTGGCACGGAGTGAGGCCAGGTTCTGCAGCTCGGAACTCAATGACACAGCAGGTTGACTCGATGCCGGGGCGGACGCCCCACGGTCGAGGATCACCTGGAGTTGGTTACAGAATGCTCCAGCCTGACCCTTCACATGGCTCGATTGGATCGGGCCCATTCCAAAGTTCGAAGCCTTCACGGCAACAACCGTTCCATCGCCGATCGCGCGCAGGTCGATTTCTATCCTTGCTGACCAATTGTGATACAAGGCCAACGTGGCTGGCTGCTGTTCTTTGCAAACCAGCCTCCTGTCGGTTTGAGATTCCACCTTCCATTTCAACTCGGCAACGGCGGCACGGCAGGCTGCAAGTGCCGCGCCAGCACCGTCCGAAAGCCTCATCTCAGTCTCGAACTTGGACACTACCCACCCCTGACATCAGGCCGCCTCTTCGCAGGCCAAAGAAACCCATGGCCCGTGGGGCTCGACGCCAATCCTACGAGTTCTGGATCAGGTCAACGTCCCTGGCGCATCACTAGTGTTGTAGCCAGAACGGCCTCATGGGTATGCAAGTCGAGTTCGAGTATTAGCGAACCGGCGCGCTGAGATTCATGACCTCGTCCGTGTCATGACTTTCGGCCGCTGACACGCAGCGGCGCCGAGTTGACCGTTTCGGCCATGATCGACGACTGCCCCATGACCGACGACTGCCCCGGCTACGACTGCGGCAGCCAGGCGTGCCTCATCAATCCGGGCGACTGTGGGTTCTCGCGGGACGGCGCCAGCAGGAGCGAGTCCTGGTGCGACTGTGAGGACGCGCCGATCCTCGCTCGTGGACCGGCGACATTCCTTGACCACCCAACAGACTGTGAGTTCCCGAGCGGGATCTGCACGGTCCGCGCCCATCGGGTCACCGTCCACAAGAAGTGCGGTCGCGAGTTGGCCGTTCGCTTCTGCGGCTGCGTACCGTCGGGCTACACCCTCGACACCGAGCGGAGTGGTGGGTCCACTACTCCTGCGGTTGGCCGACGCTAGCGTGGTACGAGGCGGCCGGAAATCCAGCACCGGATGACCTGCTCCAGAAAGTGGAGCGATTCGGTGAAGCGATTTGGAGCGATTCCCTGACAGAGGATGACTGTTCATGACCGAGCATGACCGTCTGTCACGAGGGGAGTTGGGGTGGCCTACGGGGGTCGAACCCGTAACCTGCGGATCCACAGTCCGCTGCTCTGCCGGTTGAGCTAAGGCCACCGTCGCAGCCCATGCGCACCGCGTTCCAGGTCGTTCGCGCCGGCAATGGGGCGACCGGGAGTATAGCGGCTATGAGCCCAAGACAGTTGGGACGCCCGTCCCTCAGCGCCGCCGACTGTCCGCCGGAACCTACCCCGGTGCGTAGGGGCAAACCCTACATCAACCGCATGAGAGCGTGGTACCAGATGTTCGGCCTCGTCGGGACCAGCGGTGGGGAGTCGCGAGCATGGCCCGCACCTAACCTGAGGGCAGTCAAACGTTAGTGCGGGAATATCGTCGAAATGCTGGGCTCCACCACTCGTCGCGCCGTAGGCTCCAACGCATCTCAGCGCAGGCTGCGAGTCGTAGGGATTGCCGTCGCCATCGCCACCGCCGTCCTCATCGGGACTTCGGGGACCACTCTGGCCTGGAGCACCGGCTCGTTCAGCTCCTCAGACGAGAAGAAGCTCTTCTCCCTTACAAACCGCGACCGCGCGGCGGCCGGGCTGAATGCCCTGACCAACGACTCTTTCCTGCACAGCGAGGCCGAGTGGCGGGCCAAGGACATGGGCAACAAGGATTACTTCTCCCACAGCATTCCGCCTGGTGGCAAGAAGGTCTTCTATTACATGTCCAAGGCCGGTTACTGCTACCAGGTAGCGGGCGAGAACATCGGCCTGAGCAACTACGACGACGACGTCGCCACGACCAGCATCGAAGAGGCGTTCATGGGCTCGCCGACCCACCGCGCCAACATCCTGGGCAAGTGGACCAAGCTTGGAGTAGGAGCGTACAAGGCTCCGAACGGCAACAAGCTCTATGCCGTGCTGTTCTCGATCCCGTGCCCCAAGGCAGCGGCAAAGCCAAAGGCGACCGCTAAGCCGACCCTGGCGCCGACTCCCTCGCCGACCGACAGCCCGACTCCGATGCCGACCGACACGCCCGAGCCGACGGTTGTCCCGACCGAAGTCCCCGAGCCGGGGCCGTCCAGCTCCCCCGAAATGCTCCTCGACGGCGCGACCAGCCTCAGAGTCCACGAGCAGACGGTATCGCAGGGACCGGTTGACTCGCTGTTCCACTCGCTGTTCGGCGGCCTGTTCGGCTGGTAGCCCGGATCGACGACTCTCGCGGAGCTGCTCGACCGGTGCTTCACGGCGCAGCCCTGCTGGGTCGCCGTTCCGTCGAATGACTACACTGCCAACGTGGCACCGCAACGGCAGGCAGACATGTCCAGTGGAACAGGATTGACCGCAGGCGCCGCCGCCCTTGGCCGCTCCGGCGCTCCCATCCTCGAGGCTCGGAATCTCACCAAACGCTATCGCCTGGGCAACCGCGACGTGGATGCTCTGCGCGGCGTCTCCCTGAGTGTGCGGCGCGGTGAGTTCGTCGCCCTCATGGGCCCATCGGGCTCCGGCAAGAGCACGCTGCTTCAACTCCTGGGGGGTCTCGACCGCCCGACCGAAGGCGAGGTCGTACTGGACGGCGAAGTCGTCAGCCACCTCAGCGACGGCCAGGCAACACGACTGCGACGAGAGAAAACCGGCTTCGTCTTCCAGTTCTTCAATCTGATTCCGCTGCTTGACGTTTACGAGAACGTGGCCCTGCCGTTCACGATCGCCGGCGTAGACCCCCGCCGCGGCGACGCTGCCGCGAGGATCCACGAGGTTCTCGAGCTGGTCGATCTGCTCGGGCGGGAACGCAACAGACCGTCGCAGCTGTCCGCCGGAGAGCAGCAGCGAGTAGCTCTGGCTCGGGCGTTGGTCGGCAAACCGGCGATCCTTCTCGCCGATGAGCCCACCGGCAATCTCGACTACGCCACGGGCGGCGAGATCCTCGACGAGCTGTGGCGGTCCTGCGACGAGCTCGGCCAGACGATCGTGCTGGTCACCCACGACGCTCGTGCCGCGGCCCACGCGGATCGCGTGCTCGTCGTCGGCGATGGACGCATTCGCGACGAGATCGTTTTGGGCCGGCGAGCGAATCGCGACGCCCGGCCGCTAATCGACCGTCTCGCGCAACTCGGGCTGTAGCGCGTGAGGCGCCTTCGGTCCCTGGCGTGGAGAACCCTCGCCACCCGTAAACTCCGCAGCTTCCTGACGATCGCCGGAATCGCGCTGGGCGTGGCCGTGCTGTTCGCCTCGCTGTCCGCGGGAGCGTCCATGGACGCCGCCGTGGACAAGGCCGCGGCCGACGAAATGGGCCGGGCCGATCTCCGGGTCGGGGCGCTCGAGGAGCAAGGGCTCGACCAGACGACCATCGCGATCGTGGACAAGGTCGCGGGCGTGGCCGTTGCCGCTCCGGCACTGGAACGCAAGACGTACATCGCCCCGACCGTCGCCCAGCCCGCCTCCGACCAGCTGCCGCCGTCCGTGACCGTTCTGGGGATCGATCCCGTTCTCGAGCCGCAGGTTCACGACATGACTTTGATTGCTGGGCGCGCGCTGGCCGCCGGCGACACCAAAGCGGCGCTGATAACGGAGACCCTGGCCGACCAGGACGACCTGGCGGTCGGCGGCTCGCTGTCCCTGAACGGCGACGCAGCCGGCGGACCGCAGGCCTACCAGATCGTCGGCGTCGTCAGTGGCGACGGCCCCTTACCCGATGCGAACGGCCGGCTCGTCTATTTGCCACTGACGTCGGCGCAGAGCCTTTTCGGGGCCACGGGCGTGACTCGGCTGGACCTCCAGGCCGCTCCGGGCGTGTCCGTCGACGAGCTCATCGGCCAGCTCGAGGCCAGCATCACCAGCCAGCCCTACCTGCTTTCTCGAACGGGCGACCTTGCCTCGGCCTTGAGACTGGAAATGGCCGACTTCCGGAGCGCTCTGCTGCTCGTCGCCGCCGTAGTGCTCTTTGCCGGAGCGTTCTTGATCTTCAATACCCTCTCGATGACGGTCGTGGAACAGACGCGTGAGGTAGGGCTCCTGCGCGCGGCCGGCACCACGCGGTCGCAGGTCATGGGGCTGGTCATCGCCCAGGCCCTGGCTCTTGGTCTGGTTGGGTCGGTTGTGGGCGTCGCCGCCGGAATCGGCCTCGCCGTAGTCACGGTCTCCTGGGTTGGGGCATCGGGGCCGCTCTCACTGGACGCCACGTCCGTGTCTGTCGCCACCGTGGCAGCGACGCTGGTCATCGGTGTGGTTTTGACCATCGCGGCATCGCTGGAACCGGCCTGGCGCGCCGGCCGAATTACGCCCGTGGAAGCTTTGCGCCCGGGGCCTCCAGGTACCGCCGCCGGTTCCGCCAGGCTTCGCTGGCTCGTCGTGGTTTTCGCGGTCCTGGCGGTCGGTGCTTTGGCCGTATGGCCGAGCCGGTCGGACGGGGCAATCGGTGTCGGCTCGCCGGCGTCCCTGGGTTCGGCCCTGTGGGGTCCGCTGTCGGTGTATGGGCTGCTGCTCCTTTCGGTTCTCATCGTTCCGAGCTTGATCGGGCCGCTCAGTCGCATCGGCGGCTTGCCATTCCGCATCTTCCGCAACGAAGAGCGCCTGGCCCGCAGCTCGCTTTCGCGTGACAAGAGCCGGACCGCCCTGACCGCTGGCGCGCTGGTCGTGGGCGTCGCGATGGTCGTGGCGCTGGGTACCGCCGCGCAGGATGTCCGCGAGATCGGGTCGAGCTGGCTGACCGAGACGATCCCGGGCAGTGAGCTGCTGGCTGCGATCCGGCCGGTAGCGACGACTGATCCCACGATCTCGGACCTGGCCTCGACACCCGGAGTGAAGTCAATATCTCCGATCGGGCTGCTTGGAACCCCATACATCCAGACGACGCAGTCCGGTGGACGTACGTTGAAGTCGGTCGTGCGCCAGGAAGCGGCGGCCATCGTGGGGGCGGACTATCTCGCCGATGGGCGGCTCGTGTTCACCGCGGGCGACCCGGCCACGGCCCTGAGTGCCCTCGACCTGGGCGGCTCGGCGATCGTGCCCAAGTCGCTGGCGGACGCCGACGGCATCCACGTAGGTGACGCGCTCGAATTCGCGACCGGCGCCACCGTTACGCGTCTGACGGTCGCGGGCATTGTTGCCCATTCGATTCCGGCCGAATCGCAGGAAGCGATTCTCGTTGGCTGGACGGATGCCTCGAACATGTTTGGGGCCACCGGGGCGGACTTCTTCGCCGTTCGCTACGACCCGGGCATGGAAGCCACGGCGCGGCCGAATCTCGACGCTGCCGCGATTTCGTACGCGCTCGAGCCCAACCAGCTCGACCGTGTCACGGGAACCGTCGGCGACGCTCTGGATCGCATCTTCAGGCTGCTCGATTCGCTGGCCTTGATCGCGGTCGTGATAGCCGGCCTCGGCATGGTGAACACCTTCTCGATGAGCGTCCTGGAACGGTTCCGCGAGATCGGCGTGCTTCGAGCCACCGGCATGACGCGTGGCCAGGTGTGGGGC
>PMLK01000075.1 GCA_003158875.1 Chloroflexota bacterium
GTCACGATCTGGGCGACGACAAACCACGCGACAACAGCCGCGATCATGAAGAAGCCATTTGCGATTCTGTCGTTGGCGCCCACGTCAGAAGTCTACCGGTCCGACCCGCGAACGATGGCCAAGCCTCCGACACTCACTTGGCGGCGCTCGATGGGCAGATGTCACGGAAGGCGCAGTACCCGCACGACATATAGTCCGGTGCAGCCTGGAACTGCCGCGCCCTTATGCCCGCGGCGGCCCGCCGAATCGACTCGCGAGCTTTGTCCAGCCTCTTCTGGTCGACCTCGACCCGGCCGACCAAACCAGATTCCAAAAACCACAGTTGAAGCGCGTCCGGCAATCGTCCGGTTTCGGCCTGATAGGCCATGGCGTAGATCTGGAGCTGCAGCGAATCGCGGGCCCGTTCGCGAGCTCGGACTGGGTCGCGAACGTCGCTCGACTTGTAGTCGGTGATGGTGACCCGCTCCGGATAGAGACCCGGCAGCGCGGGAGTGACAGAGTCGGCGAACTGCTCCTCGGCAGGGGCGGTTGGGGCGACATCTGCGGAAGCTGTTGGAGTGGCATCGGACGGGAGGCGTTCAATGTCTACCCTGTCCATGCGGCCCCGAACGCGATCGCCGTCCAGGCTGAAGCTGAACTCGCGCTCGACGAACGACGGCACGACCGTACCGGGTTTGAGCTGCTCCTCGCGGAAACGTCGCAAAGCGGCCCGGCCCGCCGCCAATCGAGCCTCCTCATGCTCACGGGTAAGGAAACCCTCGTTGGACCACGCTTTGTCGAAAGCGGCGATCAACTCGTCCTCGGTCATGAGGTAGCCGTGGGCCTGAAGACGGTGGAATTCCTGAACGGCCTTATGTAGCGCCGAGCCGTAGATGATGGCATGGTGGGGGGCGATCGGAACTCGCAGGACATGGACGTACTTGTATTTGAGCGGGCACGTGAGGTAGTCGTCCACCTGATAGAAGCTCAGCGAGAGAGGGCCTTCAAGCGGCTGTCGGCCGGGCTCCACAGGCTCCGGCTTCGGTTCGAAGGCGCTGAGCCTCTCCAGTGGGTTATGGGCCGCGGCATCCAACGCAGCACCGGAGGCCTGCGCGGCAGGCAGGTCGAGCGCTTCGAGGACGAACTGGGAGACCCTTCGGGCCCGGCGTCCCCCGTAGTCCGCCGCGTGCGACAGGACCAGCTCATCCCTCGCCCGGGTCATGCCCACGTAGAAGAGACGCCGCTCCTCCTGGACGTGGGCATCGCCCTCGGGAAGAATCTCGTTCACGAGTTCCGGCGGCATGGCCAGCGGATCCCGACGCGATCTGGCCGGGAAGCGGCCATCGACGAGACCCGTCATGAACACGACATTGAATTCCAGTCCCTTGGCCTTGTGGACCGTGAGGACCGCCACCGCCTCGGCGTCCGGATCCACTTCGGCAGTGGCTGGATCGTCACCCGCGTCGATGAGCGTCTGCAGGTGCCGGGCCACGAACACCACGCGGTCGTCCGGCAGCAGGTCCGACTGGGCCCGGATGATCTCGAAGAAGCGGGCGATGTTCTGGAGCGCCTCCTCCGCCGCCACGGAATCGGTCGACGCTAGCCGGGCCAGGATTCCCGAGTCGCGCAGGAAGTGGTACAGCACCTCGCCGGCCGGCCTCTCGTGGGCCAGGTCCGTGTAGCAGTTAAGATCGGCGACCAAACGTTCCATCGATGCCCGGGTGGCCGCGGTCAGCCGTAGCAGACCGGGCTGCGGGACCAACTCTTCGAATACTTCCCAGAGCGAGCGATTTCGTCGGCGTGCGGAATTGACGATCGCCGTCAGGTCTGGACCGCCCAGGCCGTAGACATGCGATGCCGCCAGGGCGTACATGTCCACGCTCGACGACAGATCCGCAACAGCACGCAGGAACGCCAGAAGCAGCCGGATCTCCGGCCTGGCATAGAGCCCCGAGGTTCCGGAGAAGCGCCACGGAACGCCTGAGACATTCAGGCTCCTCAGGATCGTGTCGGCGTCCGCATTGGCCCGCACGAGAATCGCGAAATCCCTGGCCAGCGCGCCGTCCGCGATTCTCGTGGCGATCTCGCGAGCAATCCGATCCGCCTCCTCTGAGCCCGTCGCGAAGGTCAGGTGCCGGACCGGCCGTTCCGTTCCGCCTCTCTCCGCCACAAGCCGCTTGTCTATGCCGTTCTGGACCTCGAGGCGGTCCGGGTCGTTGAAGCGGATCAGCCGATAGCTCGTGTCCAGGATGGGAGTACGTGAGCGGTAGTTGCGCCGCAGCACAACCTGACGGGAATGGCTGTGCCGGCGCTTGAACTCGAGGATGTTGCTGATGGCGGCGCCGCGGAATTTGTAGATCGACTGATCGTCGTCGCCCACGACCATTACGTTGCCGTGTGGCGCAGCCAGCAACTCGACGAGTTCCGACTGGGCTTTGTTCGTGTCCTGAAACTCGTCCACGAGGATGTAGCGATAGCGGCGTTGAAGCTCCACTCGAGCCGCGGGCGATTCGCGGAGCAATCGCAATGCGAGGCTGACCTGATCCCCGAAATCGATGAGCCCGGTCTCCTGAAGCAGCGTCTGGTATCGATCGTAGGCACGGGCAAGCTCCGTCTGGCGTCGAGCCTCCTCGACGAGGGCGTTAGTCTCGTCTCCGGGCGAGGAGTTGGCCGCTCTGTCGGTGAGCGCGGCCGCGAAGGCCAGGTACGCCGCGGGGCTCACGTCCTCGTCCTTGCAGCGACTGAAGAGCGTGGCCAGGGCACTCAGGAAGCGCGTGGGGTCGCCGAGCGGCCGGTAGATGTCCAGCTCGAACTCGAACAGCCGCTCCCGCATGAATATCACGACTTCCGGCCGAGACAACACTCTCAGCCCGGTCGGCAACCCCAATTCCAGGGCAAACTCACGGACGAGCCGATCGCCGAAGGCGTGAAACGTCGACACTGCTGCATCCGTGTACCCATATGGGACCAGCTGGTCGACGCGGGTCTGCATTTCGTCCGCGGCCTTGTCTGTGAACGTCAAGGCCAGAATTTCCGACGGCTTGGCACGTCGAGTAGCGATCAACCAGGCAATTCGCCGGGTGATGACCTGGGTCTTGCCCGTGCCGGCGCCCGCTACAACGAGCAGCGGACCATCGCCGTGGCAGACGGCTCGCCTCTGCTCCGGATTGAGCCCCGCAAGGAGCGTCTCCGTGCCTTCGTTGACAATCTCGGAGTCGTCTTCCACGGCCGGCGTCGACCAGACCGGTATCTGCTCGAGGGGCCGCGGTTCGGCGTTGGAAGCCCTGCGGCTGGAACGAGTCATGGCCACAGATTATCGGTCGCATGTGACAACTCACGTGTCACAGCGACCGGCACCGACTAACGCTGACCGGGCTTGCGTCCGACCTTCTCGGGATCAGCTTCGGGCTCCGGTGCGTCCGCCACGAGGTCGGCCGGCTTTTCCTGGCCCTTCGCCCTGGTAGCGGCCGGACGAGCGACGGTCTCATCGGCCGATGTCGTCGGCACGGACTGAGCTGCGGGAGCGGTGGGGCGAGTGGCTCGCACGGGCGTCGATCCGGTCCGAATCGATCCTTGCGAGACGCCTGTCGAACTGGCCGTTCGCGCCATCGTCGACCTGGGCGCGACGCCCGGATCGCGCAGCCCCGGCGAAGGACGAGTCGAGCTCTTGGCCCGTGCCTCGTCGACCGCTTCCTGCTCTTCCGTCGAGAGCGACGTGTCGGCCTTGCCGCCGATGATGGCCTTGCCGTAGATGCGAGTGCCGGTTCGAGAGTGAAGACTGCTTACGACAATGCCGTCGTCCGACTCGTCGAGCAGCGCCAGGGCGAAACTCTGATTGCCGCCCGTATCGGGGAACGGATTGAATCGGATCAAACCCGACTTAGAGAAGTGATGACGCGCCAGGCTCTCGATGACGGCCATCCGGGCAGTCAGGTCGTCCAGGTCATGCACGACATCGTGAACCGTCGCCAGATGCGCTCCGAGGACGGCTTCGAGGTCGCCGCTTTCGACGCCTCCCGTGAGCTGGTCGATCCTTCGTCGCAGTCTGCTCATCTGGATCGCCTGCATAACGAGCATCGCGACCACACACAATCCTGCCAGCACGAGGATGATGGCAGCCAGGTTGTCAGAAATGAAGTCCACACGTACCTCCGCTCAATCGAACCGGAGTCTACCAGCCGCGAGGGAAAGACAGCGCACGGCGCCTCGATCGCGGCCGGCGCACGGGGACGGAATGGTATCCTCCACGCGAGCGAAAGCTCCCCACGGACTATCAAGCGGTATCGCCAGGCGCCGCGAACAAACCCGGGTTGAGTCAACGGAGGCCTCTAGAGACAACATGGCCAAGCGCAATCGTGGATCCATTCGTCCGGGCCAGCGGCATACGGCCACCCGCGGCAACGCGCGACCGCAGCAGGCATCGACTCGCCCCGCCGGGGCTCTTTCCGACGCCGAAGAAGCGCGAGCCGCGGAGCTCGAGTCTCAGATCGTTGCCCAGGATCGCGCCGCCGCTGACAGCCAGGCACGCGCTCGAGATCGCGCCCAGACAGCCGGCGCTCGCTCAACTCGGTCCGGCGGGCAGAGCCTCCTGGCGGCTCGAGCGTCCGAGGAGTACGCCTACGTGGTCCGCGACGTACGCCGGATCATCGTGGTCGGCGGCGCAATGGTCCTGCTGTTGGCAGCCGCGTTCGTCGCAGTCGACCTGCTGCACGTCATTACGATCAGCTAGGAGCGATAGCGGCGTCGCCGACGCCAAGCCGACACCTTAGGAACCTGATACCGGCCGATCGAGCACCCGCCGAACGGCATCGCACAATTCGCGAGGAACGAACGGCTTTCCCAAGACCGAACCTTCCCCCGCGGCCCCGGTCAGATCGTCCTCGCGGTCCAGCGGATAGCCCGACATGAACAGGACCTTGAGGTCCGGTCGCTTCGAACGCAGTGCCGCGGCGATCGTCGGTCCATCGATGCCCGGCATGACTACATCGGTCACGAGGATGTCGAGGCCTGAACCAAGCGAGTCGGCTATTCCCAGAGCGTCGTGGGGACCGGCGACATGGACTTGGTAGCCCTTCGCCGTCAGCGCCATCTTGCATAGGTCCCTGACCGCGGGCTCATCCTCGACGACCAGCACCGTCTCAGTCCCGAAATCGGCCGAAACCGACCCTGCCACCACATGGTTGCTGGAGTCGAATGCGGATTCGCGAAGTGGCAGCTCCACCACGAAGGTCGATCCCCTGCCCAGCGTGGACTCCACCCTGATGTGACCGCCCATCTGCTGAACGATGCCGTACACAGTGGCAAGCCCCAACCCTGTTCCCTTGCCCTGTCCTTTGGTCGTGAAGAACGGCTCGAAGATGTGTTCGAGCACTTCCGGCTCCATGCCAAATCCTGAGTCGGCGATCTCCAGCATCGCCCACCCATTGGACCAACCGCGAGCGGGAGTTACGCCGGATCCAAGGCGCGAAGTCGTAATGCCGAGCGACCCGCCACTCGGCATAGCGTCGCGGCCATTAACGACGAGGTTCATGACGAGCTGATCCAGCTGGCTCGGATCTGCTTCGACGGCCCCCAGAGCCTGATCCAGCGACACAGTGAACTCGATGTCCTCACCGAGCAGGCGTCGCAGCATGGGAACCATGGCCTCGATCCGATCGTTGAGATCGACCGATTCAAGCGCGCGCTTGCTGCGACGCCCGAAAGCCAGAAGCTGGGCAGTCAGCTCGGTCGCATGAGCGCCCGCCTTCTTGATCTCGAGCGCCTCCGCCGCCCGCTCGTCGCCCTCGAGGGACAGAACCAGCAGATCGGCGTAGCCGTTGACCACGGTGAGGATGTTGTTGAAGTCGTGAGCGACGCCTCCCGCCAGCCGTCCCAGGGCCTCCATCTTGGACGACTGGCGAAGCTGATCCTCGAGAACCTCGTGTTCCGTGATGTCTTCAATCGTGCCGACGGCCATTCGTGGAGGAGCATCACCCTCATGCACGAGGGCCACGTGGACGTGAACCCAGACCTCTTTGCCTGACTTGGTGACGTATCTCTTCTCGTATTCCGCGCCTTCGGTCCGGCCGTCGAACAGATCCTGAAGATGGCTTCGAGTGGAGTCCAGGTCTTCAGGATGCGTGAAGTCCCAAACCGTGCCGCCGTCCAGCTCCTCGGCGTCGAACCCGACGAGCCGACGGTACGCGGCGTTGCTCTCGAGCAGCTTGCCGTCTCTGTCGACCAGGACCATGCCCAGGGCCGACTGGTCGAAGACCGCTCGCACCCTCGCCTCGCTGGCACGCAGCGCCGCCTCGATCTCGTTGCGACCGGTGACGTCCCGGATGATGACCTCGATTGCCGGACGACCTTCGAACACGACCGGTGCGGCGGCGACCTCCACGTCGAAGACGGTCCCGTTCAACTTGACGTGTAACTCGTGGGCCAGCGGCTCACTGCCGCCAAACGCGATCATGCGGGCAATGCGCTCCATCGTGAACGCCCGGCTCTCGGGAGCCACGAACTCGATGACCCGCTTGCCGGTCAGCTCGTCGAGGGAGTGAGCCCCGTAGAGATCGAGCGCGGCTCGGTTGGCGAACGCCAGCAGCCCATCCTGGTGAACGATCACCGGATCGGGCAGCAACGCGAGCAGCTTCTCGAAGCGCGTCTCCGTTTCCTCGCGATCTCGAGCAACCTGGCGACCACGAGTGGTCTCCGTGCCTGTCGCAACCACCAATCGCCCGTCGCCGAAGTCCACCGCACAAGCCGTCCAGGACACGCGGGCCTTCCGGCCGTCCTTACGCAGCCACTGCGATACGAATTCGACGCTTCGCTCCGTACCGGCTATGAGGTGGTCGAACGACTCTTGAGCCACGCTGCGGACATTCGGGCGGAGTCGCAGCACGGACCAGAGCGGCTTGCCGGCCACATCGACAAGCGGTACTCCCGACGTTGAGTCGCAGCGAGCGTTCCACGAGAGGAGCGTGCAATCGGTTGTGGCAACGACAACCAAAGCATCGATCGAATCGATCAGCGCCTGGACTACAGTCGAGCGCGGGATCGAGGGCGCTGCCGGTTGGAACGACAGCGTTCCGGTCGCCGGATCGGAGTGGCGGCTAAAGATGTGGAGTGGCACGAGACGGATCGTACCGAACATGGACGCGAGTCATGTGCCCAAGTTGCGTGGATCGCCACATCACCGCCGGCCAGCCTGTAGCATCGCTCTATGGCAACCCGCCGCTCCACCACGCGACTCACCGGCGAGGCCGACGCGCAGCAGCCGGCATTCGCCCCGCCGCCGAGCCTGCAGCCCCTGGCCGCCCGTATGCGGCCCCGAAGTCTCGACGAGCTCGTAGGTCACACGAATCTGGTCGGGCCACGCGGGACGCTCCGTCGCGCTATCGACGGCGGACACCTGGGGTCCCTCCTTCTCTGGGGACCGCCCGGCACCGGCAAGACGAGTCTGGCGAGGGTCCTGGCCGACGCGGCCGACGCGCGTCTGGTGACGATCTCGGCAGTCATGAGCGGCGTCGCCGAAGTCCGAACTATCGTGGCCGAGTCCAAGGAGCGGCTCGCCCTCAACGGCCTGCGGACGCTGCTCTTCATCGACGAAATCCATCGCTTCAACAAGGCCCAGCAGGACGCGCTTCTGCCCCACGTCGAAGACGGCACGGTGACGCTCGTCGGCGCCACGACGGAGAACCCCTACTTCGAGGTCAACTCGGCGCTCCTCTCCCGGCTGCGTGTCTTCCGATTGGAGCCGCTCAGTGATGAGCAGATCGGGCTCGTGATCCGACGAGCCCTGGAAGATCCGGAACGTGGACTCGCAGGCGGCATGGGTCCGACCGGCGGCGTCGCTCTTGGCGACGCCCCATTCGAGCACCTCGTTGGGCTCGCCGCCGGGGATGCCCGCCAGGCCCTCAACGTCCTCGAGAGTGCCGTGTCCATTGCCGACTCTGACGGCATTCGCGACGCGGACGGGCGGGTGAGTCCAGGTCTGGGTGAGGTGGAGGCAGCCGCGCAACAACGGGCCCTGGCCTACGACCGAGCCGGCGACGGCCATTACGACACGGTCAGCGCCTTCATCAAGAGCGTTCGCGGCAACGACCCGGACGCCGCCCTCTACTGGCTCGCTGCGATGATCGCCGCCGGTGAGGACCCGCGCTTCATCGCCCGGCGCCTCATCATCCTCGCCTCGGAGGATGTTGGCCTGGCCGATCCCAGGGCCCTCGAAATCGCCGTGGCCGCAGCCCAGGCTCTCGATTGGGTCGGGCTTCCGGAGGCTCAGTACGCGCTTGCCCAGGCTACGGTCATGCTGGCGGTCACGACCAAGAGCAATTCCGTGGGCCGCGCCTACTTCGCGGCCATGGACGACGTACTGGCGAACGGTTCGTTGCCCGTTCCGGCTCATCTGCGATCGAGCGGTTTCGGCCGCAAGTCGTACCGCTATCCGCACGACTACGTCGGCGACGACGTCGAACAGCAATACCTGCCGGACAAGCTCGGCGGTCGCCGCTACTACTTCCCCGGGGAACTCGGCGCCGAGGCCCGCATCGGCGAGAGGCTCGAGCGGTTGCTGGCTGGCCGAGCCGTACCGGCGAAGCGAAAGTCGGTTGCCCACGAGTCACCCAATGGAAACCCGATGTCAACCGGCTCAGAGGCAATGAAGCGTCGCCGGACCAAGCTGAGTGAAATCGCCGCCGAAGAGCGGCGCGACGCCACTACCGAGTAGCGGCGCAGCCCGCTCCGTTCCTACCCACAACGGACTCGGCCGACCCCACAAACGGAGTATTGAATCCCGGGCGGGCCGGATCGACGCTATCGACGGCGTGTTGCCCGAGCTGTCGAGGGGCACCGCCGCCGGCTCGAAAATGGCCGTCCAGAGCGAGGATCTCCCGCACGAAGCGCGAGACGGTTGGAAGGCATCCGGGCTGCAACGAATCTGTGAGAACTGGGCGTCACGGACCGGTCCAGATTCAGCCGATCGTACCGAATACTCAGTAGCGTCTCTATTGGTTGCACGGGGAATGCCATGTCGCGAGCGCACGCTATCGCGCCCATGGTCGGGGCCGACGCACCGTATCGGGTTTCTATGCAGAGCGCGAGCGCCGCAGGACCCAAAACGACCCACCGCGCGCTGCGGCCCACCACTTCACCCTATCTCGAACGAGCCATGCTGCTGTGGCCCAGGCTGGACCGATCGAAGATTCGAAAAGTCGCCGACGATCCCATCAAGATCGCGGAAATCGTGAGGCGCCGGACCTCGCAGCCCTTCGATGTCATCCTGGCGATGCTCACCAAACAGATCGAGGCGGTCGCTGTACGGGCAGAGGCCCCGAACTCGTTCCAGAGTTCGTATTCGGAGTCGTCGCGCGTCTCGCTGCGTATCGTGTCCAGGGAAGAAGGCGAGACGATCCAGGTTCAGGACCTGCTGCCGGCCTGAGTCCTTCGCGCGCTAAGGCTCCAGGTCCAGAGCGCGAACGTGGCGCGGCCGAAAGATGGCTATGGGCGGACGATCGAAAGCCGCCACTCGGGTCACGCCCAGTCGCTCGGCGGTGGCCACCAGAACGGCATCCGTCAACCTCGGCCGGTACTCGATCGTCTCGCGCATCAGCTCCATGGCTCGAGCGAGATCGCCGGTCGTCGGCGCCACCACCTTCACGGCCCCGCTCCCTATCGACTTCAGGAGCGCGAACGTCGCCCGCAAACCAAGCTCACGCTGCAGTAACAGGTCCAGTTCACCCAACGTCAAGGCGCCGATCATGAGCGGCTCGTTGACGCGCTCGAACCAGGCCACGGCGGCGCGATGATTGAGATCCGATCGATCGGCGGCCGCAAGGACCGCACTCGAATCGAGCAGGATGGCCACGCCTCAGACCTCGTCCGGTCCGGGTCGCAGGCCAGCTTCGCGCCGCGCTATCGACCGGCCGTCCAGCGACAGTCGACCGTGGTCGCTGCGACCAACCGCCACGAACGACAGGTCCGGCGTGGTGTCGTGGAGTTCCAGGTATGTCTCCACGGCTGAGGCAAGCGCGGACGTCTTGGTGACTCCGCTGCGCGCCGCAAAGCGGTCCAGCCTCTCCAACAGGTCCGCATCCATAAGAACCGTCGTACGCTTCTGCATATGCGGTCATATATACCACACTGGCTGAGGCCTCACGAGACCGCTATATTCGGCCCCATCCCGAACACGCAGCCAGGTGAACCGTGAATCGCTTTGAGCCCAACCTCCGCATCCCCGGCCCGACGTCCCTGCCCGACGCAGTTCGCGAAGCCGGCGCCCGCCAGATGGTCAACCATCGCGGCCCCGAGTTCGCTGTTCTCCAGAACAGCATCGTCGCCCGACTCAAGACCAACTTCCGGACTGAAAACGACGTCCTGATCGTTACGGCGGCGGGTACCGGCGGGCTCGAATCGGCGATCGTCAGCTTCCTCTCCCCCGGCGACAAGGTGCTCGGTATCACCATCGGCGCGTTCGGCGACCGCTTCGCCAAGATCGCCACGACCTACGGTGCGGACGTCACCAAGCTCGCCTTCGACTGGGGCACCGCAGCTGATCCGGACAAGGTCCGCGAAGCGCTCAAGGCCGGCGGACCCTGGAAAGCCGTCCTGATGACCCAGAATGAGACTTCCACGGCGGTGACCAACCCCATCCAGGCCCTGGCCGCGGCCGTTCGCGAGGTCGCCCCGGACGCACTCATCCTGGTGGACGCCATTTCCGGCTTAGGTGCCGTTCCGTTCGAGACCGACGCCTGGGGTTTGGACGTCGTCGTAAGCGGATCTCAGAAGGCGTGGATGGTAGCGCCCGGTCTAGTCTTCGTCTCCGTGTCGCCGCGAGCCTGGGAAGCGGCCGCGGTGGCCAAGATGCCCAAGTTCTATTTCGATCTCGTCGCCCACAGGACAAGCGCCGAATCGGGCCAGACGCCCTGGACGCCGGCCGTGGCCGTCATGTTCCAGCTAGACGTCGCCCTGAACTTGATTGAGCAGGAAGGCCAGGCAGAAGTGTGGAAGCGCCACGCCGCCGTCGGCGCAGCCGTTCGAGCCGGGTTGACGGCTCTCGGCTTCAAGCTGTTGGCTGATCCGAAGTTCGCTTCGGACACGGTCACCGGTGCGTACCTTCCAGATGGGCTCGAGTGGAAAGCCTTCAACGGGACTCTCCGCAAGTTGGGACTCGTCGTCGCCGGCGGTCAGGGCGCCCTCAAGGGCAAGATCTTCCGGATCGGCCACATGGGTCACGTCACGATCCCGGCCATCCTCAATGCCATCGCGGTCCTGGAAGTGGCGCTGATCGAACTCGGCCGCCCCGTTACCCCAGGTGCTGCAGTGGCCGCGGCGCAGGTCGCCGCGCTCAAGTCCCTCGGCCTGGCGAAGTAAGGAACAACCTATGAAGATCCTCGTTGCCGAGCCCCTCGCCAAGCAGGGGCTCGAGATCCTCCGCGCTCATCACGATGTCGACGAGAAGATCGGTCTGAGCCCCGACGAGCTCAAGGCCATCATCGGCGAATACGACGCGCTGCTGGTTCGCAGCCAGGTCAAAGTCACGGCCGACATCCTGTCGCAGGCCACCAGGCTGATCGTCATCGGCCGGGCCGGCGTCGGCGTGGACAACGTCGACCTCGAAGCCGCCACGAAGGCCGGCATTGTGGTCGTCAACGCCCCGACCGGCAACACCGTCTCGGCGGCCGAACAGACGATCACCCTGATGCTGGCCCTGGCCCACAAGACTGCCGCCGCAGACGCCTCGATGCGCCGGGGCGAGTGGAAGCGCAGCTCCTTCACCGGGGTCGAGCTGCGGGGCCGGACTCTCGGCATCATCGGCCTGGGCAAAATCGGCCAGGCCGTGGCAGACCGGGCTCGCGGCCTGGAGATGAACGTCATCGGCTACGACCCGTTCGTGACCGCCGAGCAAGCCGCCCTCCACGGCGTGACTCTCGCCGAAGTGGACGAGATCATTGCGACCGCAGATGTGATCACCGTTCACGTGCCGCTCAACAAGGCCACCAAGGGCATCATCAACGCCGACAACATCGACAAGCTCAAGCCCGGCGTGATGCTCATCAACGTCGCCCGCGGCGGCGT
>PMLK01000082.1 GCA_003158875.1 Chloroflexota bacterium
GCCACCAGCTTCGACGTCTCGCCCTCGAGCAACTTCTGGACGGGCACGCCGGTCCACGCCCCGACGATCTCGGCGATGTCGTCGGCGGTGACCTCCTCCTTGAGCAGCTGGTCGGGACCCGACCGAGCCGCGATGCCGGCCTGCTGCTCCGTCTGGCGCTGCAGTAGTTCGGGCAACTTTCCGTATTTGAGTTGAGCGGCCGTGCCGTAGTCGGCTTCGCGTTCGGCCTGCTCGATTCGAACCTGGAGCGCTTCGATTTCGGCCTTGGTGGCCCGAACGGCGGCGATGGCCGACTTCTCCGAAGTCCAGCGCTGCTTCATCGCCGAGGCTTGTTCGCCGGTTTCGGCCAGTTCGCGGTCGAGGATTTCGAGCCGAGCCTTCGACGCGTCGTCGGTCTCCTTGCGCAGCGCCTCGCGCTCGATCTCGAGCTGGATGCGACGACGTTCGAGTTCGTCGAGCTCGATCGGCATCGAGTCGATTTCCATGCGCAGCCGGCTGGCCGCTTCGTCGACGAGGTCGATGGCCTTGTCGGGCANNCAGGAAGCGATCGCTGATGTAGCGGTTCGACAGTGTGGCTGCCGCCACTAGGGCCGAGTCGGTGATATGGACGCCGTGATGAACCTCGTATCGCTCGCGGAGGCCGCGCAGGATCGAGATCGTTTCCTCGACCGTGGGCTCGTCGACCAAAACCGGTTGGAAGCGACGTTCCAGGGCCGCGTCCTTCTCGNNGTACTTGCGGTATTCGTCGAGGGTCGTAGCGCCGATCGTGTGTAACTCGCCCCGGGCCAGCATCGGCTTGAGCAGGTTGCTCGCGTCCATCGCGCCTTCGGCCGCGCCCGCCCCGACGACCGTGTGCAGCTCGTCGATGAACAGGATGATCCGGCCCTCGGACTCCTTGATTTCCTTGAGGACCGCCTTGAGACGCTCCTCGAATTCGCCCCGAAACTTTGCCCCGGCGATGAGCGCGCCCAGATCCAGGCTGATGACCTTCTTGNNGTCTTGCCGACGCCCGGCTCGCCGATGAGAACGGGGTTGTTCTTGGTTCGCCGCGAGATGACCTGGATGACGCGCCGGATCTCCTCGTCTCGACCGATGACCGGGTCCAGCTTGCCGGCGCGAGCTTCGGCGGTGAGGTCGCGGCCGTACTTCTCCAGGGACTGGTACGTGGCTTCTGGATTGGGGCTCGTGACATGCTGACTGCCGCGCACGCTGACGAGGGCCTGCAGGATTGCCTCCTTGCCGGCTCCGTTGCGCTCGAGCAGCTGCTGCGCCTCGCCGCCGCTCTCCGCCACCGCCAGAAGCAGATGCTCCGTCGAAACGTATTCATCGTGCAGACGCTTAGCCTCGTCGCCGGCATGTTCCACGGCGTGGCGGAACCGCGGATCGGCGGTCAGTGAGCCGCCCTGGATCCGGGCGCGTCGAGAGAGCGCCGCCGCCACCTCGCCCCGGAATGCGGGCATGTCGACGCCGAGCTTGCGTAGCGTTTCGGACGGAACGCCGTCGTCGGGTTCCACCAGCGCCGCGAGCAGGTGTTCGGAATCGACGATCGGGCTCTGCAGCTCCTCGGCGATGCGCTGAGCCGCGATTATGGCTTCCTGGGCTTTCTGGGTGAAACGATCGAGGTTCATTGGATACTCACAGTGGGTCCGGCACGGACCCGTTGGCGGTTGTTCGGTTGGCGGTTGCGGCGGGCTGGCAAGCCGTGCCCGGTCGGTGATCAGATCTTGGATCGCGGGTTGGCCTGGACTACCTGGCGCAGGAACTCTTCGGCGGCCGCACGCTGGCGGCCCTCGAGCTTGCCCGGCATCACGACTTTGACCCTAGCGTAGAGATCGCCCGAGCCGCCGCCCTTGAGCCGTGGCATGCCCTGACCGGTCAGCCGGAACATCTGGCCCTGCTGCGTTCCGGGCGGAACGGTGAGAACCACCCGGCCTCCCAGGGTCTCGACTTCCACTTCGCCGCCCAGTAGCGCCTCGCCGAGTGTGATCGGCAATTCGCGGGTGAGATCGGCGCCGTTCCGAGCGAATATGGGATGCGGCCCGACCTGGGTGATGAGATAGAGGTCGCCGGCGTCCGGTCCGGTGCTGGCTTTGCCGCTGAGCCGGATCTTGCTGCCGGTTTCCACGCCCGCCGGAACCTTGACTTCCAGGCGGCGCTCACCGACCTGAACGAGCCGCGACGAGCCGTGGAACGCCTCTTCGAGGGTCAGATCCACATCCACGTCCACGTCCTGGCCGCGGCGCGTCCCCTTGCTGCGTGGCATAGGCCCACCACCCGCAGCCGTTCCGGCGCCGCTGGCTTGACCATTTGAGCGCAGCTTCGCAACGAGATCCTCGAATGCATTCCCGGAGCGGCGACCGCCACTCCCCGCGCCGTCACCCGCGCTGCCACTCCCCGCGCCACTCGTGCCGCTACTTCCCGCGCCGGACGCGCCACTCGTCGCCCCGCGGGTCCCGGACGTGCGCCTCGTCCCCGTCGCGCCGCCACTGCCCGTCGCGCCCCTGCGCGTGGCGGTCTGCGTGGCAGTCTGCTCCGGCCCGGCAGCGCCGCCGAAGAAGACACGGAAGAAGTCGGAGAAATCATCCGCTCCACCCGCGTTGTGGAATTCGTAGCGCACGTTTCCGCCCGGCGCACCGTAGCCCGCGAATGGGCTGCCCGGTCCAAAGGGGTCGCCCCCGAATGGATTGCCCGCAGCTCCGGCGCCACTGCCACGCCCAGGCCCGCGGCGCCCGGCACCGCCAGCGCCGCCCGCCTGAGAAAATTGATCCCAGTTGGAGCCGAGCATGTCGTACTGCTCGCGCTTCTTGGGGTCCGCCAGGACTTCGTGAGCTTCGTTGACTTCTTTGAACCTGGCCTCGGCCGTCTTGTCGCCGGGGTTGCGGTCGGGGTGGAGCTCGCGCGCCAGCTTCCGGTAAGCCTTCTTTATGTCGGCCGGGTTGGCCTTCCTGTCCAGACCCAGCGTCTTGTAGTAGTCCTTGTATTCCATCGCGCCCCTCTCGGGCTCTACGGGCGTCTCGGGCCTAGCAGTTGGCCGGCGTTTCCGCCGGCCAACAATTCTGACTCGCTTTGGGTTACTCGGCGGACCACGTCGCCAGTTGCGGCTCCGAAATCGCCAAGGCCGGGGGTTGATCTACCGGCGGAAATTGGCGGTGGACTGGCGCTGCGGGCTCCGGATCTTTGCCGGGCTCCTTGCCCCCACCGGCGGATTTCTCCGGTTCGGGGATCAGCGGCACGGGCTTGCGCCGGAGCGCCGCGTCCAGGACCTGTTCCATGTTGTCCACGAGAACGAGTTTCATCGACTTGCGGATTTCCTCGGGGATGTCCCGCAGGTCCTTCTCGTTCTTGTGCGGCAGGATGATCATCTTGGCGCCCGAAAGGTGCGCCGCCAGGATCTTGCTCTTTAGCCCGCCTATGGGCAGAACCCTGCCGCGGAGGGTGATCTCGCCGGTCATGGCCACGTCCTTGCGGACTGGGATGCCGGTGAAGGCACTGACCATAGCCAGAGTCATCGTGATTCCGGCGGACGGTCCGTCCTTCGGTATGCCGCCGGCCGGAACGTGGATGTGCAGCGTGTTCCGCTCGAAGACCTCTCGCTTGATGCCGAGTTGAGCGGCATGGGCGCGGATCCACGACAGGCCCGCTCGCGCGGACTCGCGCATCACTTCGCCGAGCTGGCCGGTGAGGATGAAGTCTTCCTTGCCTTCCATGAGCGTGACTTCGATGGCGATGACGTCACCGCCGACTTCGGTCACGACCAGGCCGGTCGCGGAACCGATCTGATCCTCGGACTCGAGCTCGCCGTACTCGTAGCGCTGCGGCCCCAGGTACTCGTTGAGTCTCTTGAGGTCGACAACGGTCTTTCGCTTGCGGCCCTCGGCAACTGCCCGGGCAACCTTGCGCATGACGTTGGCGATCTCACGTTCGAGATTGCGGACGCCGGCTTCGTGCGTGTATGAGCGGACCAGCTCGACCATCGCCTCGTCGGTGATGGCGATGTTCTTGGCCGTCAGGCCGTGGTTCTTCATCTGCTTGGGGATGAGGAACCGCTTGCCGATCTCGATCTTCTCGGTCTCGGTATAACCCGGCAGCTGGATGACTTCCATTCGGTCGCGCAGCGGCGCGGGGATGGGGTCGAGCAGGTTGGCCGTGGTTATGAAGAGCACCTTCGTGAGGTCGAACGGCACCTCCAGGTAGTTGTCCTGGNNGGAACCGGCCGTCTTGACGTTCTGAATGATCCGGCCGGGCAGGGCGCCGATGTACGTGCGCCGGTGGCCTCGAATCTCGGCTTCGTCGTGGATTCCGCCGAGGCTCATGCGCACGAACTTGCGACCCATCGCCCGAGCGATCGACTTGCCCAGTGAGGTCTTGCCTACACCAGGAGGCCCGACGAAGGCGAGGATCGGACTACGCAGCGTATCGGCGAGACTTCGCACGGCGAGGTACTCGAGGATGCGCTCCTTGATCTTCTCCAGGCCGTAGTGGTCCTCATCGAGGATGATCGCGGCGGACTTGATGTCCAGGTTGTCCGTCGTGGAGACATTCCACGGCAGAGCCACGAGCCAGTCCACGTAGGTACGGATGACACCGACCTCCGGCGAGGCGGACGGGATCCGGCTCATGCGATCGACTTCCTTGAGCGCGCGAGCCTTGACCTCCTCCGGCATGCCGGCGGCTTCGACCTTGTCGCGCAACTCGTTGATCTCGGCTTGTTGAGGGTCGTCTTCGCCGAGTTCGCGCTGGATGGCCTTGAGCTGCTCGCGAAGGATGTATTCGCGCTGCGTCTTGTCCATCTCGGACTTGACTTCGGACTGGATCTTGCCCTTCAGCTCGAGTATCTCGATCTGACGGCCCAGGAACGTAGAGACGATCTTCAGCCGCTCGACGACGTCGGTTGTTTCGAGTAGCTCCATGCGCTGCTCGGTCGACAGATCGGGGCTGTAGGCCACCATGTCGGCGAGCAGTCCGGGTTCGCTGATGTTACGGGCGGCGACCGCGGCTTCGGGCGGAACCGGCGCTCCGTTGGCCACGTACTGCTCGATCTGGGCCTGGACCGTCCGCATCAGGGCCTGGATCTCGATGCCGTCGGGGGTGACGTCCGGGATCTCCTCGACCTTGACGATGATGTACGGGCTGGTCTGGGCGAAGCCGACGACACGCAAGCGGTTCTGGCCCTGGACTATCGCCCGAACCGTTCCGTCCTGGAGTTGGACGACCTGGGCGATCTTCGCCAGGGTGCCCACTTCGAAGAGCTCGGACTGGTCGTTGATCTCCTCGCGCTCCGCCTGGCGCTGAGTGACCAGAGCGATGGGACCGTTGGCGGCGACCGCGGCGTTGAGCGCGGCTACGCTCTTCTCGCGTCCAACTTGGAGCGGCACGATCATCTCGGGAAAGATGACGGTCTCACGCAGAGCGACCAGGGGCAGTTCCCTGATGCCCTCGACGTGGAGCGGCTGCTCGTCGGCGTCGGGTGCGGGTAGAGCGACGACGTTGACGGACTCGGCGTCCGCGGCGGTGTTCGCCGTCTTTGCCGTGTGGTTGTCCTCTGGCTCGCGCTCGTCTTTGTTCACTTGCTGCTCGTCGTCCTTGTCGGCCGGCCGGTCAGTCATTGGGATCTCCTGATCGAGTCGTGGTCACGCGAGTGGCCACTATACGTGTGATGGGTCTGGCGCTCGGCGGGGCCGAGAATGTCGTTTGGTAGGTGGTCTGATCGTCTTCCGGGCCGTAGCCGTTGCCGCTCCCGTCAGGAGAGGTTTCGGCGGCCCGGTCGCCGGCCGTCTCGGTGGATTCACCCGATTGAGAGCCGTGTGCGGCGGCTGCCGCCCCGGCTTCGCGGGCTTTGGTGTCGTCGAAGAGGGCTTCGAGGAGCCTCGTCCCGAGTCTCTCCTCGAGTTCGAACAGAAGCTTGACTCCAGCCAGGTTGACTCCCCGTTCTTGGGTTAGACGCCTGATCCAGAGGATTCGCCGAATGTCGTTTTCCGAATAGAGACGGATGTTCGTGGGAGTCCGAGCCGGCGCCAGCAATCCTTCGTCCTCGTATATTCGCAGCGTCCGCGGATGAGCCTGGACGAGACTCGCCGCCACGCTGATTACGAAACATGGACGTCGGGGGTCGCGCTGAAACCTGGGATCGGACACCGGCTGCCTACTTCGTCTCGACGGCTGCCGGCTGCGTTCGCTGGCCATCGCCGGATTTGATCTTGATCTGCCGCGGCTTGACGACCTCCGCCTTCGGAATCCGAATGGTCAGCATGCCGTCTTCGAAGCTGGCCACGGCCTTGTCCGGCTCGAGACCTTCCGGCAAGGTGAGGGTTCGAACGAAACGTCCTCGCCGGATTTCCTGGAGCAGTAGTCCTTCTCGATCCGGTATCGAAGAACTGGTGTCGCCGGCGATGCTGAGGGTGCTGCCCTCCATCGTGATTTCGACCTCCTCGGGCTTGATGCCCGGCAGGACGGCCTGGACCACAATTTCATCGCCCGCGTCGCGAACGTCGATAGGCACGAGTTGTCCGTCACCCAGCTGCCATGTCCCGGGCTTGACGAAGCTTTCCTCGAACAGCTGGTCCATCGCCTGGCGCAGAGACAGCAGATCACCGAATGGGCTCACCCGCCTGATGATCGCCATGTAAGCACCTCCAACCCGCCGCGTTCTGACTGTCTGGCGGCCCACGGTGGGCCTTCCGGCTAACCGAATTGTCGCAACCGGAAGATAGAACCTTGTCAATGCCGTTGTCAAGGTTGTTGCGAGATGCGCACTCGGTTTCTTGTCATTACTGGCGCCAAGTTGGGCCCGGGCATGCCGTGCTACGGTTCATCGGCTGGGGTTTACTGATCCTAGAGGTTGACTCGTGTTGTCCGCTTCGGCCGCGCGGGGCGCGCCGCGTCTCGACTGGCGTTTCGTCGCCAAGAGCATGGATCGATTGATCCTGCCGATGGTGTTCTTCTACATGCTCTATCTCCGGTTGCAGTTGACTCTGGGAGATCCACGGGTCCTCTTCCAGGACGCCCATCTCTACTACCGCGCTACAGACGCCTGGGTCCACGGCGCGAATCCCTGGCAGGCTCATAGCGATTTCGGCATCTTCTACGCCGCGCCGCCGCCGGCGCTGTTGCTCAACTTGCCCCTCCTGCCCTTCGGCGAAGGATTCGCGGCCTGCTTCTGGCCCATTGCCGGACTGGCGGGCATGATCCTGGCCATTCGCCACTTTCACTTGCCGTGGTGGTGGCTCGCCTTCCCTCCCTTCATCGAAGGGATCCTGCCGGCCAGCCCTGACCTGGCTCTTCTGGGCTTCCTGGTCGTCGGCGGCGGGGCTCTAACGGCGGTGGCCAAGCCGTATGCCATTCCCGCGATGCTGGCCGAGAATCGGTGGCGCGCCGTCGGTCTGGCCGTCGTTCTCGGCCTGGTCACACTGCCGCTGCTGCCATGGGGCACATTCCTGGCGGAGTATCCCGCGATCAGCGCGTCGCTCGCGTCGCAATCGCTCTATTCGCCGCTGCCACTCCCGTTCGAGGTCGGAGTGGCGGTTGCCCTGGTCCTGCTGGGTCGGCGCGGCCTCGCATCCGCGACGCCGGCGCTGTGGCCCGCCGCGCAGCCGCATTACGGCGCGTTCTCACTCAGCGCGGCGGCCTCGTCTCGGCTTATCGCCCTGGCTCTGGCGTTCCCGGGACCGCTGCCGATCTCCGTCGCCGTCATCGCGCTGGCGATCGTCGAAGTGCTGCGGCCCCGCTTGCCGCGCCGGCCGGTTGTGCCGAACAGGGAGGAGATCGGGCCGTTGGTCGCGGCGGGTGAGTGACCGCCGGCACGACGAGAAGGGGACATGAGGGTGGGGGCGTACGGTCGGCCGCCCTGTAGATTCGCCCAAACCCCCTGAAGAAAGAGTTAGTACATGACCATTAGAGTCGCCGCCCCCCACCGACACTACCGCCGGCCTCTCGTCGCGGTCGTCCAGCCGCTAGTCGCGGTCGTCGGGCCGCTCGTCGCGGGCCGTTGGGCGGAGGTGGCCCTGTGATTCCCGCCCTCTTCGCCGCGTTCTTCTTCGGCGTCACTCCGGTCATCGCCGGCCGCGGAGTCGCCTTGATCGGCTTCGTTCGCCAGAACGTGCTCCGCCTGCTGTTCGCGGCAATCGTGCTGGGCTTCTGGGCATTCGCGTTCGGACAAGGTCTGCGGGGTGAGGCGCTGCTCTTCGCCACGGCCGGCGCGATTGGCTTTGGCATCGGCGGCATGTCGCTCCTCGCGGCCCTGCCCAGCCTCGGCGCTCCGCTGGCGTCGCTAATCGAAGAGACCCTGGCGGCGGCCATCGCCGCCATCGTTGCTTTCTACTGGTATGCCGACAAGCTCACGACCCTCCAGCTCGAGTTCTGCGGCGTGATCCTGCTCGGCGTCGTCATCGGCCTCGCGCCCTATGTGGTCAAGACCACGTTCAAGGATGTTCCGCGCAAAACGGTCTTCTTCGGCATAGGCATGGCGTTCCTGGCCGCTCTCGGTCAGGGCATCAGCCTGGCCGCCACGAGGAAGGGCATCCTGCTGATGAAGGCGGCCCACACTCCGCCCGACGTGATCACGATTTCCTTCCAGCGCATGGTCGGCGGCCTCCTCGTAGCCGTCGTCGTGTACCTGGCGGCGCGCTACGTATGGAAGCGGAAGTGGGGCTTCAGCGCCGCGGATGGAACCGTGAAGGCGCTCACGAGTTCCGATGCCGGCAAGCTGACCTCCCGGCCGCTCTACTGGGCGGGCCTCAACTCGCTGCTCGGGCCGATCCTGGCCGTGACCTTCACGGTCTGGGCGCAGCAGACCCTGTCCGCCGGCGTGGTCCAGTCGATCGCGGCTGTGGCTCCCCTGGTGGCAGTGCCGTTCGCCTTCTGGCTCCAGGGTCACCGCCCACCGAGGCTCTGGTATCTCGGTGCGGCCGTATCCATCGCTGGCCTCATCGTGCTGTACATGAATAGCTAGATCTCATACGGCGAGCAACGGAAAGGGCGGTCGCGCCTTCGGGCCAGCCGCCCTTTCGATTCTGAGTGGCGCGCGGGGAGTGGCGTGCGCCGCGCTACCTACGTGCGGCCCGAGCAGGGTTTTCCCACCCGCCGGACACGGGGCCCTGCACAAACTCGGGCCCCGGGACCTGCCCAGGTGCTGGGCATATCGAACGCCTAGCACCTCGTGTACCTCGGGTGTAGGTCGGGAATGCCCGGATTGGGCATCAATCTCGACCGCGAACCGCTGCTTTGGCCACTCTGCGGCAAGAAATGCCCAGGTACTGGGAACGTGTGACGCGCTGGACCGCTCGCAGGCCGACAAC